>CAJTKW010000018.1:0-27895 GCA_910577035.1 uncultured Acetatifactor sp.
AGTATAGAGGGCTGGGGGTTATTTTTCTATCCACTATCTTATTTGACGCTTACGAAAAGACTTATCAAGATGAGTATATGCAAAAAGAATATCGTGACGCTGATGTCATACTGAAAGAGGCCGAAATCATAAGACGGGATCTTCTTGGTAACCTTACTGCTTTTGAAAAGTCGTTGAATTATTTTAATTATGATTTTCGGAAAATGGCGATTTTCTCTGCATTTGTGGCTGTATTCCTTGATTTAGGCGCCTTTTTGACGGGGTGTTTCCTCTACAGTGCTAGGTTTATTCAGATAGAGAAAAAGGAGAAAAGCTCAGGAGAGGCGGAGATAGAAACCGAACCTAAGCCTGAAAAGGAAGCATCACGGCAATAAGGCTTTGTCGTGGGCTTGACATTTGGACGTTTCAGATCATGGAAACGTTTTTAGTAGAAGTCGTTCTTCTTCAACATCAAGCTTAGGTGTTGTGTCACAAAGTTAGGGAAACGCTGTTTAATTCAGCATTTTCACTACACTTTCGTCACCATATATAGTATAATGTTAGTATTACAAATACTAAGGATGGTGTATGGGTTTGAAACAATAATTATAACATTAGCTTCATTTCAATTTCGCCGTCGTTGACGATTTCTCCGGTGGGCAGAAAGCCAAGCTTTTCGTAGACATGCTTTGCGATTACGTTCTCCGGCACATAGTCCAGGAGGATAAAGTCATACTTTCCGGAATCCCTTGCCAGATTGATAATCTGCCGGATGGCATGGGTTCCGTATCCCTTATTTTGGTGCTCCACCGGGAACATTATCCGCCAGATCACCAGACACCGTTCTTCCGAATCCTCGTCCAGCATCATGAAGCCTACCGGCGTATCTTCATGATAAATTGCAAAAGGCCAGACATCGCCGGCCTCCCTGTACAGCCACGCCTGTGCCAGCGAACAGGCATTTGAGGCTACAAATTTCTCTCCTTCCGGGCGTTTCATCTGTATAATTGCTGAAAAGTTGTCTTCTGTGATTTCCCGGAAGCTGATCATTGTCATGTTCCCCACTTTCCTGCCGGACTCTTTGATAAATTCCATAAACAGTATATCATACCCGTCAGGGAGTTGTCATCTGATAAAACGGATATTATAAATTTTACATAAATTTTTCCGGTATTTCATGGCATCAGCGGCAAACCCGTGATAGAATTGTTTGCAGGCAGCGGAAGATATTTTTACAAAAGACATTGATACTATGAAAGGGGATTGCCATGGAAAACTCTGTACAGGAATACAATAAAAAGCTGCAGCATTACTATGACGGCGACGGAAAGCTCCTGCAGTATCCTTCTAAGAAGCCATTAAGGATTATTGCGCTGATGAAGATTGCGGAAAAAGTGGATATGGACAGGAAATATACGGAAAAGGAGATCAACGAAATCATCAGGGCTTCTATTGCATTCAGCGATATAGAACTGATCCGCAGGGAAATGTTCCAATATAAGCTGATCGGAAGACTGAAGGACGGATCGGAATATTGGGCAGAGAAGGGCTGGAAGGATATGTATGCGGAGTATTCAGGCTGATTTTGCCGAATACCGGAAGGGATGAACGGGAGGGATCGATAAATGCCGGAGATAGTATGGATTATTTTCGTTTCGTTTTTTGCAGGTATGGGAGCCGGACTTGGAACCGGTTTTGCCGGCATGAGTGCCGCGGCGGTGATCAGTCCCATGCTGATTACCTTTCTGGACATGGATCCCTACATGGCGGTGGGCATCGCCCTCTCCTCCGACGTGCTGGCCAGCGCAGTTTCCGCCTATACCTACGGTAAGAACAAGAATCTTGATATAAGAAACGGGCTTGTGATGATGGCCAGCGTGCTGGTTTTCACCGTGGTGGGGAGCTATGTTTCCAAGCTTGTTCCGGCCCGGGCTATGGGGAATTTTTCCGTGTTTATGACGTTTCTTCTGGGGGTTAAATTCATCCTCCGCCCGGTTATGACCACAAAAGAGGACATGCGGGCTGTGTCTTCCAAAAAGCGGATGGTTCAGTCCGTGATCTGCGGTATTCTGATTGGATTCATCTGTGGCTTTATCGGCGCCGGCGGCGGAATGATGATGCTTTTGATATTGACTTCCGTTTTGGGTTATGAGCTTAAGACGGCAGTGGGTACCAGTGTATTTATTATGACCTTTACGGCGCTTACGGGAGCCGTTTCCCATTTTACTCTGGGGGGAATGCCGGATTTTACCGTTTTGGGTCTGTGTGTATTGTTTACTCTCATCTGGGCCAGGATTGCGGCCAGGTTTGCCAACAAGGCGGAGCCGAAGACCTTAAACCGTGCCACAGGCATTGTGCTGGTGATCCTGGGAATTGCTGTCTTCCTGTTTTCCGCTCTGACGCCGGCTGCATAAAAGTGCGGTATCCGGGCATACAGGACTATGGGGGAGATGCGGCGGAATGGGCGGGAGAGGTTATGAAAACCAATGATATGCCGCTTGCGGAAAGAAGAAAAGTCTGGTACAATATTGACAGGAAAAGCAGGCGCAGGCCTGCTGGCTTATAGAAAACGGGAAGGAACAGCATATGCGGGTCGGAGCAATCGGAAGCGCCGGAACAGTCGGCGCAGTAAGTTTTCAGATGTATCGTCCATACATATATAATACAAATACCGTGAGCGGCAGCAGCCTGTCTAAGGTGAAGCCTATCGGGGAGGATTTGCTGGCATCCAAGACGGATTTTTCCGGGATGGCAGAGGATGAGCATAATATGAATCCCCTGCGCAGGGGAGAGACAGTTAATTTTGCGGATGTGATCGCCATGCAGATGCAGATGGGCAGGATGAATGCAGACAGGATCATGAAGGCGGAAGGGCGTTTTGCATCGGCGGAGAGTGAGCCGAATAACAGCCGGCCGGTGGATGAAGCAGGTGTCCGGACGACCAGGATGCTGGATGCGGAAGGAGCGGCCCAGCCCGCAGCCGACGAAGTGCCTGTACAGCCGTTGCAGCCGGGGGCAACCCGGTATCAGATGCAGCAGGCGGCTATTGCTTATCAGATGAATATGATTGCGTGAGAATGAAAGCCGCAGAGTGAAGCTGTATTTACTCTGCGGCTTTTTGTAACATCAGGAAAATTTCGGTAATATCGTCTATAATACTGTAATATGGAAAGCCGGATCGGGCAGAAAGAGGGGTAAGACAATGAACATGAAAAAACCGATTGATTATGCCAGGGAAGCCTGTGAAACCATGATTCGCAATTATCCTGCGGAAGAGCTTCCCCCCAAAGGCCGTTTTCATTACCATCAGGGAGTTTTCCTGTCAGGCATGTGCAAAACCGCGGCTCTCTGTGGTGAATCCCGGTATCTGGACTATGCGGGAGCATGGATTCATTCCGTTTTTTCTCCGGACGGAAGCCGGATATTGCACTACGATCACGGGGATCTGGACGACATTCAACCGGGTATTCTGCTGTACCCTCTCTGGGATGCTACGGGGGATTCCTTTTACCGTACTGCCATGGACACGGTAATGGCACAGGTGCAGGATATTCCCCGCTGCGACTGTGGCGGCTTTTACCATAAGGTGAGATGTACGGGGCAGATGTGGCTGGACGGCTTATATATGTCGTGCCCTTTTATCGCCGAGTATGCCCGTCGATTTAAACGCCCTGATCTGATGGATCTGGCCGTTCTGGAAATACTGCTGATGGAAACGAATAACCGGGATCTTGAGACCGGACTTTGGTATCATGCGTGGGATGAGACAGGGCAGCAGGAATGGGCGAATCCTGATACGGGTTGTTCTCAGGAATTTTGGGGCCGCTCCATGGGCTGGGTTCCTGTGGCCATCCTGGACGTGATGGAGCAAATGCCGGATGATTCCCGTTGTAACCGGCTTGCCGACATGGTGAGAGCTCTGCTGGAAGCTCTTTCACGCTATCAAAGCAGGGACGGCCGATGGTATCAGGTAGTGAATAAGCCGGAAGCGCCGGGGAACTGGCTGGAGAATTCCTGTTCCTGCCTCTATGCGGCTGCCATGGCAAGAGGCGTGCGCAGAGGTGTGTTGGATCGGACTTATCTGGAACTGGTCCTTCGGGCCTTTGACGGGGTGACAGGCAGCCTGAGCTGGCAGGGGGAGGATATTCAGATCGGGAATGTATGTATCGGCACAGGGGTGGGGGATTATGACTTTTATTGTGCCCGTCCCGTTCATGTGAATGACCTTCACGGTGTGGGAGCATTCCTTCTCATGTGTACGGAGCTGCAGGCAGCGCTGGATGCCGTTTGAAATTTTAAGGTGAAGGTACTCTGAAATGAACAGACAGGAAATTTTTCAGTGGGTAAAGGAGCAGTACGGTACGGAGCCTGACTACCCCTGGCAGGATGCCAACGCGGTCCTGCGGCATCAGAAAAACAGAAAATGGTACGGCCTGATAATGAATGTGGGCAGGGATAAGCTGGGACTTTCCGGTGGGGGAGACATTGAAGTTCTCAATCTGAAATGCGACCCTGACCTGATTGGCTTCCTGCGGTCGAGGCCTGGCTTTTTGCCGGCATATCATATGAATAAAAGGCAGTGGATCAGTATTACGCTGGACGATAACGTGCCCGATGAGGAAATCCGAAACCTGATCCATATGAGTTATGGCCTGACGGAACCGAAAAAGCGGTAAATACAGGAGCTGCAGATACGGGAAGCGGCAGATACGAAAACGATAGATACGGAAGCGGCAGATACGAAAACGATAGATACGGAAGCGGCAGATACGAAAACGATAGATACGGGAAGCGGCAGATACGGAACGACAGATACGGGTGGTAAAATTTACGTTATCGTATGGTTTTCGGCATTTCAGGGCATTCTGTCTCTATGGAGAATACTATGCCTGCAAACAAAACCGTAAGAACCTTTGACTTTTATGTTATTCTATTTTTCCTTGTCTCCTTTGGCGGCTGGCTGTGGGAGGTGGGGATTTTCCTGGTGACGAAGCACGCCTTTATCAACAGGGGAATCTATAAAGGCCCTTATCTGCCGATATACGGTGTGGGAGGGCTTTTGTTGTGGTTTCTGCTGCACCGCCTGAGTAAGCGGCCCCTTGCTGTTTTTTTACTTTCCGCCGTGATCTGCTCTGTGCTTGAATATATGACCAGTGTATTCCTGGAATGGAGGTGGGGTATACGCTGGTGGGATTACAGCGGCTACCATCTGGATCTGAACGGGCGGGTCTGTCTGCTGGGGGCGGTGTGCTTTGGCCTGGGGGGTATGGCGTTAAACTGCTATCTCATGCCCCTGTACATGAGGCTTTACCATAAGATGTCCCGCAGATGGCGTTTTATCCTGTGCGGCGTATTTCTGACGGCCTTCCTTCTGGATATTACTTATTGTGCGGTCAGCCCCAATACAGGATACGGAATTACGCAATAAGCGGCCAAAAGTATGCAAAAACTTTAGTAAATCTTAAGTTGCCTTACCGAATTATGTGAGTTAGAATGTATTAAGCAAATGGCAGTGCCATAAATTATTTAAGAAGGCGCACAGAACAAAGGATGAAGGGATGATTATGACCGTTTGGCTTGTTTATGCGGGAATACTGGTCTATATGGAAATCGTGTTCCACCTGGGCTGTTACGGCCTGCAGGGTTTTAATCCGGTCTTTACGGTGGGGCTGGTCGCGCTGATTGCTGCAGTACAGTCGTTTATCGGCGGATGCTTCCGCGAAAAGGGCGAGAAGCGGGCTTCCAGGATCATGCTGTGGACGGAATTCCTTGTTTTTGCCGTACAGGCAGTATACTTTCATATTTTTAAACAGCCTTTGCAGATGAAGGCAATGTTTGAAACCGGTGGGGATGCCCTCACGAGCTATTGGCGTGAGGCGCTGACGGGCCTGCTGCAGACCCTGCCGCTGCTGATCCTGCTGCTGCTGCCGATTGTGGGACTGGAAGTATTGAGAAAACTGAAGAAATACAAACCCAGGCCCCTGCACGGAATCAGAAGGCTCAGCATGGGGCTTGCGGGCCTGATGTCGCTGGCGTACTGTATCTGTACCATAATGATCGGCAATATCGTAGGAGCCGCTTATGCCGAGGATTACAGTGAATTTTATGATCCTGACACGGTCATGCGCAATATGGGAGCCGTGGCCATGGTACAGAGGGACGGATTTTATGAGATACAGGCTCTTTTTGACAGGTTGACGCACCGCAGGGAAAAGCCCCAGGTTACCACGGACGGAAATATGATAGCGGGCATGGCCGGGGGGGATGCGGTACTGGTGGGAACCGTGTCTGCAAACAGTGTTTCCGATACGGAGGGAGACAATCTTTCCGGGGAAGGGGACGGCAGGGGAGGGGAAGAATTGCCGGATCCGGAGCAGGAACCGGATACATCGCCCCATGTCTTTGAGATGGATCTGGCAAAGCTGGCGGAAATGTCTCAGGACAATAAGGAAGAGAGATGGCTGGCAGATTACATTGCCGGGCTGACGCCGACAAACCGCAATGAGTACACGGGAATGTTTGAAGGGTATAATCTGATTTACCTGACTGCGGAAGGATTTTCCACCTATGCCGTCAGGGAGGATCTGACACCCACACTGTACAAAATGGTCAATTCGTCCTTTGTGTTTCAGAATTATTATGTCCCGCTCTGGGCCACCAGCACCAGCGACGGTGAATATGTGAACTGTACGGGCCTGATTCCGGATGGACAGCACAGTATGAAGGCGAGTGCCGATAACAATATGGCATATGTGCTGCCCAAGTTCTTTGCGAAGGAGAATGTTTACAGCAGGGCATACCATAACAATACCCTGTCCTACTATGACCGGTATCTATCCCATCCCAATCTGGGGTATGATTTCAAGGCGATCAAGCTTGGAAAAGGTCTCTCGGAAGAGGAGTGGGGGGGACAGCTTTTTACCGTGGCAACCCCGGATGCCTGGCCCGGCTCCGACCTGGAAATGATGGAAGGGACCATAGGGGAATATATCAATGACCAGCGTTTCCATGTGTACTATATGACCGTATCCGGGCATATGAATTATAATTTCACCGGAAACCGTATGTCCGGCAAAAATAAGGAGGCAGTGGCGGATCTGGATATGTCCGAGAATGCCAGGGCATACCTTGCCTGCAATATTGAGCTGGATAAGGCGCTGGAATACCTGCTGGACCAGCTGGAGCAGGCAGGAAAGCTGGAGAACACGGTTATCTGCCTCAGTGCGGATCATTACCCTTACGGAATGACGGAGGAGCAGTATGAGGAGCTGGCAGGAAAGGATCTCTCCCAGGATCTGGATGTATACCGCAACAGCCTGATTTTGTGGAATGCCGGTATGGAAGAGCCTGTGTATGTGGATAAGGTCTGTTGCTCCGTGGATATACTGCCGACGCTGCTGAACCTGTTTGGTTTTGATTTTGATTCCCGGATGTATGCGGGAAGAGACATTTTTTCGGAGGAAGAGGGACTTGTTATTTTCAAGGACAAGAGCTTTGTCAGCGATACCGTGGCTTATGACCGGCAGCAAAAGACCACTACCTGGAAGAAGGAGCTGACGGAAGAGGAGCAGACGGCATACATGGAAGCTGCAAGGCAGGATGTAAAGAACAGGTACCAGTTCAGCGCGTATATTCTGCGGAATGATTATTATAATCTGATTGAGCAATGCCGTACTGCCGGGGATCTGCAGGGAGACCCTGGGGAATAGTGTGAGGAGAAGGCGGAGTGTGTTGCACCGTCCTGCAACAGGCGGTTGTTTTACAGAAGTGCTTTCCGGGGATAAAATGAAAGTATGTAATAAAGCTGCTGTAAACAACAAATGCAGGCTTCAGATGTGCACAGAATGATTCTGTGCCATCGAGCGGAAAGGCGGGAAAATGAAAACAGATAATCGTATCGGCGAGGTAATCAGCAGAGGCAGGCAGAACCTGAAAATGACGCAGGAGGATTTTGCCTCCAGGCTTGGGGTGACTCCTCAGGCAGTCAGCAAGTGGGAGTGCGGCACAGGGATGCCGGATGTGAGCCTGCTTGCGGGAATCTGCAGTGTATTAAAGATCAGAGGAAACGAGCTTCTGGGAACGGAGGAGGACATCGTGGAGAACGGCAGCCTGAAGATGGGGCGGGAGATACGCGATGTCATGATTGCCGAGCCCCTGGTGCTGCAGTTCGGGCTGGAGCTGGTTCCCTGTTTTGCAGAGGGGGTACCTACTAATTATGTGAATCAGAAGAGAGCGGAGCTGGCAGGGACTACGGGAATGCTGATGCCGATTCTGCGGCTCAGGGATCATTCTCTGCTGGGGCCCATGGAATACGAGATACGTTCTTATGATAAGGTTCTGCTGAAAGGGGAAGCGGAGACGGTGGGGGAGCAGACTTTCCGAAGCCTGATTGACAGGACAGTAGAACTATGCTATGAGAAGTATGATACGATTCTGAATAAGCATCTGGTGAAAATAATGGTGGATAATGTCAAAAGCCAGTATCCTGGGGTAGTGGACGGACTTGTACCGGAGCGTATCAGCTATCTGGAGCTGCTGCAGCATCTTCGTAAAAAGGTCAGAGAGACCCATAATATCCGCGACATGATACACATTCTGGAGGAGCTGGAAAGCAGTTATTCCTGTCCGGGCGTCAACTGACGCCCGGAACTCCTTCCTTTTAAACCTGGTCTTCCGGGTCAGGCCGGAGATAATCGGACAGGAGAGAATAATCTTTCTCATTGGTGCAGACAACCTTGGCCTTTTGCAGCTCTCCCGGTTTGCAGACGGAAACTACTACATATCGCGAAAGCAGGGACTTTACGTTCAGAATATCGCCCTCCGGCGTGTGGAAGAAAACATCACCGGCGCATTTTTCCGTGGCTGAAAGAAATGAAGATACATCAACGGTTTCCTTTAATTTCATGACTGAATCCCCCTCTGACAGGATCACGATTTCCTGTATATTCCAAGTATATCACATCCGTTATAAAATGAAAACTTTTTTTGCTGAATAAATAGACAAAATGTCTTTTTGGAGCTAAAATAGAATAGACAAAAAAGAAAGGACAGGAGTTTTCTTATGAAGAAAAAATTAGCAGCAGCACTTATGATGGCGATGACTATGGGCGTCCTGGCAGGGTGCGGCGAGGACGGAGGGCCTTCATCCCCCGTTTCAACCTTGAATCCTTCTCCCATTATTACGGATAGCCCGAAGGAGCCCTCCGACCCCGAAAGCCAACCGCCTGCGGAGTCGGATTCCGGTGCGGAGACGGATGAGGGGGGGACTTCGCTGGGGGACGGAATGATGTCCGGCGGCGAGACTCATACCATCGGGAAACGGAGCGTAGTAGACGGCAGGATGCAGAGTAATCTTACCGGCGAGTGGAAGGATGAAGCGGTTGCCGGCAGAAGAAGCATGGCGGTTATGATACCGAACAATAAACGGGCAGGCTATAAGGACAGCAGCCCGCTCTTAAAGCAGTACGGTATATCCAAGGCCAGCATTATTTATGAGGCACCTGTGGAGGGACGTACCTCACGTCTGATGGCGATTTTTGAGGATTATGATGATCTGGATATGATCGGCCCGGTTCGTTCCAGCCGGGATTATTATATCCACGAGGCCATGTCCTTTGACTCCATTTACGTGAACTGGGGGCTGGCAATCCCCTGGGTGGAGAAGCTGATCGAGTCCAGGCATATTGATAATATCAGTACGGACCCGGTGATTGACAACAGCTATGACGCGGCATTTAAGCGGGACAAATCTCAGATGCAGGGTGCTGCTACCGAGTTTACAGGATACCTGGATGTGGCGAAGTATGCAGACGGCGTGGAAGCCAGGGGCTATGATACGAAATACAGAAGTACCTTTGACAAGTCCTTTGAATTTGCCGATGACGGCTATCTGGCAACCTATGACAGCTTTCCGGATGCGGTAAAGGTTTATCCCGGCGGTACACAGACCAATTCCGGCGGTTACGGCAGCCATAATCCCTGCTTTGAGTATAATGCCGATGACAGGCTGTATTACCGCAGCCAGTGGGGAGCGGCGCATACCTGCGGCCTGACCGGCGAGCAGCTGACGGTGACGAATGTCATTTTCAAGGTCTGCCATGGTTCCAGGAAGGAGCCGAACAATCCGAAGAGCGACTATCTGGACTTTGTGACGGACGGCAGCGGTAAGGCGTATGTATTCACAAACGGCAAGGTCATAGAGGGAACCTGGGAGCGCAAGGGTGCGAGCGACCCCAGCTACGGGAATTACTTTAACCCCAATCCTACCCTGTATTATGACAAGTCAGGCAACGAGATTGTGCTGAACCAGGGCAAGACCTGGATCTGCTGTATCTGGGATGATTATGAAAAGTACATTTCCTGGGAATAAAACGACGAAAAAGCTTTTCGGGCTTATCATGGCAGTAATTCTTCTGCTGAATGCGGCAGCCTGGTGCAGTGCGTCTTTTTGTGACTGGTATATTGCAAATGTGTTTCCGATCTGGGTGAATACATATGGACGTATTACGGGAATTTTCCCCTTTTCCGTGGGAGAATGGCTGATTGCCGCGGGCCTTGTGCTGGTGGCGGCAGCCATTCTCCTGGGAGTCGTATGGGCAGTTACAGGGCTTGTCTGTGCCGTCAGAAGGGCCGGAAGCCGGGCGGCAGAGCGCAAGGCTTCGGAAGCGGTGGGTATCGCAGGTGTGTGGGTCTACGGAAGGCCCCGGCAGACAAGCGGTTTCTGCCGCTTTTCCCGTGGATTTTACCGCTTTTTTGCATGGGCACTGCTGATTGTCTGCCTGGTTATGACGCTGAACTGTTTCATCCTGTATCACGCCTCCCCCTTTTCGGAGCGCTATTTCGGGGAGGCGCAGGAGGACTACACGCCGGTGGAGCTGTTTGCCGTCTATAATATGGTGGCAGGGGAGTGTAACCGGCTGTCCCGGGCCATGGAGCGGGATGAAACCGGTATGGTAGTTTATAGCGGCCGGGACGGCATCAGAATATCCCGGCGGGACAGCGGGGACTGGCAGCAGGGCCTGAGAGTGATGGGAGATGAGGCACGGGAGCTGATGCAGCAGCTGGGGCGGACGTATCCGCAGCTGGAGGGCTGGTATCCGGGGTCCAAGGCAATGTTCTTTTCGGATTTTATGTGCCAGCAATATATGCAAGGCTACTATTTCCCGTTTTCCATGGAGGCCAATTACAATGATGTCATGCACATCCTGAATATTCCTTCTACCATGTGCCATGAGCTGGCACATCTGCGGGGATATATTTATGAGGACGAGGCAAACTTTATCGGTTATCTGGCGTGTGTGCAGGCGGAGGACGAGTTCTTTCAGTATGCGGGGTATCTGAGTGTGCTGAATTATCTGTATAATGATGTGCACAGGCTGGAGGAGGAGCAGCCGGAGGTCTTTGCGGAGACAGCGGCAGCAGTACCTCTTACGGTGGTGTCTGAGCAGGTTTGGACGGATAATATCTTTGTATCCGACGAGGAGTGGGAGCGGATTAACGGCAAGGCGCTGATCGACACGGAGCTTGTGGATAAGGCGGCGGATGTGTTTATTGATACAAACCTGAAAATCAACGGCGTATCTGACGGCAAGGTCAGCTACAGCAGGGTGGTAAGGCTGCTGCTGCAATATTATAGACAAGGCAATGATGGATGAAAAGAGCTGCTGTGGATTTCTCCACAGCAGCTCGATTTTTGTCTCGTAGAACAGGAAATATTGGATGGATACTTGACTACATAGACAGGGAATCCCGCAGTTCTTCCAGGTGATCTGCTATTTCCTCAATGTCGGAACGAAGATCCTCTGCAATGTCGGATATGGAGTCTGTCAAATCGGACAGGATGCCATCCAGATCCTCTGCTTCTCCCTTAGTGACCCTGATGTTACCCGCAAAGCTTTCCACATCCAGGTCTTCCAGCATATCGCAGGCAGAAGAAAGGGCATCCAGGCTTTCGGAGATTGCCGTCAGCTGATTTTCTGCGTTGGCCTGAATTTCTTCGGTAACCTGCTGCAACGCATCGCTCAGCCTTTGGGTGGCGTCTCCTATTATCTCCCGGGCCTGATCGCTGCTGTTTTCCATTACATCTTCAAGATTCTCGATGGAAACATATTTACCCTGCCTTACTCTGTTAAACAGATTTTCCAGGGAAGCGGCAATCTTTGAGGTATCGACACCTGCCACTTGTACCTCCGGCATATTTATGCCGGGGCCGAAGTTCGGGATCGGCGGAACACCATTCGGGATCGGCGGTACACCAAAGGCCTCGGCGGGAAAGCCTGAGCCCAGATGAAAGCCGTTCCGGTGCTTTTTTTCTGTCTGCTGCTGTTTATGCTTTTCCCTGAGACTTTTTGTGCTGTACCAGTTATTGCTGGGAAAGCCGTCGCTGAAAATAATATTGTGGCGCTGTGGCCTTTCTGCCTCAAAGGGATCCGGATGATCCTCCAGCTCCGCGTAAGCGGACACGTCCTTTGCTGCCAAAATTGTTGTATAGGCTTTCTGGGCAACGAATCTCAGCTCCGTATATTCATTGTCCTGGGTTCGGAAGGGTATTTCATACAATTCCCATCCGTTCAGCTTTTTCGCAGGGCGGATATAATTGCGGTTCAGATTATAGGAGAGGCGCTGTTCAAAATTGTTGTTGAAAAGAACATCAAAGCGGCACACCTCGTCATTCCGGTCATTCTCTCCGCCGTTCAGCCAGAAAGTAAAGCTGCAGTCCGTATTTTTCGGCAGGAGGAGAGTTTCGGAAACGATCTCCGTCCAGTTGTTGGCCCAGTTGCCGATCATAAAGCCTTCAGCGAGCACTCCGTCCGGTCCCGTTATAAAAGAACGGTTACCTACATTGTCCTTGCATGTCTTGTTAAAAGACCATTTGCGGGGGTCAAAATATAACTTTATAATCTGATTCTCTGTCTCTTTATTTGCAGTGTTTATTGTAATAGGTTGATCCATCTTCATTACCTCCGATTTTTGTGTGTTGTCTGGCAACATGGCATCGGACATACTCAGATGAATAATGAAGTCGTTCACATAATATGCCCGACCCTTTTTTACCAGTCCCGCCGCCCGTTTCGGATAAGTCAGACCAATCTGGTTTCCTTCTCCGTCCAGGACGCGGATGGTTTTCCTGCCTTCGGAATCTGTGTTTTTTGCTATGGGTATCCTCCCCTCTTTCCTGATTGCAGATTTACAGGTTACTTTCGCAGTTTTTTGTTATGGGTGCCGTCCCCTGTATCCAGTATAAGCGTATTGCGGCGGGTTGTCAAAGATTTTTTGTTATCTTAACTTTGGGGTTGACATTTATTCTTTCCTATGATAATATTTATTTCGTTCGATGGATAATTTAATATGCAGGTGTAGTTCAATGGTAGAACACCAGCCTTCCAAGCTGGATACGTGGGTTCGATTCCCATCACCTGCTCTGCAGGTGATTGCCCTGCTCTGCAGGTGATTGCCCTGCCTTTTCGGCAGGACCCGTCAGGAAAGAAGACGGTCATATTACCTCTCATGCGATAGTAGTACAGTTGGTAGTACGCCACCTTGCCAAGGTGGAGGTCGCGGGTTCGAGTCCCGTCTATCGCTCTTTTTTATACCTTTCTTCCAGTTCTTCCAGTGGAATGGCAGGGCTGTAAAGATAGCCCTGGTACATGGTGCAGTCTACATCTTCAAGTGCTTTTCGCTGTTCTTCATTTTCCACGTATTCCGCCAATACGGAAATCCCGAATTCATGAGAAAGCTTGATAATGGATGCCACAATTTCACGGCTTCTGGGATTTGCCAGTACGCCCTTGCTCAATCCGCCATCCAGCTTCAGGGTGGAGAAAATATTTGTCTGCAGATATTTAATGGAAGTACTCCCCATGCTGAAGTCGTCAATCTCCAGTTCGAAGCCCATATCCTTAATGCGGTTCAGCCGCCCGATCAGGGTATCGTCTATTAAGAGCGCCGCCTGTTCTGTGATTTCAATAGCCAGGTGGGAGCACTGATTCGGATAAGCCTCGTGGAGTTCTGTCAGGAAGTTTTCAAACTCTTCTCCCTGGATGGTTTCCCCCGTGACATTTACGGAGATTCTTGCATTTTCCCCCAGTGCGGCACACAACCTGTCCATATTCTCTACCACCGTGCGGTACACCGATTCTTCCAGTTCGGTGAGTTTGCCGATTTCCTCTGCCAGCTTTATTATCAGCGGCGGATAGATCATGCCATAGACGTCATGGCGCCAGCGCAACAGTGCCTCTGCGCCGATACACTGATGTTCCGCGTTGTGCTGAGGCTGGTAAAATATTTGCAGAGGCTTTACGCCGATCATATCCTGAAGCTCCTGTGCCAGAATCTTTGCTACCGTGCCTTCGTCATGCTGCAGCTTAAGGAGTTCTATGGGCTTGCGGGATTCCTCGCTGTTTATCAGGATTTTCACGAGTTTATCCAGTTTCTGCCTGGCGTCGTGGCTGCTCTCCTGATCAAAAAGCCTTACAAAAGGAGCATAAATGAGTACGCCCGCCGTCAGGTTGATTAATTGCAGAACACTGCCTGCCACGGAATCGGTGGCGAGATAACCGCCCAGCAGGATCGGGGTGGTCCATTGCACCTGGTGAACAGGAACCGGCACCAGTCCCAGCCGGATTGCCGTTGAGCTGATTACGGTACATACCATGGGAGTAAAAAGGAACGGAATCATGAAAATCGGATTGAATATCACGGGAAGTCCGAAGGTCATAATCTCATTGATGTTCAACAGGCCCGGTGCAATTGACAGCCTGGCCAGGCTGCGGCTGCTTTTCTTCCTGCTGAAGAGGAGAATTGCAATAATCAGGCACCATGTGGTGCCGCAGCCGCCAATCATCGTAAAGGCGTCCAGGAAGGTCTTGCTGTATATCTCCGTCGCGGGCAGTCCCAGTGCAAGCTGCTCCTGGTTGACGGCAATTGCCGGCACAAAGATGTCCTGGGCCACGGATTCCAGTACATTGTTTCCGTGGATTCCAAAAAGCCACATAATGCCAAAGAGGAACTGGAAGAGAAGCATGGTGCCCTGCGAACGGGTCCTGTTTTCAAAGATACGTCCGATCAATTCGGTAAAGAGCATCTGAAATCCGGTCACATGAAAGAGTTTTGAGAGGATCAGGTTAATGACCGCAAAGATCAGCACCACCAGGACGGTAGGGATAATTGAGGAGAGCATGGCATGAAACTGGTCATCCGCGCCGTCCGTAAAAAGGTGCTCGGAATATTTGATTTTCCTGCAGATCCGGTCATACAGCCAGCTTGCGGACAGCCCGCAGACAATGGCCGTAAATACACCGTCTGATCCCAGGGATGCGGCAGAAAAACTGCCGGACTCATCTGTCCCCACAAATAGGAAGAAGCAAATCAGGGAGGTTACCACAATCCCGTAGCTGTAGGTCTTCGTCATCATCCAGACCTGTGTATAATTAAGTGCCACGCTGACAGCCATATAGATGGAGAGTATGCCGAAAGTAGCGGAATAGACAGATCCCAGAAAGGTATCCAGCGCTCCCGACAAAAAACCTTTCAGAAAAGTCTGGTAAGCCGGGATGGGCAAAGCGCGGAAGAAAAGTGCAAAGGCACCTGTCAGAAGTACCGGCAGCAGCATAATCAGGCTGTTTTTAATACATCGGACGATCTTCAGATCTGCCATTCCCCTGTATAAATCAATGATTGTACGCTTGGCGGCTCTCTCCGCGGCCGATTTTCCTGCTTTCATGTATACACCTCTCACAGTACTTCACAATTACTACTCTTTATCATATAATTTTTGATTAAAATAGTCAATATAATACGTTGTTTTATTGAAATATTTGTTATTTATGCAGTATGAGAATAGGGAGGGCACATTTAACGCATAATATATTTGACAATATTTGAGTCTTGGCGGGTATGGTTTTTGCAGGATTCAATAACCCGGGCCTGTGCCAAAAAAATCTTCATATCTCCCCGGGAATGTGATATAATCCAGAGGTGAAATTCGAGAGGAGTGAAAAGTATTATGAGTATAATCGATTATGACAAGGCGCATAAGCTGGGGAAGAAGGATTATCAGGCCAGGCTGCTGCAGGGCCAGTCCCCCACCCTTAAGGTGCTGGACGATATACTGCCCTATAATCAGCACTATGCAGAGGTGCCGCTGGGGCTTGTGCAGATTCCCATAGACAGGATTGTGGGTACCAGAACCGGAGGCAGGAGCAATGCTTTCGCAGGCAACTTTATGCCGATATTAAGCGATAAGACGGAATTTGCCCATAAGTGGGCAAATTTGAGTGACAGCCATGAAAGGGAAGGTATTCGGGATCCGATCAAGGCTTACGAATATATGAATGAATTTTACGTGGAGGAGGGCAATAAGCGGGTCAGCGTGCTCAAATATTTTGACGCGGTTTCCGTCATGGGCAATGTGGTCAGAATCCTGCCGCCCAGGACAGAGGAGAAAAGCAACCGCATTTATTACGAGTTTGTTGATTTTTACGAGCACTCCAAAATCAATTACATATGGTTCTCCAATTTGGGCAGCTTTGCGAAGCTGCAGGAAGCCGTGGGAAAGGGGCCGGAGGAAGCCTGGAGTGATGATGACCGGCTGGATTTCAGTTATATTTATTCTAAATTTTCCGCGGAGTACAAGGCCAACGGCGGCGATAAGCTGTCTCTGACTACCGGTGATGCGTTCCTTGCCTTTGTGGCCCTGTATGGCTATAAAGCCCTTGCGGACAAGACTTCCAACGAGATTAAGGAGCTGGTGGTCAAGAGCTGGGAAGAGTTTATGATCGGCGGCTCCGGGAAAGAGGTGGAACTGAAGATGGAGCCGGTACAGGAGAGGAAGCCTCTGTTGAACCGCATTCTCCCTATCAGCACGGCGAAGCAGAAGATTGCCTTTATCTATGAGAAAACACCGGGCTCCTCCGCATGGACCTATGCCCATGAGCTGGGAAGGCAGCATATTGAATCCACCTTTTTTGACGAGGTATCCACCGTCTGCTACGAGAATATTACACAGGAGAAGGCGGAGGAAACCATAGAAAAGGCCATAGAGGACGGCTGCAATATTATATTCAGTACCACGCCTGCCTTTGTTACGGCGAGTGTAAAGGAGGCTATAGCCCACCCGGATGTGAGGATTCTGAACTGCTCCCTCAATACCTCCCATCGATATATCCGGACCTATTATGCCCGTATGTATGAGGCTAAGTTTTTAATGGGAGCCATTGCGGGAGCCATGGCGGACAATAACCGGCTGGGATATATAGCGGATTATCCTATCCTGGGATGTATTGCCAATATTAATGCCTTTGCGCTGGGAGCCAAGATGGTTAATCCCAGAGCGGAGGTTTATCTGGAATGGTCAAGACTGAAGGACAATACGGACAGCCTGGCCAAGCTGCAGGAGAAGGGGGTGTCCATTATTTCCGGCAAGGATATGAACATCCCGGAGGATTCGTCCCGGTATTTCGGCCTGTTCAGTGTGGAAGGGGTCTATCCCCGCAGCCTGGCCATGCCGCTGTGGCACTGGGGGAAATTTTATGAAAGGCTGATCCGCACAATTATGGACGGCGCCTGGAAGAATGACGAGAGCGCGGATGCGGTAAAGCCGATCAACTACTGGTGGGGAATGTCCGGCGGCGTAGTGGACATGATATGTTCCCAAAGCCTGCCTATCGGCACGAAGCGCCTGGCAGATCTTTTAAAAAAGAATTTTTATACAGAGAGTTTTAACCCTTTTTCGGGTATCCTGTATTCTCAGACGGGTATTATTCAGAACGAGCCGGAAGAAGGCCTGTCGGCAAAGGATATTATAGCCATGGACTGGCTGGCGGAAAATGTCATCGGTGCAATTCCCAGTCCGGTTGAATTAGCGGAATCGGCGCAGCCTGTTATTACTCAACAGGGATTGGAGACGGCTGAACGTTAGAAAAAGGGAAGGGAGCTTCCGACATGAGAATACTTGCCGTATCGGACGTGGAATCCAAGCTGTACTGGGATTATTATGAGAGGGGAATGCTGGACGGGATAGATCTGATCATTTCCTGTGGAGATCTGGATCCCAGATACTTGTCCTTTTTGGTTACCATGGCCTCGGTGCCGGTACTGTATGTACACGGAAACCACGACACAAAATACGAGAGTGTACCTCCGGAGGGATGCGTCTGTATCGAAGACGACATTTATATCTATCAGGGCGTCAGGATTCTGGGGCTCGGCGGCTCCATGCGTTATAAGCCGGGAGTCCATCAGTATACGGAGAAGGAAATGCAGAAGCGCGTCCGGAAGCTGCGATACAGGCTTTGGCGTAAGGGTGGCTTTGACATTCTGGTTACCCATGCGCCGGCTTATCAGCTGAATGACGGACTGGATCTGCCCCATCAGGGCTTCCGGGCGTTCCTGCATCTGATGGAAAAGTACAGACCGAAATATTTTCTGCATGGCCATGTGCATATTACCTACGGCAGGAAGCATAAAAGATATGACAAGTATGAGGATACTCATGTGATTAATGCCTTTGAAAAATGTATTTTTGACTATGAGGCGGAGGACGTAAAGGAAAACTTAAGATAAAATTCCTTGTTTCCGGGACAAGAGTATATTACTATAAGTATTATCAGGACATGGGAAAGGGACAAAAGCAGATGAAATACAAATGGTACAATATGGGAATACTGGTGATACTTGTTTCTTTTATGGGCTTTGCGGTGGAAAATATGTGGCTTGCACTGACGAAGGGTTATATCAACAACCGCAATATGAATCTGCCGTTTCTGCTGGGATATGGCCTGGCAGTGCTGGCGATCTATATCTTGTTCGGAGTACCTTCTGATATGAGGTTCCTGAACAGGTTTCCGGTGAAAGCATCCCGTATGGCGAAATATCTCCTCTATTTTGTCTGTGTCATGCTCTGCATCAGCATTGGCGAGATCATTCTGGGAATGGTAACGGAGGAGTTCTGCCATATTGAATACTGGAATTATTCTCCCATTCCCCTGCATATTACGAAATATACATCGGTGCCCACCAGCGTGGGATTTGCTGCCATGGTTACCTTTTTTATGGATAAGATATTTCCGTTTCTCATGAGCAAGATAAATGGGCTGGACGGAAGAGCAGTCCGCATTATTGTGACGGTAATCCTGGTAATGATAGTGGCAGACTTTTTTAAATGTTACGGACAAATGGTGAAAACCAATAATTTTAACGAAAGATGGCGGATTACGCTGTCATGACTTCTTCACCCTGCCCCGCCCCCAGGGCTTAATGGGCTGCGCTTTTGGCGTGGGACTGCGGAACAACAGCCGGGAAAGGGCTTTTCCGTTAAAAGGAAAGAGCGGCCAAAAGTAGCTGAAGCCGCCAAAGGTGGGCGTTGTGGCAATGGAGAGCAGCACGGCGCCCAGGCTGATCAGAAAGCCGGGCAGGCCCCAGATGCCGGTAGCGACGATCAGGAAAATGCGATAAAGCCGGAGGGCATCGCTGAATTCCGTACCGGAAATGGACAGAGTGGCCAGCAGTGTTATGGCGCCATAGAACAGGGCTTCCACCGAAACCCAGTTCAGGCTGACGGCAATGTCTCCGATAATCAGCCCACCGATCATGGACAAAGAGCCGGAAAACTTTCCGGAGCTTAAGGCCGAAGAATATTTAAAGAGATCCAGAATAAATTCTACCGCCAGGACATAAAAGAACAGCCGTGGGCCGCTTAAGCCGGAGGTGGCGGAAAGGCCCAGCCGGGCAGATTCCTCCGGGTAGCAGGTGGTCAGCAGCAGGAAAACGGGCAGGAGCAGCAGACACACGGGAATACAGAGGAAGCGTACCAGCCGGAAGTAGGTGCCTACGGAGGGGCTGCTGTAATAATCCTCAGGGTTCTGGGTAAACTGAAAAATCGTGCAGGGGAGCACCAGCACCACAGGAGAATTGTCCACCAGCACCAGAATATGGCCTTCCGCCAGGTAACTGCAGGCAACGTCAGGGCGCTCCGTAATCTGGAAGGCAGGAAGAGGATTCCACCAGCGCTTGGGAAGCAGCAGCTCCTCCAGGCTTTTCGTTCCCATGGTTAAAGAAGACACATGAAGGCTGTCGAGGGTATCGGACAGCTTTTTTAGCAGCTCTTTGTTTACGGAGCCTTCCAGGTAGGCCAGGGCCACATCCGTCTTACTTTCCGTGCCTACGCTGTGCATGGCGAAGCACAGCCCGGTGGAGCGGATCCTTCTTCGAATCAAGTTGGCATTGAACAGCAGGGTTTCCACAAAGCCGTCCCGGGATCCCCGGGTTACCTTTTCCAGGTCCGGTTCGGCAATGCTTCTCGCGGGGTAGCTCCGGGTGTCAATGAGGACAGCCCGGTCGAAGCCGTCAATGACCAGGACAGCCGGACCGCTGAGTACGGCGGAGAGAACGGCTTCCCAGGAATCGGTCAGTGAGACCTGGGCATAGCCCAGGCGCGCACTGACATAGCGTTCAATATCCTGTACCGCTTCATCCGTCATGTACAGGGGATTCTGCAGGTCGGAGAAGATCCGCTGCAGCAGCTCTGTCCTGCAAAACCCGTTGTGCTGCCCAGCAGAAGGTTTCTGGTTATAAGGTCAAAGCTGCGTTCCAGCGGCAGAGCCTGCCGGAGGTACTGTATATTTTCGTCAAGCCTTGTGGATAAGTTCATCATGCCCTCGCTTATGGTTTGTTTTTGCTTATTCTGCCCCGGAATACCATTGCTATTCAGCGACGGTAATTTTCGGCTTCTTTAAAATATGAGCTGAATTATGCCCAGGCCGATCAGCAGAAGACCGGAGAGCGGGTCGGCGGCATATCCGATCAGGCGCAGAAGACGGCTTTGGCCCAGCCGGTTTCCGCTGAAAAGGAAGAGGGCAGAGCAGAGAAAGGTCATCACGGCTGCAGGAAGAAGAAAGAGGCCGGCCATGCTGGCACTTAAGCCGATGCCGATATTGTTTACGGAGAGGGTCAGGCTCAGGACCAGGGTTTCGGCCGCAGTCAGAATCAGCGGGGGCTTTTCCGCGGATGTTATTTCTGTATTCACGGACTGGTTTACATCCGCAGAGTGCGGGATTTCTGCAGGATGTGCCTTTCGGCATGTGAGGACGCCGAAGGTCCATTTTGCAATATAATAAGTTCCCAGGAGCATCAGGATGATACTGCCGGTACGGTCTGCCAGAGATGCAGGCAGAATGAGCAGCAGACGGCTTCCCAGGCATACGGAGAGACAGGTTCCAAGCAGGGAAACAAGGCTGATGAAAAGATTCTGCAGCGATTTGATGCGCACTCCCCGGAGACCGTAGCTGATGCCTACCAGCAGGGCGTCCAGGCTGGCGGATATTCCAAACAGGAGGGAAGGAAAAAACTGCATGACGGAGCTCCTATATATATTCAATTTCCATTTACTATATTCCTGTTTTTGCCTACTTGTGCTATGATATAACAGAACAATTATCAAACGGAGAAGGAGGCGGACTATGAGATTTGTATATCCGAGAGGATTACGTAAGGCATTGACCTTCAGCTATGACGACGGTCAGATTTATGACAGGAGACTGGCGGAGCTGTTGAGGACCCACGGAATGAAAGGAACCTTCCACTTGAATTCCGGCAGTCTGGAATCTGGTGACAAGGGAAGCTTTTTTGTGAGTGAGGGCGAATTAAAGGAGGTTTATCAGGGCCATGAGATTGCCTGCCATGGCGTACAGCACCGCAGTCCCACCACCATCACGGCACAGCAGATGCTTCTGGAGATCCAGGAGGATCGTAAAAGCCTGGAAAAGCTGACGGGAGAGCTGGTGCAGGGTATGTCTTATGCGTTCGGCATATACAGCCCGGAAGTGATCGAGACGGCGAAGAATGCAGGTATCAAATATTCCAGAACAGTGAACAGCAGTCATGGCTTTTTCCTGCCGGCTGACTTTATGCAGTGGCATCCTACCTGCCACCACAGCGACCGCCTGCTGGAGCTGGGGGATAATTTCCTGAATATACCGGACTTTTATGAGCTTCCGCTGATGTATGTCTGGGGGCATAGCTTTGAGTTCGGACGTTCCGGAGACTGGAGCGTCATAGAGGCGTTTGTGGACAAGATGGCAGGCAAGGACGATATATGGTATGCTTCCAACATGGAAATATACAGCTATGTCAACGCGGTCCGGCAGCAGGAATTCTCTGCGGACGGCCTGACCATGTATAATCCTACTGCTTTCAGCGTCTGGGTAAACACGGAGAACGGCTTGATGGAGATAAAATCCGGGCAGGCTGCATTGATCGGCGAGAAATAAGGCGGATTGCAGGTTTTTCGTCGTACAATATCGACACAATTCCACTTATTCAGATGCAAATGAAGGAGCTCCTGCAATTTCAGGGAAACACGGATGAAGACGTTTCCCGAAACCGCAGGAGCTTTTGGTTATAATCTGCAGGTGTTTCTAACTGTTTTCCTCAATCAGCCCCATAATCGTGCTGATGGAATCCATTTGGCCGCTGTCGGCCATGGCATCGTGGTAATTCTGGCGGTTAAAATACAATTCATGAACCTTATCCACCAGCAGCTCCGGAGCCAGGTCGTCTTCATCGATTACGATGGAAAAGCCCTGTGCTTCAAAGGAGCGGGCATTTAACAATTGATCGCCCCGGCTGCTTGCCGCCGGCAGGGGGATCAGTATGTTGGGCTTTTTCAGGGCAAGAAGTTCACAGATGGAATTAGCTCCCGCCCGGGAGATGACGAGATCCGCCATGGCAAACAGATCTTTCAGCTCTGCCTTAATGTATTCGAATTGTTTGTACCCGGGAGTATTCAGGAGCAGGTTATCCACCTTATCCTTTCCGCAGAGATGGACTACCTGGTAATCTTCCAGAAGCTTGGGAAGGGCATCCCGCACGGCCTTATTCACACTTGCAGCTCCCAGGCTTCCGCCGATTACCATTATGACAGGCTTATTGGCAGAAAAACCGCACATGTCCAGCCCGGCAAGCCTGTTTCCCTGGGTCAGCTCGGAGCGGATGGGCGAACCGGTGAGAACTGCTTTTTCCGCAGGCAGAAGCTTTAAGGTCTCGGGGAAATTACAGCATACTTTTCTGGCCGAAGAGATACAGAGCTTATTGGCAAGCCCCGGCGTCATATCCGATTCGTGTATGATGCAGGGGATTTTCAGATAGTCAGCGGCACGAACCACCGGGACGCTGACAAACCCCCCTTTGGAAAAAACGATATTCGGCATGTATTCTTTTAAAAACTTTTTCGCTTCGGAAAATCCCTTTATCACCCGGAAGGGATCCGTAAAATTTTTCAGGTCGAGATAACGGCGGAATTTTCCGGTAGAAATCCCTACATACGGAATGTCAAAGTCACCGATCAGCTTTTTCTCGATTCCGTCATAGGAACCCATGTACGTGATTTCGTATCCGGCCTTCTTCAGTGCGGGGAGCAGTGCAATATTGGGGGTGACGTGCCCCGCAGTTCCCCCGCCTGTCAATACGATTTTCTTCATATCATGCTCTCCAGTGCTTTTGCCAGCTGGTCGGGGCAGGAGGTAGGCTTCATGCCGCATTTGATTCCTTTCAGCCTGGAAATGGCGTCTTCCGGTTTCATACCCTTAACCAGTGCGCAGATGCCCTTCAGGTTACCGTTGCAGCCGCCCACAAATTGGACGGAGTCAATAAGACCGTCCTTTATCTCGATATTGATCTCCTGGGAACAGGTTCCTGATGTTTTGTATTTCATAGTGCTTTCGCCTCCTTATAAAATTAGTTAAAGTATAGCAGATTTGGAACGGCGTGGCAATTACAGAATTCAGATTATGGAAACTTACAATCGTATCCATAAAATCGCGAAACATGTCGACGGAAAAATCTGTAAAAAAAGACAGACATATTTTATAATATAGGAGTACAAAAGCCGAATTCGTGAAAACGCGAATCCGGCCTGTTTGCTTTTGGGGAGATGTTTTGCAGAGAAGAGGTGTGTTATGATTAGTGTTTTTGTGGAGCAGAAAATAGTAACGGCATGTATGTTCACCTGTCTTGTTCTCAGTATTATTCTCAAGCTGTCGCTGGGAATGTTTTATCGTCATATGATAAAAGAAGCGGATAACATGGCCATTACCAATAACAAGCTGTTAAAGCAGTGTAAAATGAAATTTTCAAACTGTTTTGAGCTCAATAACGGGATCCACAATATTCCCGTTTTTGTGGACAAGTTTATTAACCGGCTGTCGCTGGGCCCGTTTTCCTTTGATTTACTTTATCATCTCTCGGGGCAGATGATGCTTCTGTCTGTGGTGTCGGCGGGAGTCGGCATTTGCCGAAGCATTCTGGCGGGGCGTACACTGGGGGCAATCCTTCCCTTTTACATAGTCAGTTTCCTGGGGTTGTATCTGTACTTTTCCGTATCTACGGTGGTGGACATTAAGGGAAAAAGGAGAATGTTAAAAATCAATCTGGTGGATTACCTGGAAAACCACCTGGCCTCCAGAATGAACGTGACCAGGCGGGATATAGAAATGCTGTACGGTGATGCGGCGTTCCAGGAAAAGCCGGGTGGAATAGAAGAGCAGGGCAGTGACAGGGGCAGCCGGAAAAAGAGCAGAAAGACGGTGGAGCTGATGCCTGTGGGCGGGCGGCAAGTGTCGGGAAAGGAAAGCAAGACTTCCGTAATAGCGGCGCAGCGTGTGTCGGCAGGCATATCGGATGCACACCGGGAGGAAGAAGCTGCCCTCCGGAATACGCAGGAAGCGGCATCCCGTGCATCGGCGGAAGTATCCCAGGAGGCAGACCAGGAGGCACGGCGCATGGCCCAGGGAGCCAGGGAGGCGTCACAGCAAACCACTGTGGGGGCCGCCCGGGAAGCGACGGTTACGGAGGAAGAGCTGGAAATGCTGCTGAAGGAATTTCTGACGGGCTGAGGCGCAGGGCGGTACGGATTTTTTCACGTTGCGGTTTTTGACGGCGGATACTATAATAAAGGTACCGGTAAACCCAAAATACAGCCGCAGGTGACAGGAGCCGTCTATGAAGATTTCAGAGCTGCGTATTCAGAATTTTAAGTCCATACATGATATGTATCTTCCCGATATAGAGAATGCCCTGATTCTGGTGGGGCAGAACAATACCGGCAAGACCACCGTCCTGGATGCAATCCGGGCGGTGGGCGGAGAGTATCGGATTCAGCCGGAGGATTTCGGAGAGGCCGGTGCGAAAATCAGGATTCGCGTGAGGCTTTCTTTTACGGAAGAGGATCTGGAACAGCTTCGCCGCAGGGGGGTGGTCAGCCAATACCGAAGGAAGGAAGCGTGGATGCAGGATTTCGTGAAAAAGCTGCCCTCCTTTTCCGACGGCGCCCTTACCTTTACGATGACGGCTAACAGGAACGGCCAGATTCGTTATATGGATGGAGTCAATAAGAATAATCCCTTCATACAGGAGGTATTTCCCAGGATTTACCATGTGGACACGGAACGGCGGGTGGAGCAGCTGCAGAGTGACCTGCTGCTTCTGCAGGAGGACGAGATCCTGAAGCGTATGCGTGCCGGCTGCTGCATGTTCAACCAGGCCAGGGAATGCAGCTATTGTTTCAGCTGTATCGGCCTGATAGAACAGAAAAGCCCCGGGGAACTGGATGTCTTCGAAACCTCCAAGCTTCTGGACTATAAACTGTATCAGTTGAATCTGGACACCTTTGCCCGGATGGTAAATGACTGCTTTCATAAAAACGGGGGGCGGGAGAGCATTCTTTATACCATGAACCGGGATGTGGAGAAAATCCTGGAGGTTACGACGCAGATCAGGCACCCTGCCCAGAATGTGCCGCGTCCGGTTTCGCATATGGGCAAGGGAATGCGTTCCATCTATTTGTTTTCACTTCTGGAAGCGTATACCCAGGTTGAGGAGAATCTGTCCAGTATTATTATGATTGAGGATCCGGAGATTTTTCTGCACCCCAGCCTGCAGAAGGTGTGCGGGACCATTCTTTACCGTCTGTCGGCTAAGAACCAGGTGATTTTTACCACCCACTCGCCCAACCTGCTGCCAAATTTTAACAGCAGGCAGATCCGTCAGGTCATCCTGCAGGAGGATGGCTCCAGCGATGTGCGGAAAAAGACGGACATCAGTGCGATCCTGGATGATCTGGGGTATACGGCAGGAGACCTGATGAATGTGAATTTTGTCTTCATTGTGGAGGGGAAGCAGGATAAGTCCCGTCTGCCCCTTCTGTTGAGGAAGTATTATGCGGAGACGACCGACAGGGAGGGTAATCTGTCCCGTATTGCCATTATCACCACCAACAGCTGCACCAATATCAAGACCTATGCCAATCTGAAATATATGAATCAAATCTATCTGCGGGATCAGTTTCTTATGGTCCGGGACAGCGACGGCCAGGATCCGGCCGTTCTGGGGAAGCAGCTCTGCCGTTATTACGAGGAGCGCAATCTGGAGGACATGGATAAGCTGCCCCGGGTCCGGCCGGAGAATGTGCTGATTCTGAAATATTATTCCTTTGAAAATTATTTCCTGAATCCGGCGGTGATGGCGAAGCTGGGTATTGTGGAGTCTGAGGAGGCTTTTTACGAAATATTCCTGGAGAAGTGGAAAGAGTATCTGCATCATATGAAAAGCGGCCGTCATCTGACGGAGGTGCTGGGCCATGATCTGGATACGGTGGAGGACATCCGCCGGCACATGGAAGAGATACGTATTTATCTGCGGGGACACAATTTGTTTGACCTCTTTTACGGAAAGTATAAGGATCGGGAAAATGAGATCCTGGAGAAATATATCGAAGCGGCCCCCAGGGAGGACTTTGAGGATATTTTTACGGCGTTGGAGCGTTTCCCGTATTTCGAGAGCAGGAGAACGTAAAATACTTTCTTTTCCGGGGCTTTTGATGTATACTCTAACTGAACTCCAATAATATGAAGATGCAAAGGGGGAATCTATATGGAGAAGATTACAAGCTTTACCATCGACCATATCAAACTGCAGCCCGGTATTTATGTGTCCCGCAAGGACAGGGTGGGGAAGGAGACCATTACCACCTTTGACCTGCGAATGACCAGCCCCAATGAGGAGCCTGTCATGAATACTGCAGAGGTACATACGATTGAACACCTGGGAGCTACTTTCTTAAGGAATCATGCCGAGTACGGGGCAAAAACCATTTACTTCGGCCCCATGGGCTGCCGTACGGGATTTTATCTGCTGCTGGCAGGGGATTATACTTCCCGGGATATTGTGGACCTGATGGTGGAAATGTATGAGTTTATCCGGGATTACAGGGACGAGGTGCCCGGTGCATCGCCGCAGGACTGCGGGAATTATCTGGATATGAATCTGGGAATGGCAAATTTCCTGGCAGGAAAATATCTGGATAACGTTCTGTACCATATCGGAGAGGACCGGCTGGTTTATCCCGAATAACGTATGGCATAGCAAGGAAACGTTACGGTATCGCAAAAATTAAGATAAAGGAGTAATACGAATGAGCAAGATCGGAATCATCGGCGCCATGGAACTGGAGGTCGAGGAACTGAAAGCGGATATGGCCGTATCCGGAATTGTAAAAAAGGCGGATATGGAATTCTTTGAGGGCACATTGAGCGGTGCGTCCGTGGTGGTGGTCAGGAGCGGGATCGGCAAGGTGAACGCCGCTTTGTGTACCCAGATTCTGGCAGATATGTTTGAAGTAACACACATTATCAATACCGGTGTGGCCGGTTCCCTGAATGCCAGGCTGGACATCGGTGATATTCTGATTTCCAGGGATGCCCTGCACCACGATATGGACGTTACCATTTTCGGGTATCAACCGGGAGAGGTTCCACAGATGGGACGCCGGGAATTTCCCGCTGACGAACGGCTGATGCAGCTGGCAAAGGAGGCCTGTGAAAAGGTCAATCCGGATATTCACGCCATTTTGGGCCGCGTGGTCAGC
>CAJTKW010000018.1:27908-70210 GCA_910577035.1 uncultured Acetatifactor sp.
ACCAGTTTATCTCCGGCAATGATGTCAAGGAGAGACTGATCCGTGAATTTCAGGGGGACTGCGCCGAGATGGAGGGAGCTTCCATTGCCCACGGTGCATACCTGAACCATGTTCCCTTTGTCATCATCCGGGCTATTTCCGACAAGGCGGACAACAGTGCGGAAATGGATTATCCTGCCTTTGAGAAGGCAGCGGCCAGACATTCCGCTGCCCTGGTGAAGGAGCTGGTAAAGCACATATAGTGCTGCACATATAGTGGCACATAATGCCGTTCTTCAGTGCTTTTTGAAGATCAGAAGCTTACTGAATACATAGTTGGCTATGGTGACGATGACCGAGGAAATAAATATTTTTGCAATCCAGTAATTCATGTGGATAACGTTTACCGTCAGCCACATAATGACAACATCCATAATCAGGGTGGACACACGGGAAGCTGCAAAACCAAGAAACTCTTTTATGATCTTGTCGTTTGTGCTTTTGAATACCCATCTGCGGTTCATGGGATACGCTGCCAGCACGCCTACCAGCCAGCTGAATGTATTGTTCAGCGTATTCTGCCAGGAGATGTCCGTATTCAGCACCAGCTTCCCCAGGTATGCCGCTCCCCAGGAAATGATGGTAGTGATCACTCCCACAATAAGATAAATCAATATTTCCCTGTATTTATCGTACAGCTTTTTTATCCTGTTTGTCATATGAGTTCTCCCGTTTTCAGATAATACAGTAACTCTACTATGTATTGTGCGGCTTGTCAAGGTGTCCGGATTTCATCCGGTGCCGCAGGTACGATGATTTTGAAAGGAGGGTCAGTCCATGACACCTGTTTCTTCTGCAAGTATAGGCGGAATGATATTTACACTGATTATATCGGTAATTGTGCCCATTGCGGCCTATATTATTATGGTTTTAAAATGGAAGGGCAAGGTCAAAATCCGCAGCTTCTTTATCGGCGCCGCCAGCTTTATATTGTTTGCCCTGGTGCTGGAGCGAATCCTGCATACTGTCGTTTTCAGCGTCACGGGGACATTATTGAAGGATAACATTATTTTGTATGCCGTTTACGGAGGTCTGGCCGCAGGCCTGTTCGAGGAGACAGGACGTTTCCTCGCCATGAAATTCTGCATCCGGGATCACTTGAACCGGGAAAATGCCATTCTCTACGGTATCGGCCATGGCGGTACGGAGGCGATCCTGATTGTGGGGCTGACCTATGTTAATAATCTGATTTATTCTCTTCTGATTAACAGCGGCTCGCTCACCTCACTGCTCTCTGCCTATGACGCAGAAACGCAGCAGACGGTAATGGCGCAGCTGGGTGTTCTGGGCAATACTGCCAGTTATCATTATTATATGGCCGGGGTGGAGCGTATTGGCGCCATGCTGCTTCATGTAGTCCTGTCTTATCTGGTATATCTGGCGGTGAGAAATCATAAAATGGGATTTTATGTGCTGTCTGTCTTTCTGCACGCCGTCCTCGATGCGGGAATCGTGGTTCTGTCAACGAAGATTTCCGTCATTCTGACGGAGGTGATTCTGGTTGCAGTGGTGGTGCTTCTGGCGGTTGTTTTATATCAGTATGAAAAGCGAAAAGCTTCCCCCAGTCGTTAAGAGGGTGCAGAGGACACCTTTCGGAAGCGTGCGGCGGAATAACGCGGGCATATAGTTCCTGTTTGACGAATGTGAGAAAGACCGTGGAAGGAGCAGGGAATGAAGATCGTAATTTTGGAGCGGAACAGTGTGGGAGCGGATGTATCCGTGGACTGTATCCGGGAGTTTGGACAGGTGACGGAGTATCCCAATACGGTGACGCCGGAGGAGGTCAGAGAGCGGGTAAAGGATGCGGATATTGTGATTGCCAATAAATCGCCCCTGAATGCGGAGACTTTAAAAGATGCGCACGATGTGAGGCTGATCTGTGAATTTGCCACCGGCTATGACAATTGTGACCTGGAATATTGCAGGGCCAGAGGAATTAAAGTGACAAATGTGCGGGATTACTGTACGGCCATGGTTGCCCAGCATACCTTTTGCCTGGCGCTGGCTTTGAGCGAGAAGCTGCCTCATTATGACACCTATGTAAAATCCGGGCAATACAGCGCCCAGGACCGCTTTTCTAATTTTGACCTTCCTTTTCGTGAGCTGGCAGGAAAGGTGTGGGGCATTGTGGGAATGGGCAATATCGGAAGGCAGGTGGCCGGGATTGCAGAGGCATTTGGATGCAGGGTAATATTTTACTCCGTGACGGGAAAGAGCACCTGTAAGGAATACTCCCGGGTAGATTTTGATACCCTCCTGGCGGAGAGTGATTTCCTTTCGTTACATTGTCCGCTGAGCAGTCTGACGGAAAGGCTGATCGACGGAGCGGCTTTGAGGAAAATGAAAAAGACGGCAATTCTTCTCAATGTGGCCCGGGGGAAGGTGGTGGATAATGCCGCCCTGTATGAAGCCCTGATTCAGGGAGAAATCCAGGCAGCGGGGCTGGACGTGGTGGAGAGTGAGCCCCTGGAGGTGTCTAACCCCTTAAGCAGGCTGCAGGACAGCAATCGGTTAATCATCACGCCCCATCTGGCCTGGGCCAGTGTGGAAGCCAGGACCCGGTGCGTGTGGGAGGCTCATGAAAATATTGCCGCATTTCTCCGGGGGGAGGAAAGAAATGTGGTATACGGCTGATTCCCGCGGGCAATGAGTTAAGAGGCGGTGCTGCTTAAACCCCGGAGTCATCTCTGCGGCTTTCGTAATAAGCGTGGACAAGGCTCCGGTAGCCCCATTCCCTGATTGTCCGGTAGCGGATACGGTAGCCGCCCTTGTAATGCCTGCCGGTGGCGGCATAGCGGATATACTCCAGGAAATAGCGGTCCAGCTCTTTCAGGCCGGTATCTACCGTAAGACAGGGAAAGAACCAGCGGTTCCAGGTAAATTCGTCTTCATCGCGGCCGGAGCCGTAGAATTTCCGGTTCATGGCGTGGATGAGGCCGATGGCCGCCTTCTCCGGGGCAAGGCCCTTCTTTCTCTGCCAGCGGCGCAGGGCTTCCGCCTTGCGCTTTATTTTTGCCTTCGTTTTGCGCAGGGTATTGGCAGACAGGTCGAACCTGCCGTTCCGGTAACAGAAGCCCAGAAAGTCCCAGGGTTCCCCGGGGGCAGAAATGTGTACCTTGTCGGAGTTCAGCGCAAGACCCAGAGCCTGGAGCCGGGAATACAGGATATTCTGATACCGTGCCAGCTCCTCCGGACTGTCTGCAAAGAGCAGAATATCGTCGGAATAACGAAAATAAGAAACCCCATGGTCAAGGAAATATCGGTCCGTGTCTTTCAGATAAACGTTAGCAAAAAAAGGCGCAAGGGGAATTCCCGCCATGGCGCCGTGAGATTCTCTGATAATCTGCCCGTTCTCCAATACCCTGTCTTCCCGCAGAATGCGGGCAAAAAGCCTGTACAGGGAGGCATCTCTTTCGCTGATAAATGCCAGCTTTTCCAGAAGCTTTTCCACATCAATAGAGTTAAAGTAATTACTAATATCTGCCTTCAGACAGTACTGCTCCCTGACATGGGGATTCCGACGGATCCGCGCTATGGCATCCTTTGCTCCCAGGGAGCGGCGAAAGGCATAGCAGTTCCCGCAGAAGGCATCATCAAACCGATATAGCTGCCAGGCAATGTACTTCAGGAAAATTCCCTCGTCCCCGCCAAAGGAATAAACAATGCGTTTTTTGCAGGTTCCGCCCTTGTTTATACTGATCTTTGCAGGCAGGGTGGCAGGGAAACAGCCCTGTTCCCACAGGGCACACAGGGGAAGAAAGGCCTTTCTGGCCATAAAATCGCGGAGAGCTTCGTCCTCTGCGGCATTTAAGTGCCGATTACGGAGCTTATGCTCATAGAAGCGCTGCCAGCTTTCCGGATTGGAAGCTTCGCTTAGAATACCTTGCATATCCATGGTTATTTCCTCAGGTGGATACCGTCGGGCAGTCAAATACCCTGCAGCAGGCTGACGGGGTATTTGAGCCTCGCGGCATAAAAAAAAGAAAGAGAAAAGGATTTGAATGAATCAAACCGTGTTGATTCATACCGGACTGAACGGATTCCCGCTGCCCGTAAAGCGTGGTACATAAGGTGCCGTAACGGAATGCGCTTCGTCCTTCGCGGGCGCAGCAAATGCTGCATTTCTCTTTCTTTTTTCACAATATTATACTGCACGCCAATGAAGTCCCTACCCTATGAGGGCATGGATGCTTTTATGCGCTCCGCAATGTAAGTCCTGCGGTTTGGCATGTGCATCAACAGGTGAAAAGATCCGACGCCGCTCTTTTCACAGGCATTATGGGCGCGGTTTACACAGTCATTACGGTGCTGATACTGCTTTAATATCATAATCATGACTTTGGGCTGCCCGTCCAGATAAAGGCCGTAATCGAAACTCCGGCTCTTGGGGCCGGCGCCAAATTCGGCGGCGGGGATATTCTGCCGCAGCTCATAGCCCGGCCAATCCTCGGCGGCAATCTTTTCAATCCGTCGGCGTACTGTGTTTTCATCGCCCTCACAGTGGGCATTGTCCCCGGTTTCGTCTTCCCGGCCGCGTTTGACAGGGGTGCTGCCATGGATGCTTACGTTTATATTGGGGGCAGTCTCCGCCGTTTCCGTGGAAAAATTATCCTTTATGCCGTCTTTTACGGTGTTTATTACGTTGTCTACCGCGCTGTTTACCGCATGGGATATAGCCCTGCGGGTCTTATCATGAAACAGCTTATCTAAAAATCCCATATTTATCCCCCCGGATTCTGGTCATATTGTGTTGTTTCTGCCATAAATCATATCATAGGAAGGGAGGATTGGCAAGGATGTAAAAAGTGATTATTTTCTTTCCGGTAAAAATCAGCTATAATGTAACACAAAGGCTGTTTTAAGAATGGCATAGCAGTGAGCCGAAAAAAGGAGTAAAGTTATGAATCCCACATCTATATTAAAGCTGATGAGCGCGAAGGCGCAGTTTGAGCGGAATCATCCGAAGTTCATGGCTTTTGTGAAAGCGATTATGTCCAGGCCCCTGGAGGAAGGAACGGTGATGGAGGTCACTGTCACCAGGCCCGGCGAGGAACCTTTGACTGCCAACATCAGGATTCAGCAGTCGGATCTGGAGCTGCTGGCAGAGCTGAAGGAGTTGGGCGGAGAGATGCGTTAGCCATGTTCGACATGGATATAGAAAACGAGCGTAACCTGAAGGAATATATAGAAGAGGCTGCTTTATCGTAACAATAAGGAACAAAGTGATTTGAAATATTGATTGGTATACGCGCCGGAGGATATAAATATGAAAAAGAGAGACAGTCTGTCACAGATCAAATTATCAGATCAGCAGAAAGAAAAACTGAATGACGAAATCAAGGCATTTTATCTTGATGTGCGGGGAGAGGAAATCGGAATGATCCAGCAGATGCAGCTGGTGGAGCTGTTTGAGCAGAAGCTGGCGCCGATCATTTATAATAAAGCGCTGGATGATGCAAAAAGATGGTTTGGCCAAATGATGGATAATGCAGATTCTGATTATTATGCGCTCTATAAAGACGAGGGCTGAGAGGTATGCCGTATCATCAGAAGAAAGAGGACAGGCCGAAAACCTGTCCCCTCATACTTCAAAATCCTTGTATGGATTACCCAAAGTATCTGTTCAGCAGACCTTCAAATGCCTTGCCGTGTCTAGCCTCGTCCCTGGCCATCTCATGAACGGTGTCATGGATTGCATCCAGGCCCAGCTCCTTTGCCCTCTTAGCCAGATCGGTCTTGCCTGCGGTAGCGCCGTTCTCGGCATCCACACGCATCTGCAGGTTCTTCTTGGTGGAGTCGGTAACCACCTCGCCCAGCAGCTCTGCAAATTTGGCAGCGTGCTCAGCTTCCTCATAAGCAGCCTTCTCATAGTACATGCCCACTTCGGGATAGCCCTCTCTGAAAGCAACCCTTGCCATTGCAAGATACATACCTACCTCGGAGCATTCTCCGTTGAAATTGTCGCGGAGATCCTTGATAATATCCTCGCGAACGCCCTGTGCCACCCCTACAACATGCTCGGCAGCCCAGGTCTTTTCCCCGTTCTGAGCGGTAAACTTTTCAGCGGGTGCGTGGCAGATGGGGCACTCGGCGGGGGGCTGATCTCCTTCGTGAACATAACCGCATACCTGACATACATACTTCATAATTTTTCTCTCCTTTTTATTTTATCCCCGTTGGCAGCAGCCATGACGGACAGATCCGCCTGACAGGCTGCTGCGGCGGGGTATTTGACATGCTCATATTTTTAAAGGCTGTCCTGCAATTCAAGTGCCGTTCAGGCGTTTTGCGAAGCCTTCACCCTTGCGCAGTCTCCACAGACACCGTAAAAATAGGTGATATGTCCGGCAATATATCCGTCAAAATTAGCACCTGCAATCTCTGTGATTCCTTCAATGCTGTCCATTTTCAGATCCATGACACAGCCGCATTCCGAACAGACAAAATGGTAATGGGGAGATGTGTCGGCGTCAAAATGATCTACCCCGTCGCCTACCCGCAGCCGCTGTATTTCTCCGATTTCCGCCAGAAGAGTCAGATTGCGGTACACGGTTCCCAGGCTGATATTCGGATCCTGCTGGCGCACATTCATATATACTGCATCTGCAGTGGGATGATCCTTCCTGGACATCAGAAACTCCTTAATCAGATCCCGCTGCCTGCTGTGTTTCAGAGTAGCCACTGTTCCCTCTCTTTCTGAAATCAGTAATTGTTACTGATTTTATTATACAGATTTCCCTTGAAATGTCAAGATTTAAGGATTTAAAATAAAATGTTACCTTTACCTTTTTACAAACGTGTTCCATATGAGGGAGGTCAAACAGAGAGACATGGAGAAGGAGTATGCTGCCGGCGGAAATACGGAACTTATGTCGATTGGTTTTATAAAAAAAACCGTTCCAGCCGTGTTCCCAGCCGGCTTAAAATCTCGTTAGTGATGGTCCCACAGCAATCGGCAAGCTCTCCGGCGGTAATTTCCTGTGTGCCGGAGCGTCCGATGAGTACGGCAGTGTCTCCCTGGGTGATTTCTCCATCCGGAACCGCACTCACGTCCACCAGGGTCTGATCCATGCAGATGCGGCCCAGGATGGGGACGCTGTATCCGTGGATGAGGACACGGCCGTTACCGCAGGAGAGGGCCCGGGGCAGTCCGTCGGCATAGCCGATGGAGAGAACCGCAAGCTTCATATCACACTTTGCAGTAAAGGCAAGTCCATATCCGGCGGATTCCCCCTCATGCAGGGTACGTACGGAGACTACCCGGGCCTTCAGGGACAGCACGGGGCGGAGGGGGGAGAGGAGGGAGTCTTCGTCACTGCTTAACAGTCCGTAAAGGGCAATGCCCGGGCGCACATAATCTTCGGCCGCCTCAGGATAGTTTAAGATGCCGTAGCTGGAAAGCAGATGCGCTCCCCTGCAGGGGCAGCCCTCTGCTTTCAGTGCCTCCGTTACCTGATAAAAGGCAGCGATCTGGGATTCCGTAAAGGCACGGCTTTCCGAAGAGCCGGAGTCGCAGGCTGACAAGTGGGTATAAATGCCGTCCACCGTAAGATTGCGGAACCCATATACGGCGGCAATCTGTTCCATATCTTCACACCGGATTCCCACGCGGTGCATTCCGGTGTCAACGGCAATGTGTACATGGAGCCGGAGGCGGCTCTGTCCCAGAATTTCCGCATAGGCGTAGTCTACTATGGTCTGTGAGAGACGGTATTTCTGCAGCAGAGGGAGCTGCTCCGGCGGAGTGTAGCCTAAGATCAGGATTTCTCCTTTGATTCCTGCCTTTCGCAGTTCGATCCCTTCCGAGGCACAGGCGACGCAGAAGGAACGGATTTCCAGCCGGTTTAACTCTTCTGCTATGGGAATTGCGCCGTGGCCGTAGGCATTTGCCTTTACCGCCGGCATCATCCGGCATCCTTCAGGAAGAAGGGACTGCAGATAACGTACATTGTATATCAGGGCATCCGGATCCAGTTCGATCCAGGCCCGGTGAGCGGCGGAGGATGCAGGGTGTGTGGCTGCATGCCTGCTCAGGACGGCTTTGACGGCCCCCGATTTTAAAAGCCTTTCCTGCAGGCAGGTCAGGAGGAAGCCTGCAGCCGCAGACAATAATGCCACAGCCAGATAATGCAGCAGGCTGTTTTCCACCAGCAGGGCAGTCAGATGCAGTACCTTTGCCGCGCCCCGGACCAGGACAATGAAAGCGGGATGCAGGATGTAAATCCACAGGGCGGCAGTGCGCAGGGCTTTACGGGAAGGGACTTTGGGCAGGGACAACAGCAGCAGATACAGGGCAAATACGGCAGGCACCAGGAAGATGTACATGCTGTCGTGGCGCTGCAGGCCAAAGTGATGAAGGAGAAAGGCTTCTGCCGTCATGGCGGCGAAGGAAAGGGCAAGGATCATGCCTGCCGTGAAAGCAGACGGCTGCCTTGCCATTCCCTGCTGCAGAATTGATACGGGGCATCCGCCTGCAGGATATAGTTTCCCGGCCCATACGCCAAGCAGCAGGAACAACGGCGCCAGAAAGATCCCGTTTCTGGTATATGAAAATATCCGAAACATGCCCTGATATGCTGTATGCAAAAAAGGCACCTGATCTGCCAGCCCGAAATAACTGTCTCCCAGCAGGCCGGTGACGTAGAGGAGGGCGGAAAGGGCAGTTGCCGTGGGAAGGCTGAAAAAGCGGCCGGACAGGCTTACCAGAAGCACACCCAGGATACAGGCGGGAAAATACCAGAGATGATAAAAGGTGCCGTCAAACAGTACCATCTTTAACACCTCCGCAAAGGAAATTCCCCGATAATGTCCTGCGTAGATTCCCAAGGGCAGGTAGAGCAGGACAGAAATGCCATAGAGCGCGCACAGCTTTAAAAGGCAGCGCTTCAGGACATATTGGGCCGAGCCCGCCGGTAAATGGGGGGGGCAGACTGTTACGGCCCTCTCGGAACAAAAGAGAGGACCCAGGGTAAACTGTCCTGTGGCCATGAAAAAGAAAGGAACTGCCACCCGGGCCAGGACTCTGGTAAGAAAGAAATCCGCGTCCTGACTCAGGGAGGCCAGAGGTGAGGTATGGATGGCGATGACAAGCAGGGCGGCAGCCAGCCGGAAACGATCAAGCCGGCCGTAGTACTTTTGTGTTTTCATTGTAAATCTCCATTTATGGTCAATATTTTGCCGCAGAAACATGGCCCGGTATATGTTCCTGAGAAACGGGGTTTCCGCGGCATTTGTCAAAGATGAGAGGGTTGTTGGGGGCACCGGCATTCTCATAAGCGGCGGAGATATTCCGTGATAATATAGCCGTCGATATTGTTGCCGGAGACGGTGCAGGGGGTATGCCCGGCCAGTGTCCGGAGAAGGTTTCCGGAGGCGTCCGTCTCCCGGGCGGCAGAAAGATAACTGATACGGACCTTCCGGGATCCGCTTTTGGTCAGATACGGTCTGCCGCCGTAGGGAAACTGCCTGATAAAATCCATATACTCCTCCAGGGTCAGGCCCTCGTCTGTCATAATCCGGGCATGGGGAGTGCCTACATAGCGGAAGTGCCAGGGCTCGTGGCCGATGCCGGTAATTTTCTCTTTTCCCTCGGGATAGCGGAGGATAAAGCCGTACTTCGGCGCCTTTTCACGAAAGGTCTGACAGATGCCGCTGTATGGGAAATCCGGGTGTATAAAGTCTATATTTTCCTGCTTCAGGGCCAGGTCTATGGCAAGCCCGGTCTGATGCTCGCTGTGGCCGGGCAGGGCTACATATTTCCGGGTAAAACATTCCCCGTTTTCCAGGAGGGAGTCGTCCCAGATCTGTTGTTGTTCTGCTAAGGGACGGTATCCGCTGACGGGGACAATGTGGTCCCAGCCGTGAATTTCCTGCATAAGCTCATTCAGCAGGGCAGCGGCGCATCTGAGCAGCATCACCTCCGGGACCCGGTCACAGGCAGGCATCAGAAGATCCTCCGGTTCACTGCCGGTGCCGTATTGTTCGTTTACCAGGATCAGACTGCCCCGGTGTATCTTTTTATCTGTCAGTGTAAGCATAGAGCGTCCTCCAGGATCATGGTGAGAATTTCGGTAAAGGTGTATCCTGCGGCCTTCATCATACCCGGATAACGGCTGTGGGCAGTGAAGCCGGGGATGGTGTTGACCTCGTTAAAAACGATTTCTCCGGCGGGGGTCAGGAACATGTCCACCCGGGCAAACCCACTGCAGCCCAGGGCACGGTAGATTCGTTTGGCGGTTTCCTTGATCTCTGCGGACTTTTCCGGGCTGATTCTGGCGGGGACGTGGATGGAAGAGGTCTTCAGGGTATACTTTTCCGTGAAATCAAAGAATCCGCCGGCAAGCTGGATTTCATCGACCTCACCTACTGTCAGCCGGGAGCTGCCCAGCACGGCGCAGCCTACCTCAAAGCCCTCAATATTTTCTTCCAGAAGTACCAGATTATCATATTGGAAAGCCGATAAAACGGCATCCTGCAGCTCGTCGGGTGTGTTTACCTTAGTAACGCCGTAGGAGGAACCGGCTTTCACGGGTTTGACATAGAGGGGATAGCTTATTCCCTGATAGCTGATCTCCCGGGTGAGATCGGAAACGGCAGGTATCGGTGTGCTCAAAACCAGAGATCCTGGCACCCGGATTCCTGTCAGGCTGACAAGGCGGTGTGCACGATCCTTGTCCATGCACAGGGCGGAGGAGAGAGTACCGCAGCCTGCCAGAGGAATGTCTGCCAGCTCCAACAGCCCCTGGAGCGTGCCGTCTTCACCATTCCGGCCGTGAAGCACGGGAAGGGCAATGTCTACGGGAACCCGTTCCATTCCGGCTTCCTTCAGCAGGAACAGGCAGCGGTCTCCCCGGCTGGGAGAAAGGACGCAGGGCGTACAGAATTTTTCATCCAGCCAGGTGTCATTGAGGATTTTCTCTGCGGAGCCGGTATAGTAATACCACCTTCCTTCCCTGGTAATGCCTACGGTAACAGGCTCATAGCGGTCTTGGTCCAGATTCAGGATTACCCCGGAAGCGGAGGAAAGAGAGATACTGTACTCGGAGGAACAGCCGCCGAAGAAAATGAGTACATTTCGTTTTTTGTTGTTCATAGTAGTGTTCATAGAAAGTTCCTTTCTTGTTGACAGTGGATAAGATCGGCCCGGCTCTCTGTATCTGCAGATGACAAAAAACATCCTGTCCGATACAAAGAGTGTATCAAAACAGGATGTTTTATATATTTCGCTTCTATTTCCCGGGCAATGAGAATTTCCGTCGAAAATCTTACAAATTTCTGACGGACATTTTTTCAGTCTCGGACATTTTTTTAGTCCGTGGGTAACACCACCGTAAAGGTAATGCACTCGTCTGCACTGGCGGCGGAGATGGAGCCTCCGTGAAGTTCCACGATTTCCCTGGAAATGGCCAGGCCCAGGCCTGCACCGCCGGTGGCGGTAGCCCTGGAGGAATCCAGACGGAAGAACTGCTCGAAAATACGGTTCAGCTTGTCCGGCGGAATGGTTTTGCCGTGGTTACTTACGGTGATAACGACCTGACGGGCAGATTCCCCGGAGACGGCAGCCCTCGTCCCGAGGGTGCCTTCTGCGTTGCAATTTGAGGAAGCTGCGGGGAAAGCCTCCAGCGACAGCAGGATTTCCGTGCCCGGGTAGCTGTAATTCACCGCGTTGCGGATCAAATTGTCAAATACCCGTTCCATTTTGTCCGGATCACAGAGAAGCTGTATATTCGGTTCGAGCCTGGTCTGCCAGCGGAGATCCTTTTCCGCGAGAATGGGCAGGAATTCACTGGTAATCTGCTCCAGCATACGGCTTAGATGCACCGTCTCCCTTTCCAGAGTCAGAGCAGTCAGGTTGAATCTTGTAATATCGAAAAATTCATTAATCAGGTCTTCCAGCCGCAGGGCTTTTTCCAGGGCAATATTGGTATAGCGGGACCTGAATTCCGGGGATAGCTGGGGCTCGTCCCGCAGCAGGGTCAGATAACCGATGACGCTGGTCAGAGGTGTCTTCAGGTCATGGGCAAGATAGACAACCAGGTCGTTTTTGCGCTGCTCTGCTTCCTTTGCCAGAATGGCGTTGTGCAGGGCCTGTTCCCGTATCAGGTTCAGATTATTCTGGACATTCTGTAAATCCGGAGACAAGAGGATCGGTGTGTCGGAAGGCAGCGCAAGCTGTTCTGCCGCCGCGACAATTTCATCCAGATAGCGCAGGGGTCTGCACAGGAACCGCCGGGTTATGACGATCCAGCCAACAGCGCAGACGAGGATGATCCAGAAGGGCAGGGTTTCCCGGACAATCTGGGCAATCCAGAAAATGACGCTGGAGCTATCGTTTGTAAGGTACCGATAGTAACCATAGAGCTGAAGGCACAGAAGCATAAGGGCGCCGAAAATAGCCAGAAAGAGAGTTAAGGAGAGGGCATACTGCATGATGGTCTGCGTGGCCGTCCGTCTGCTGGATTCGCTCAAAGGTTTCTGTAGTTTCTGCGGCCTGCGCCCCGCCCGGAATACGTTTTTGTCACTCAATGGTATAACCCACCCCCCAGACTGTTTTGACATATTTCGGCTTCCTTGCGGGTTCCTGCATTTTCTCCCTGAGCCGTGCAATATGGGTCATAATGGTGTTGTTGCTGTCCAGATACGCCTCACCCCAGACAGCGGCGAACAGCTCTTCCGAGGCTACCACATTGCCGCGGTGCTCACAGAGATACCAGAGAATGTTGAATTCCAGGGGTGTCAGGTTCAGCTCTTTGCCGTTTAAGCTGCATTTGTGGCTGCTTTTTGAAATATGGAGGCCGCGAATGTCGATTTCCTGCCCGGCAGCCGCCGCCCCGGGCACATTGTAGCGCGTGTACCGGCGCAGCTGTGTCTTTACTCTGGCAATCAGCTCCAGGGGATTGAAAGGCTTTGTGATATAATCGTCCGCCCCCAGGGTTAGCCCGGTGATTTTGTCCATGTCCTCTATCTTTGCCGTGAGCATGATGATGGGAAAGAGATACTTTTCCCGGATCTTCCGGCAGAGAGCGAAGCCGTCCATATCCGGCAGCATGACGTCCAGGATGGCAAGGTCTGTTTCCTCGTTTTCCACACAGGCGAGGGCCTGGGCGGCATTGTAAAACTTGTACACCTGATAGCCCTCATTCCGCAGATAGACCTCCACCAGATCTGCAATTTCCGTTTCATCGTCTACGACCAATATTTTTTCTTTGTTCATCCGTTTATAATATTCCTCCGCAGGAAAAGTGACCGTCCTGAAAATCATATTGATATTATATCAAAGTTCCCGGCATTTTCAAGCTGTTTATCTGTGCCCCGGCGCGGAAGGCATTCCCCTTAAAAATCAAGTTTAGATTTTTTTAATGATAATATTTTCCTGATTTTACACTTTTTTACAAAAAGGGTGGTATAATAGCCGGAGAGGAATGAGATTTCATGAGGTTTAAAACAAGGCTTCGAGTCACCTTTATTACAATTATATTATTGCCTCTGATCCTGACGGCGGTTGCGTTTTGCGGAATTGGCCTGTATCTGACAAATGCGCAGGCGGGCCGTCCCATGGCGGAGCTGAGCTATGAGAACATGCAGGAGCTGGTGGAGGCTACGGATAAGACGTTTACCGTGCTGAAGGAGCAGGAGCAGGAGGACGCTTCCAGGCTGGCGGATAAGGAGTATTTAAGCTGGGTCAACCACGAGATTGCCAGGAGGTCCACCGACATCATTGTGCGCAGGGACGGGGAGCTTTATTATGCCGGAAATGCGGAGGCGGCCCGCTCCATTCTGCCGGGGCTTCCCGGTTACGGCGACGCATCCCTTTCGGAGGGATCCGGAATTTATTACGGTGAGCATAACAGATTTGTAAAGCAGATGGACTTTCTGTTTCCGGACGGCGCGGAAGGAAGCATTTTCGTGGTAACCCGGGCTAATTCTCTGATTTCGAAGCGTTTACTGGTTGATATGCTGGTGGCGATCTTTTTTATCCTGATTTTTACCAGCTTTATGCTGACCAGGTGGATCCATAAGGGTGTGTTTTACCCTGTCACCGAGTTGAACAGCGCCATGCGGGAAATCAAAGAGGGGAATTTCGAGTATGCGCTGAAGACGGATATAAAGGGTGAGATCGGGGATCTGTACCGGAATTATGAAGATATGCGCCTGAGGTTGAAGGAATCTACCGAGGAAAACCGGGAAAATGAAAAGCAGAGCCGGGAACTAATCAGCAATATTTCCCATGATCTGAAAACGCCGATTACCGCCATCAAGGGCTATATGGAAGGAATCATGGACGGCGTGGCCGATACTCCGGAAAAGATGGATAAGTACGTAAAGACCATATACAGCAAGGCCAACGATATGGAGCGCCTGATTAATGAGCTGACCTATTATTCCGGCATTGACAATAACAGGATTCCCTATAATTTTCACCGCATTAATGTGGCGGATTACTTCGGAGACTGTGTGGAAGAGGTGGGAATGGATATGGAGCAGCGGGGTATAGAGCTGAATTACTCCTACCTGGCCGCTCCCGATACGGTGGTGATTGCCGACCCGGAGCAGATGAAAAAGGTCATCAACAATATTATCAGCAACAGTGTCAAGTATATGGATAAGCCCCATGGAGTGATTGACATTCGGGTTCTGGATGAAGTGGATTCGGTCCGCATTGAGATTGAGGATAACGGAAAGGGAATTGCCCAGAAAGATATGGGCAGAATATTTGAGAGATTTTACAGGACGGATGCCTCCAGAAATTCCGCCCAGGGCGGAAGCGGTATCGGGCTTTCCATTGTGAAGAAAATCATTGAGGACCACGGGGGCTATATCTGGGCTACCGGTAAGGAAGGCGAAGGGACTTGTATACATTTTGTATTAAGAAAGTATATTGAGCTGCAGACGGAATGAATGCCGTTTTGCGATGGAGGTAAGGATGAGCAGGATTTTAATTATTGAAGACGAGCTTGCAATTGCGGATCTGGAGAAGGATTATCTGGAATTGTCTGATTTTCAGGTGGACATCTGCAGCAGCGGTGACGAGGGGCTGGCAACAGCGCTGTCCGGGGATTACAATCTGGTGATCCTGGATCTGATGCTGCCCGGGATGGACGGCTTTGAGGTGTGCCGGAGGATCAGAGAGGAAAAGAACATTCCCATTATTATGGTGTCCGCCAAGAAGGAAGACATTGACAAGATCCGGGGCCTGGGCCTGGGCGCGGATGATTATATGACAAAGCCCTTCAGCCCCAGCGAGCTGGTGGCAAGGGTGAAAGCACATATGGCCCGGTATGAGCGGCTGGTGGGGACGAATCAGCGCCCTCAGAACGATATTGTGGAGATCCGCGGCATCCGGATTGACAAGACGGCCCGCAGGGTATATGTGGACGGGGTGGAGAAGACCTTTACCACCAAGGAATTTGATCTGCTGACTTTTCTGGCGGAGAATCCAAACCATGTGTATACCAAGGAGGAACTGTTCCGGGAGATCTGGGACATGGACTCTATCGGTGATATAGCTACCGTTACGGTGCATATTAAGAAGATCCGGGAGAAGATTGAGGTGGATACGGCGAAACCCCAGTACATTGAGACGATCTGGGGTGTAGGATACAGGTTTAAAGTTTAAGTCAGATTTTCTTTCATATTTTTTTCGTTTTTCCTCCGATTTATTTTCAGGAGAAACAGATATACTTAAGCCCATACAAAGTAATCTGTGCCGTCAGTACGGCGGAATGAGAGGAAAAATGAATATCTTAATCTTAACGGGAAGGTTTGGCATGGGTCATTGGGCTGCCGCTCAGTCTCTGCGGCAGCAGCTATTGCGGAGATTTCCGGATGCGGCCGTTGCCGTGGAGGATTTTCCGGCCTATGTTATGCCGAATGCTTCCGGGACATTATACCGATTCTTTCATCTGATGGTAACTCACGGAAATCATTTATTTAATACCTATTATAAAATAACGTCCAGGGGGCATGCAGATGCGCATCCTCCTTTGGAGGGACTGTTTCTGGATAAACTGGCGGAGCTACTGGAAAAATATCGGCCGGATGCCGTAATCGCCACACATCCCCTGTGTGCCCAGATTGTGTCGCGGTTGAAGGAAGAGGCTGCAGATCAGGAGAACTGTATCCTGGACCTGCCGCTTATCACTTGTATTACGGATATTTCCTCCCACCCGGAATGGATCAACCGCAATACGGACTGCTATCTGGCTCCAAGCCCGGAGGTAAAAAGGAGTCTGGAAGAAAAGGGAATTCCTTCAGCCAGGATCTGTGTTACGGGTATCCCTGTGGGGGAGGAATTTCGCAGTCTGGCAGAGAGAAAGACCTTGCGGGATAACGGCAAATGGGGGGGTCAGACGGAGCTTTTGGTTATGGGCGGCGGGCTGGGACTCCTGCCCACAGAGGATACGTTTTATGAAGCTCTGCACAGAATCCCCAACGCCCATATTACAATTATCACAGGGCATAATGAAAAGCTGCTTCGCAGGCTGGCCGGGCGATGGGAGAATATTCAGGTATTGGGATATGTGGATCGTGTATGGGAGTATCTGCAGAAGGCGGATATGATGATCTCCAAGCCGGGGGGTATTACGCTTTTTGAAAGTATTTATGCCCAGGTACCCGTATATTCCTGGCCGCCCACGCTTTGCCAGGAATGCAATAACGCACGGTGGATCGTAGAACAGGGCATTGGCTGGGTAGCGGACCGGCAGGACTGCGCGGAAGAGATCCGGGAGCTCCTGACAGACAAATTGCGCCTTGCCAGGGCCGCCGCCTGTATGGCAAAGGTGAGGCAGCAGCTGGAGTCGGAGGCATTAATCCGCCTGATGGCCGTAATTGCCGGATCGCAGGGGGTGGCGGCATGATACAGGGAAAGAAAAACAAGCTGGGGCTATTATTGCTGCCGGCGTTGATGGTTCTGACGGGAAGCATATTGCTGAAGGGCCAGCCGGTGAGTGTACTATGGTCAAATCTGAAGCATCTGAATCCCTGGCTTCTGCTGCCGGGGCCGGCTTTGATGTTTGGTTATGTGGGGTGTGAGGCATTGTGCACCCGGCAGATTCTGGGGCACCTGGGGCATCGGATTTCCTGGAGGCATTGCCTGGGCTATTCCTTTGCGGGATTTTATGTCAGTTCCGTTACGCCTTCCGCAACAGGCGGCCAGCCGGCACAGATTTATTATATGAGCAGGGATGAGATTCCGGTGGCTCATGGCACGTTGAATATGATGTTGATTGCCTCCTGTTATCAGGCGGCCGCCTTGCTCTGGGGTGTGGGCTCCTGGCTGTTTATTCCTTCGGTCCGGGCGGCGGCAGAGGGCGGGCTGTGGATTCTGCTGCTCTATGGAGGGGTTATGATGCTGTTGTTGACTGCGGGTATGGTGATGCTTATGTTTCTGCCCGGTCCCTCCCGGAGGATCTGCCGGGCCGTGCTGAAGCTTTTGACCCGGTTGAGGATTCTGCGCAATCCCGAATCCGCAGCGGCCGGACTGGAAAAGCTGTTGCGGGAATACAGATCGGGGGCGGACTGCATGAGGCGCAATCCGGGCCTGGCAGTGAAGGTGCTTCTGCTCTGCCTGGTACAGCAGGGCCTGTTGTTTTCTGTGCCCTGGACGGTATATTTGGCATTTGGCTTAAGCGGCACGGACTGGGTGCAGGTGGCAGGGCTTCAGGCATTGCTGACCCTGGGGGTATGCAATCTGCCGCTGCCGGGAGCGGTGGGGGCTGCGGAAGGCGGCTTTGTGAAGGCCTTTGGAGCGGTGTTTGGACAGGAGCTGGTGATGCCTGCCATGCTGGTCTCCAGGGGGATCAGCTTCTATGCCTTTCTGTTAATCAGCTTTGGGGTAACGATAGCCGTTCACCTGCGTGTCCGCAGGGAGGGCAGGGCAAAGGCGCTGCGGGAGATTACGCTGGGCAGCAGAGGGAGATCCCGGGTGAAGGCGGTGGAAAAGTATCTGAATACTCGTTGACTTTTCCCGGAATCTGTGGAAATATAGGTGTATGCCGACAATGCTGATACAGGCAGGATACGGCGAGGTATCCCGGCGGCAGGAAGGGAGACCCGTGATGAAAATAATAACGATCTGCGGAAGCCTGAAATATGAGAAGGAAATGATGGCAGCCGCCGAGGAGCTGGAGCTTTCCGGGAATTGTGTGTTGTCCCCGATTTACCCGGTAAGGGCCGGCAAGGAAGCCTACACGGCTGAGGAGCTGGATATACTGGGCCGAATGCACAAGGAGAAGATCAGGCTGTCGGATGCCGTTTATGTGGTGAATGTGGACAATTACATAGGCAGCAGCACAAGGAGCGAAATTGAGTTTGCACAGTCTTTGCAGAAAGAAGTCCTGTATTTGGTGGAAAGAGGGAATCAAATCAGATAAAGGCCGACAGAAAGAATCATGATAGGGCAAGGGCACAAAAGGGGGCATGGAGGGAATGTTTCCGGAAGCTTTTTTGGAGAGAATGCAGCAGATGCTGGGAAACGAATACGGGGAATTTCTGGCGGCCCTGGAAGGGGAAAGGCATCAGGCTCTGCGGCTGAATGCGTTAAAGGCCGGGACGGATGGCCGGACCGCGGCAGAGGCTTTAGCCGGGCCGCAGGGACAGATTGCGGAAGAACCGCCGGCGGGGCCGCAGGGACAGGCTCTGCCGGCAGAAATCAGAAAATTTCAAAACGGGCTGGCTCCGGTATCCTGGGCAGGAAACGGGTACTATTATGAGACAGGGCTGCAGCCGGGAAAGCATCCCTATCATGCGGCAGGATTGTATTATATCCAGGAGCCCAGCGCCATGGCACCGGCAGAGCTTTTGAAACCGGAGCCGGGGGACAGGGTGCTGGACTTGTGTGCTGCCCCCGGGGGGAAGAGCACGCAGCTGGCAGCCATGCTTAAGGGGAGGGGCTTTCTTCTGTGTAACGAGATTCATCCGGCCAGGGCAGGAATACTGTCGGAAAATGTAGAACGCATGGGCATCTGCAATGCCTGTGTCACCAATGAGACGCCGGAGCGCCTGGGGGAACTGTTTCCCGGGTATTTTGATAAAATACTGGTGGATGCGCCCTGCTCCGGGGAGGGGATGTTTCGTAAAAACGAGGCCGCCTGTGAGGAGTGGAGTCCGGAGAATGTAACGCTTTGTGCTTCCAGGCAGGATGAGATATTGGACTGTGCGGCTGAGATGCTGCGTCCCGGCGGCAGAATGGTGTATTCTACCTGTACCTTTTCCCCGGAAGAGAACGAGGGCAGCGTGGAGCGGTTCCTGAGCAGGCATTCCGATTTCAGGCTTGTGCCGTTGGATGTGGGAAAGTACGGGCTTTCGGGATGCGGGGGAGAGCTTGCGGGGACGATCAGGCTCTGGCCCCATAAAATCATGGGTGAGGGGCATTTTGCGGCGGTTTTGGAGAGGGCAGGTGCTGCCTTGGGAGACCGGAGTATATCGGGAGCGGGCAGGGAGGAACGGCACAGAAGCCCTGCAGGCGGAATTACCGGAAGGATTCCGGAGAAGGATCTGGGAGATTATCTGACCTTTTGCAGGGAGAACCTGCGGCATATTCCGGGAGCGGAGGAGAACGGTTTTGGGCAGGGCGGCCGGGAAAGCGGCGCTTATATTCGCTTTGGCGATAATCTGTACCTTGTGCCGGAGGGAATGCCGGATTTGAGGGGTGTAAAGGTTCTGCGTCCGGGGCTGCATCTGGGAGAGCTGAAGAAGAACCGTTTTGAGCCTTCTCACGCCCTGGCGCTGTGGCTGCCGCCGGGAGAGGCAGTTCACGTCCTGAGCTTAAATGCCGGCGGGACCGCGGTGTCTGCGTATCTGAGCGGGCAGGCCTTTCCCTGGGAAGGAGAGAAGGGCTGGTATCTGATCTGTGTGGACGGCTTTTCCGCAGGCTGGGGCAAGCTGTCCGGGGGAATGATGAAAAACCATTTTCCGAGAGGACTGAGACGGAAGACCTGAAAAAGGATGCAGTGATTCTGCATCTTTTTTGATGAAATGTATTTATAAGTAATGAAAACGTTTTTTAAAACAGGATTGATTTAAACGGAAAACTGCATTATTATTATATTGGAAGATTACTTATGGGTACATGTATCCAGAAACGGAGGGGAAATGGAGGATTTTTTGCAGAGCGGCCTGGTGTTTACCAACGAAAACTGTATCGGGTGTAACAAGTGCATTTCAAGCTGCCCCGTGCTGGCGGCCAATGTGGCTGCGAGCTGTGGAGAAGGGCAGAAAATATACGTGGACGGCACGAAATGTGTAGGCTGCGGGGCGTGTTTTGACTCCTGTGAACATAATGCCAGAGAGTTCAGGGACGATACGGAACAGTTTTTCGCGGATCTGGCTGCAGGGGAGAAGATTTCTGTTTTGTGGGCGCCTGCATTTGCCGCCAATTATCCCGGGCAGTACCGGCAGATTCTGGGAGGGTTGAAAAAGCTGGGGGCCCACAGGATCATCAGTGTCAGCTTCGGTGCAGACATCACTACATGGGGTTACATAAAGTATATCTCGGAGCATCATTTTACGGGTGGCATCTCTCAGCCCTGCCCGGCCATTGTAAATTATATTGAACATTATATTCCGGAGCTGATACCAAGACTTGTACCGGTTCACAGTCCTATGATGTGTGCGGCCATCTATGCGAAAAAGTACCTGCACCTGACGGACAGGCTTGCGTTTATCAGTCCGTGCATTGCAAAAAAGTCGGAGATAGACGACCCGAATACATACGGATATATCAAGTACAATGTAACCTTTGACCATTTGGCAAAATATGCCAAAAAGCATCCTATTATGGCTGAACCTGCCCCCAATGAGATTGAGTACGGACTGGGATCCATATATCCCATGCCCGGTGGCCTGAAGGAAAATGTATACTGGTTCTGCGGGGAAGATGTGTTTATCCGCCAGATAGAAGGGGAAAAGCATGCCTATCACTTTCTGGAGGACTATAAAGAGAGAGTGCTGCACAATAAAGCCCTTCCCTTTATGGTAGATGCCCTGAACTGTGCCCAGGGCTGCATTTACGGAACCGGTATTGAGGAAGAGAAGGCGAAGGACGACGATATTCTGTATGAGCTTCAGCGGATTAAGGAAGCCAGTAAGAGCGGGAGCAGAAGGAGCGCATGGGCCCGGGGCGGGACACCGGCAAAACGCCTGAAAAATCTGAACAGACAGTTTTCCCATCTTGACCTGAAGGATTTTATTCGTGAATATACCGACAAATCCGCCGGAAATAAGCTGAAGGTCCCCGGGGAAAAGGAACTGGCCGATATTTTCAGGGATATGCACAAGACTACGAAAATGAAGACCGAAATCAACTGCAGTGCCTGCGGCTACAGTACCTGCCGGGAGATGGCGACGGCTATTTATAACGAGTGCAACAACAAGAGCAGTTGTATCCATTATGTGAAGGATCTTGCGGAAGAGGAAAGGGCTGTTGCCGAGCAGGTCTCCCAGGAGATGGAAGAGCAGAGCAGGAAGATCAGCGAGCAGAGCGAGCGGATTGCTTCCATGGTGGCCGGAGCCAACGATCAGTTTTCGTCCCTCAAGGATTCTATTGCGGAGATGACCTGCGGGAATACCAGCAATGCCGAAGAGACAAGCAATATCAGTATGGCCATGGGGGATGTGGTGGCCTTCTGCGAGGGGATGAAAGATTCCTTTGCCAGAATCAACGGTCTTCTTGTCCAACTTGGTAAAAATAATGAAAACATTACTTCCGTTGCGTCCCAGACAAATCTGCTTTCCCTGAACGCCTCTATTGAGGCGGCCCGGGCCGGGGAAGTCGGGCGGGGGTTCGCTGTGGTAGCGTCTGAAATTAAGACCTTGAGTGAGTCCAGCCGCAGTACGGCGCAGGACAGCCAGCGCAATAAGGAAGAGATTGTGACGGCTATGGACGCATTAAGCGGCGAGGCTGAAAAACTGATGGAAATCGTAGACCAGGTAAACGGAAGAATTACTAACCTGGCAGCCAGCACAGAGGAAATTGCCGCATCCACGGATATGGTGAACGAGGTAACAAACGATCTGAAGGAGAAATTTGACACAATAGCAGAAATGTGAATAAAGGTGCGGCGGAGCGCAGATTGTGGGGAAATATGTTTAACGGACAGGGAAGAAGCAGGATTTTGATACTGTTTCTGGTTATGATTTTAGGAATGGGCGGCCTGGCTGGCTGCGGGAAAGACCGGGAAGCCGTGGATATTCGCGTAGGATCTCTGAAGGGACCTACCTCTATGGGCATTCTTTTTCTGATGGACAGGGCGGAAAAAGGAGAAACGAAGGATACTTATGAGTTCCGCATGGCTGTGGGGGCAGACGAGCTTATGCCGCTGATGGTGAAGGGGGAGCTGGATATAGCCCTGATACCCGCCAATGCCGCGGCAGTCCTGTATCAGAGGACTGAGGGCGGGATTGTGGTGATTGACGTCAATACTCTGGGGGTACTCAGCATTGTTACGGGTTCTTCGGAGGTAAAGGGCATCGGGGATTTAAAGGGCAGGACCATTTACCTGACGGGTAAGGGGACTACGCCGGAGGCATCGCTCAGATATGTGCTGGAGGCAAACGGTTTCACGGAAGAAGATTATAGGCTGGAATTTAAATCCGAGGCGGCGGAGGTGGCGGCTGTCCTGGCAGAAGAGCCGGAGGGGATTGGCCTGCTTCCCCAGCCCTTTGTCACTGCGGCCCTGATGCAGAATCCAAAGCTGAAAGCGGTACTGGATATGAATGAAGAGTGGATGCGGGTGGAAAACGATCTGAAGGGCGGCAGCAGCAGAGGTATGGTGACAGGGGTCACCGTGGTCAGGAGGGAATTTCTGGAGGAACACCCTGAGGCGGTGGAGGAATTCCTGAAGGAACATGCCCTCAGCGCGGACGGGATGAACGGGGATGTTTCCACAGGAGCGGCATTGGCTGTTGCGGCGGGCATCGTGGCAAAGGAATCCGTTGCCGAAGGTGCCATTCCCCAGTGCCATATTACCTGTATCACAGGCGATGAGATGAAGGCCGATTTATCCGCTTATCTGGAGGTGCTTGCGGACTTTGACGGGGAACTGGTGGGAGGCCGGGTGCCGGAGGAGGACTTTTACCTGATCGGCACACATTGACTTGGGCAGCCGGGAATGCCGTACTGGCATATGGCGAATGCGGACGGGATGGGAACAAATGAACAACTATGTGAAAAAGGTGTTGATCCTTTTCTTCTGGCTGGGGGTATGGACGCTGCTTGCCCTGGCGGTGGACAACCGGATACTGCTGGCGACGCCGCTTCAGACGGCGGACAGGCTTCTGCTTCTGTTACGGGAGAAGGATTTCTGGCTTTCTGCGGCAGGAAGCTTCCTACGCATCGGAGCAGGTTTTTTGGCAGGCTTTTGTATGGCGCTTATTCTGGCATCGGCAGGCAGACGCCTGCCTTTTCTGGAAGAGCTGCTGTCTCCTGTGATGAAGCTGATTACTGCTGTGCCGGTCGCTTCCTTTGTGGTATTGCTGCTGATCTGGTGGGGATCCTCCTTTCTGGCAGTGGCAGTCTGCTTCCTGGTCGTACTGCCCTGCATTTATACCAATGCCCTGGAGGGGATAAAGGCCGCGGATAAAAAGCTGCTGGAGATGGCACGGATATACCGGCTTCCCTTCCGCAGCCGCTTCTTTTATATCTATTGTCCGGCTTTAAGGCCTTTTCTCCATAGCGGCATGAAGCTTGCCCTGGGGATGTGCTGGAAGTCGGGAGTGGCGGCGGAGGTAATCGGCACGCCGGACCATTCTATTGGCGGGGGTCTCTATTTGTCCAAGGTCTATCTGGATACGGCGGGGGTGCTTGCCTGGAGCGCCGTGGTGATCCTTTTAAGCGTGCTGTTTGAAAAGCTGGTTTTAAGGCTGGCGGAGCTTTTTTTTGCATGGCAGCCTGTCTGCGGTGCTCCGGAACAAAAAGGGGAAACATGCGGAGACATTACGTTGGAAGCCGTGGGGAAAAGCTTCGGGGAGCAGAAAGTCATTTCCGGGCTGACGACCGTATACCGTGCGGGGGAGGTCTGCTATCTGCGAGGGCCTTCCGGCAGCGGGAAAACGACTCTGCTGCATCTTCTTGCAGGGCTGCTGGAGCCGGATCGGGGACGGATAACGGCACCCCATACCGTAAGCGTCATGTTTCAGGAGGACAGGCTTTGCGAGGAGTACAGTGCGGTTAAGAATGTGGAGCTGGTCTGCGGGGACAGGAAGCGCGCGGCCGGGGCACTGGCTGAGCTGCTGGACCGGGAAGCGCTGGAAAAGCCTTGCGGGCAGCTGAGCGGGGGAATGAAACGCCGGGTGGCCCTTGTGCGTGCCATGGAGGCGGATGCCGCATATGTACTTTTGGATGAGCCCTTCAGCGGAATGGACGATGAGACCCGCAGACGGGCGGAAGATTATTTCCGCCGCAGACAGAAGGGAAGGACGCTCATCATTGCCACGCATATATAAGTGAGGTTTACGGAAAATGAAAACAGAAATTGTGTATGAGGACAGGGATCTGCTGGTGGTAAGGAAGCCCGCGGGACTGGCCACGCAGACGTCCGGGGTGGGGCAGGCGGATGTGGTCAGTGAATTAAAAAATTACCTGGCGTCATCCGGCAGGGGAAAGATGCCTTACCTGGGAATTATCCATCGTCTGGATCAGCCGGTGGAAGGCCTGCTGGTATTTGCCAAAAATAAGCAGGCGGCAGGGGCGCTGACGAAGCAGCTGACGGGGCAGCCGCAGGAAGCAGGACGGATCCTGCATAAACGGTATTATGCCGTACTGTACGGAAATCCTTCCTCAAGAGAGGGGGAACTTGCGGATGCCATGTACCGGGATGCGTCGGCGGGAAGGGCCGTCATCGTGGAATGCGGCATGAAATCCGGCAGGGACGCGGCCGCGCAGGAGGGAAAGCAGGCGGTGCTGCATTACAGGATTCTGGAGACGGCACGAACCTCGTGGGGGGATGAAATCTCTCTTGCGGATATTCGGATCGAGACGGGCCGCTTCCATCAGATCCGTGCGCAGATGGCCCATGCCGGAATGCCGCTTTTGGGGGATGAAAAATATGCCGGAGAAGCTGCAAGAGCCTGCTCGCGCAGACTGGGCATCCGGACCGTGGCACTTTGTGCCGCAACCCTTTCCTTTGTCCATCCTGTGACAGGGGAAAGACTGTACTATGAGACCGGGCCGATGTCGGCGGCGTTTCTTTTTTTTCAATCAAAGGAGATCCGTAAATAATTTAAGGAAAACAAACCATACTAACTTTTATGTCACAGCTTTGTTGCGGCTTAAATCAGGGAGGCTTAGGTATGGTGGAGAAAATCAAAGAAAACAGGCTGATAATTCTGCTTCTGCTGACAGGAGCAGTTTATTTTTTCCTGAAATATATTGTTCCGCTGACGGCTCCTGTCCTTATGGCAATGCTTTTTGTCACCATTTTCGGTCCCCTGCTTCAGAAAATGCAGAGTAAGCTGAAAATACACCGCCAGGTGGGAGCAGTGCTTCTGCTGCTGGTGGCGTGCGTGCTGATCGGCCTTTTGGTGTGGGTGCTTTTTTCCTGGATCGTGGGAAGCCTGCCGGGATGGTTTACGGGGCTGGATACGCTGGAAGAAGAAATTTATTCCGTTATTCATCAGATCTGCGAGTCTGTGGGTAAGGCAATTCGCATTGACAGCGGTTATCTGGAAGAAACGGTGTCATCCGGCATTCGGGAGGGGATTGACTGGTTTCAGGAGAAGCTGGTGCCCGGGGTGCTGTCGCAATCGCTGGAATATGTCAGGGCACTGGCTTCCTTCGGAGGCTTCCTGGTCAGCTTCCTGATTGCCACGGTACTGCTGGCAAAGGATTATGACGACATTATGAACCGCATGCTGGACAGGGAGGAATGCTATCTTTTTCTGGAGATTATCTGCGGCATCATCCGATATATTGCGACTTATGTGAAGGCCCAGGTTATTATTATGAGCGTGATCGGTACTCTTGCCGCTGCGGTGCTGGGAATCAGCGGTATTCGTCAGGGAGTTCTATGGGGGCTGATGGCGGGTATTCTGGATGCCCTTCCCTTTGTAGGAACCGGGATTGTGCTGCTGCCTTTAGGGATACAACAGTTTTTCCTGGGAAATTATGTGAGGGGGATTTTCTGCCTGCTGCTTTATGTGGTCTGCATTTTTATCCGGGAGCTCCTGGAACCCAGACTGATCGGGAAAAGAGTGGGAGTATCCCCTGTGGCAATCCTGCTTTCCATTTATGCGGGAATCAAGCTTTTTGGCCTCTGGGGTATCATCGGGGGGCCGCTGGGATTCATTATGATCCATCAGGCCTTTTTAAGCCTGGAGAAAAGGCGTTGTACAGGGCTTCAGGCCGGATCCGGGATTCGGGAAAGCATTTGACGCAGGCCGGGGAATAAGCTATCATGATAGAAAATAGCAGTACCTGGATGAACGGTCATGGTGGTGCGGGAGGTTAATATGCGTTTACAAAAGAAGGAGAGCCGTCAGAATTCCCCGGGGGAAAAGCTTCGGCTGCTGTCAGGGAGCATTGTGGATGTTATGCTCTGTCTCTTCCTGATATTGATGCTGACAGTATTTCCCCTTTACAATCAAGAAGGCTACAGCCATATCGGCACAGACAAGGCTGTCTTTTTCTGCAGGCTTGGCACATGGGCAGGCAGGGCACTGGCGATTCCCCTTGTACTGTATCTGCTTTCCGGCTGCAGCCGCCTGGCCGGAGACATTATCCGAAAGGGCCGTTCCAATCGTACTGGTACGGCGGTATCCGGGAAATCCGGCTTCCCATCATCGGGAATGAAAAAAATATTTGAAGGAAAGGCTTCTCTCCCGGATCTGTGTGCCCTGATCTACGCCGGGGCATTGCTTTTTTCCTGGATAGTTACCGATTACAGGACGGAAGCCCTCTGGGGGGCAAAGGGCTGGTATATGGGATTGATGCCGCAGACAATACTTCTGGGCATATACTTCACGGTATCACGGTTCTGGAAGCCGAGGAAGTGGCTGTTCTGCCTGAGTCTGCCGGTTTCGGGGGCCGTGTTCCTGATGGGGTGTCTGAATCGCTTTGGCATTTATGCGTTTGGCCTGGAAAGTGCAGGGGAATCCTATATATCTACCATCGGTAATCTCAACTGGTATTGCGGATATGCGGTGTCGGTGATGTTTGCCGGGACGATTCTGCCCTGGCTGGGGGAAGGAATAAAATTATGGCAGAAAACACTTTTGATGATATACACGGCCATAGGTTACCTGTCATTGATTCTCCAGGGAAGCGACAGCGGATTGGCCGCATTGGCGGCAGTAATGCTGGTGATGTTCTGCATGTCGGCAAAGGACAGCGGCAGAATGCTGGTCTTCTGGCAGGAAATGACAATACTGTCGTCTGAATGCCTGGGGATTTTCCTGGTGAAAAATCTGGCTCCCGGGAGAATAAATTTTATGGGGATGCTGGCCGGGATATTAACGGGCCGGGCGGTTTCCAGTGTTATGACAACTGTGTCGATTCTTATGATGCTATTGGTTTGGGCAAGCAGGAGAAGGGGTAAGTACCGGGAAAAGCTGTTTTGTGTTCTGGCCCGGGCGGCCGCCGTGGGAAGTGCCTGCATTGTAACAGGCGCAGTATTGTTGGTGGTAATTAATACGAGGCACCCCGGAAGCCTGGGCCGGTTGTCCGACAATCCGCTGTTTACATTTAATGATGCCTGGGGAAGCCACAGGGGCGTTACCTGGCTTGCAGGCTGGAAATGCTTTGCCGCACAGGACACTTTACATAAGCTGGCGGGGGTAGGGCCGGACTGCATGTGGCCCTATATCAACAGCGGCAGTAATCAGGAAATCTATCTCTATGTGACCACGGCGTTTCCGGGACTGAGGCTGACCAACGCCCATAACGAATGGCTGACCGTGCTTGTAAATACAGGTATTATAGGCCTGGCCGGATACGGCGGGATGATGATCTGCGGCATAGGGGAGCTGCTGAAGAAGGGAAAAGAAAGCCCCTATGCAGCAGCCTGCGGTTTCTGTCTGCTGGCATACACAGTAAACAATATTTTCAGCTTTCAGCAGGCTATGGGGGTGGGAACCGTCTTTGTGATCTTTGGGATGGGAAAAGCTTTCTTAAGGAAAGGGCAGAAACCGGTATCAAAAAGCCCCTCACTAATGTGAGGGGCCTTGCTCGGCGCGACGTGATTCGAACACGCGACCTCTGCGTCCCGAACAAAGTGCCCTCGCCTAAAAAGCGCCTATACGTCCATTTTTACCCTTGGGATACGTCTATATATCCATGGATACGTCCATTCTTACCCTGTCCATGCCTATATCCTGCACTTTTCCAGACTTTTGTTGGAACTTTGTTGACCCTCTCCAAAAATTATTGTATATATCGAGCCTTATGTGTTGCCGGTACCCCTTGCCAATGTTTACTTGCCATAAACAATATAACATATTGCCGTCACTGAATCAACACAAAAATAAGGGGTATCCTTTACGTTGGATACCCCCTTACTCCGTCAGGACTGCTTATCCAAACGATTTATCAGCTATTTTGCCATGCTTATTTTTCCATTTCTTGCTGACGTGGTTGTAAATATTTGCCGTCACAGTAATATCACTGTGTCCTAACCAGTTTTGAACCTTGCCCAGTTCCCAGCCATCCTCAAACAGGATGGCGCAACAGCTGTGCCTTAATCCATGCACCGTCAAGTCTTCCGGCACACACCCACACCGTATGACTGCTTTTTTGAAAAGCTTGGTTATGTAGTCAGGGCTGTATACCTTTCCATCTTCCCATGTAAACACATATCCATCCTTTGAGTAGATGCCCAGTTCTTTCTGACGCTCCATCACATCCAGAAGGTCACCTTTTACACTTTCCAGCAGTGGAAGATAGCGGTGTGAAGTTTTTGTCTTTACATTGTTACGTCCGATATTTCCCTGTTCTACCCTCACGATTGTATGATTAATTATGAGTTCCTCTTTTTCAAAATCTATCGCACTCCACTTTAAACCTAACAGCTCGGAACGTCTGAACCCGTAGCAGAGACCTACTTTTGTGATACAGTAGAGTTTTTCAAAAATAGGTACTGTCTTTACATAGCTTAGAAATGATTTCGACTGTTCCTTATCCATATAAGCAATCTCTTCCGTGTTATCTTCTTTCACCCTCGGCACCTTTACCTTATCCGCCGGATTTATCGTAATGACACCCTGCACCACGGCATCATTCAGAAAGCCCTTTATCAAAGTCAGCTGGTCCCTTACCGTCCGCCGGTTCAAGCCAGTCGGCGTATTTTCATTATAGATATTCCTGCGCCCGTTTGCCAGAGCCCATTCGCAGTATTTTAACAGGTCTTTCGGCTCCAGTTCCTCAATCGTGGTGTTTTTCTCACGGAAATATTCTATGATTGTCTTGCCACGGTTCTTATATGACCATGCCGTTGTGCTTTCTATCTGAGCCGACTTATAAGCGATCCACTTTTCAAAACACTCCGCAAATGAATGCGAGTTCTTTTTCTCTGCCAGCTGTTCCAGTTCCTTTTCTTTCTCCTGAACAAGCTGGTCTTTTATCTTTTCAGCCTCCCGCTTTTTATGTGAGGTAACTGAAATTCCCGTTGACTTCGTATCCTGAAGACGATACCCGTCCACATAGTAGCTGATTACTGCATAATATTTTCCCTTTCTCTCAATAAGGCATCCCCGTACACTTTTATTGTCTGACATGAATTTTTCCTCCTGTTCTTTATTGTTTGGGGATGGTAACGCCGACCATCCCCGTTTGTCAACTCTGTTTTTCATTTTTATCAACAGGCTGTTCCGTCTATCCCATATTCCTTTAAACTGATAACATACCTTGCAATATCCGGCAGTCTGTAATTAACCCAGATGAACTCCTGTGCCATATCCTTGCGCTCTGTATTCTGACAGGCTTTAACAATATCTATAAGTTTATAGCATTTATACCCGTAGGGCAACAGGTATTTGTCATACATGTCAATTCCCTTTTCAGACCTGTATCCGCATAACATGATTTTGCACCTGGCGTTCTGGATAGTCTCCAAAAGCCTGACCTGTTGCCCGTAGGGTAATTCGCAGGCATAAGCCTTGTCTGCATTTTTACCCCTCAACTCTTTCCTGTAGGGCGGATCGACAAAGGCAAAGGCTGATTCATGGCTCGCAATCCTTGCAAGCAGGTCAATTCCGTCCCCGTTGCGTATGCGTACATCCTTTAACCGTTCATGTACCTGTGGCAGATTAAACTGTATATCGTCCCGATATGCAGATGTATTTCTGAATCCCCCCTTACTGAACGATTTTCTTGTGCAGTTGAAACTTTGGGTAATCAGTATGTAAATCATGTGTGCTTTTTCAACGTCGTCCAGCCCCTCATAATTGTGTTTCTTGTAATACTGAGCCTCTTCAAAAAACCCCCTGCCATACCATGCCCTCCAAAGCCGTCTGATGAGCGCCTCGCCTTTTTCCCTGTCCGCAAGGGTTTTCATAAAGTGGTATATATCGGGATCCAGGTCGTTAATTACTTCCAGCCTGCTCCTTGGGTGGTTCAGCAGTACGGCGGCAGAACCCATAAAGGGTTCATAATACGCCGTATGCTCTGGTATGAGAAAGTTAATTTCGTGTGTCATTCTGTTCTTACCGCCATACCATCTAAATGCTTTCATTTTGATTCTTCTGCCTCCGTTTCCTTTTTCACTGCTTTTGGGACAGGGCTGTTGAATACTTCATATTCCCCTGTTTCCTCTTGTTCCTCTGCCAGCAGGACTTTGTAAAAACGTCTCTTTGTTCCGCCAATGCTGACTAACACATCATTGCGCCCGTTGGTACATTCTAATGCTCCCATGATTTTCAACCGCTTTAAGATTTCAAGCCGTTTATAGCCTATATGCTTATGTTCTTTTATAAAATCGTCCAGCATATATGAATCTATGTACCCATAATTTCCCTTGATTAATATGCCTGTCACAGTGGTATCGCCTATCTCGTGTGAACAGTTTTCATGCTCACGGATATAAGTGCTGATTAGCTGATGCAGTCCGCTAAGGGTTTCCTTGCTCTGGAAAGAGGTATCATAACAGCTATTTTCCATGAGGTCAATGAATTTCATCTTGATTGAGTCAATGTCATCCCTCCTAAAATCAGCCTCCAGCCCATAGAACACGTTTGCCCAGTTTTTCTTTGTGAACACGTCCTTTTTCTGCAGGGTTATCAAGTCAGATATTTCACCCTCCGGCGATACTATGTATAATTCAAAGGAAATGCGTGTTGTAGCATTGTCCCTCATGGTAACAGCGTATAACTTGTATTGATAATCATTTTCATAAATCAATTCACCTAATTTATTCATATTGCCCTCCTAAATTTTATACATGTTTTGTATAAGGTACAGTTGGGCAGACTTTCCCTGTATATGCCCAGGGAGAGCCTCAATTTTTTAAAAAATTTTCATATGGCTTCGGTATACCCCTCCTGTTGCGTGCATATCCGCAATATTCACGGTATCCTACTTGATTGTCAAAGTGCGGTTACTTGTCTTTTACATTTTGTTCATCACCTCGTTTCCTGTACCTTATGCTATTATAATACACCGGTTATAGTGTGATGTGTATTCGCCTCATATGTGGGTAATATAGCCATACATAAGCCAAAAAAGTTATGAATAGTATATTTTTTGTGCCATGCTTAAAAGGATTAATAGAGTGCCTAAAAAAAGCGGTGCCTTTTTCAGGTACACCGCTTGTTACATTTTTTACCATGTCTTATTTCTTGCTTTTTTGCTTTTCTTTCAGGTTATAGAGGGTGACGAGAGAATTGATGTACTGATAATGGTTTTTCATAAGCTGTTGGATTTCCTTTAATGAAGTAATTCCTTCATTATCCCATTGCCTGAACTCAATCATTGACAAAATCTCTTTGAGGTTCTTTATTATATCCGGCTTGTCAAACCGTTCCCCATAATGGAAATAATGGCATATCGCATAAACAGGGTCATCATGTTCCAGTTCTTCCCAGTCCGCAACTAACCCCTTTAAGGTATCTTCAACCTTGGTTGCGTTCCTCTTGACTGCCTCATCGTTTTTGATGTGGCTTGGCAGTTCATAAAGCCCAGCATATCTATGTTTATAGAAACACTTCCACTCAATATCCCCGATCCCCATTATCTCAAAAGCCACAGGTTCTATCTTCCTGAAATATATCTTGTCTATGCCATAAGTTTCTGTTACCCTGTCAGCCTCGCTTTTTGTAAATTCAAAAGTAATCCCCTTGTTTATCCTGTCAAACCTCTGCCGTGAGACAGGAAAGCAATCTGTCCCATAGATGGGGATTGCTTTCGCTTTCCGTCCAGCACTTTCATCCATGAAATAATCAGCTTTCTTTATGTGATAATAAATATACTTTATTACATACAGGTTAATCATGATGGGCAGTCCAGAATGTCCGTTATATAAATTCTTTACGCTTTTCCTCGGTTTCTTGCCTTCAGCCATTTTTCCACCATCCTTTGAACACATTATATAACAGGAGTAACCAAAAAACATCCCCTATTTTGGTTACTCCTGACAGAAAACGGTCAACCGCCCTGGCAAGGTCATTTCTTCCTCATGTAAATTCTTTTTTTCAACAAGACCAGATTTTGCAACAATCCCTTTTCTGTTCAGAAATTTTTACCAGACTTCCCAATCTGTATTTTAAGGAAAAATTACCAATTCACCATTTCCACAACCCCCGTGCATTTCATTTTTTCAGATTCCCTACAATCACTTATAAAATCTAGCTTTTTCAAAATATTGTTTCTTATCGCTCTCTATTGAAAACTTACAATTTAAGACGGTTTTACCAGAATCAAAATATCATCTTCCAGAAATTTAATTTTTTTCATCCTGAAATATACCCTTACAATTAAAATGCGGACTGCCCTTGCGATACCTTATCTGTCAAAATAAACACAAAAAAAGCAGTCACCACACAAGCGACTGCCTTATTATCTCAAATACTTTTGTTTAACCGCTTTCTGTATATTTTACATAGTTCTTCTGCAAGTTCCACATTGTCGCCCAACTGATTATCATTGGGACACTCAATCAAGGCGACCTGTCTGCTCTCCCCAGTAGCAGGCATACAGACAAAGATTGCGATTATATTATTGCTTATTTTTGGCACTACACGAAAACTCTTTGTAGCCATTACGCCACCCCCTCACCGCATTGTTCAGCCAGTATTTTTTTATATTCCTTATCTACTGCCTGTGCCAGCCTGTCTACCTGTTGCACGTCAATTTCTGCCGTAACCACCAACAACTGATATGCAAAGAAATTCTTCTTTTCTCCAATCTCAAAGCCACCTTTGAAAGTATATGTTTTCCTCATACCCTGCTTGACTCCTTTCTCAAACCTATTTTTATGTTACATTTCCTCATGTGCAAAACGTATGTAAACAGGAACAAAGAAAAATCCTACCCGGCATAAACCGCCAGATAAGATTTTTCCTCTACTGCATGACTTGTAAGGTTTTGAAACAGGGGAGCATCCGCCCCACCTTTCCAGTGCATATTTTGAAGTGTCACCTGCACCCCGATAACACCTGAATTATAATGTGAACATTTTAAGGAAGAAACTGTTTTTCCAGGCACGTTTTAAATACTTGTAAGACAACTCGTCTATTCTTTTTTCCTCATCTAAAACCACTGTCAACAGTTTCAAAAAACAATCCCCTGTTCTTAACCTCGCAGGGGATTGTAACATCCATTTTTCATTTTTTCTGTGGCGATTAGCAACGGAATATAAACCAGATTTTTATGTATTATGCCGCACAGCCCCAGCCCCCAGCCTCTCCCGTCTTTGAATCATATTGTCAACCGTTTCCCTCGCCCCCAGCAGTGCGTATTCCTCATAATGATAGGATTCACTTTCCATGATGCCCTCGCCGTTTTCGCTGAATACGCAGAATACATAAGCCTTTTCAATGTTGCTCCAGAACACTTTTATCTCATAGCCCCTGTACTGCTCAACCATTTCCCATGCACCCCCTTAAACCTCTCTACCCCAAAAGAGGGGGCTTACGCCCCCTCCTTGACTTCCTCCTCACTGCCGATGATCTCCACACCCTCACAGACCACCAGCTTATTCTTCTCCAGCCTTACGCCTGCAACAGGCACATTCAGTTCCATCATCATCTTGAGCTTGTCCTCGCTGTACTCGACCCGGGCATGTCTGGCATTGACTGTCTCGTATACTTTCTTTTTGTCACCGCTGACCGCCACAACGATTAATCCAATGTTCATATCGGAACTGCCGTCCTCATACATCCACGAAAGACTGTTTACTCCTGTTTTCAACTGTAAATTGTTCATGTTGAAACCCTCGGCATCCAGCTTAAGGACTTCCTTTCCGTCCTCGTCCCCAAGAACAAAGCCATAAACCTTTTCATTGTTCCTCAGTTTTGCAATGACCTGTTTTTCAGAGAGCCCCGAAAATCCTTTTGACCTGTTATCGTAGAAGTCATAGCCGATAAGCCTCTGCCCTAAAAAGTTACCATTGCTCAAATACATACACATGTTCCCTACCTCTTTCTTTCCGTGCCTCAGCACTAATCATTTATTTATCTTACACATATATACTAACGCTGGGTTATCCATGTGAACAGACGTGATATTGCAAGGAAAACAGCTACCATGCAACACCGATATTTAGGGAGATTGTCGCATATGAAATGACTTAAACAGCTTTATTGAGTTTCCAGACCTGATTTTCTGATGCTCAAAACAGCACTTTTATTATTATGAAATATCCACCACAGAACAACTTTATCGAATAATGTGGGAGACAACACACTGCATACTGAAATGCCTGTAATTTCTATCAACTTGTACAACTTCATTTTCCCATAATGTAAGAACTGTTTTTATATGTACATTGGCGCTAAAATTCCTAAAGAGGAAATTTTGATAAGTACAACAAACTCATAACAGTATATTGATTTTTACATACTGTACAGATTTATGTATTACTTATCAACTTTAATAGGTCTGTTTTAAATGAATCTTTTTATTACAAAAATGAGTTGAAACATTTGAAACTTTTGAAACAGACTGCCGTAAACAATATGCGTTTTTCTATCTTTTTTAATTGAGGAATACGCCAGTTCATGCTATAATAGGGTTGTATAATTGAACGGAAAGCAGGATGCGATTTTCTGATATGTGCCCTCTAGTTTTACGAAAGAGGGTGGTGCCCATGAGCGTGATGGAAGTTTTGACATTATTGCTTGTTATCTTTGCGGCTCTGTCTTATATAGACAAACATAAAAAGAAATAAGCATCCGTACCCTCGCAAAGTTCAGATGCTTATTCTTTAATAACATTTTTACTGAGGGCAAATCGGGACTTCGTGTCCGATCAACCTTTCTAAGTAGATTATACACTAGAGCCACTTGAAAAACAAGTGGCTCTTTTTAAAATTTAGAGAGGTCAGCATTGATTGGCTGACCTCTTTGCTGTTTTATTGCAAGTGCTACGGGGCTACATAGGTTTCCGTTTATGTCGGAGATGTAAACTAACCAACCTGTTCTTCGCCAGTCTACGCCTTGACCTGGGGTTTGGTTTTCTCCCGCTTGCTATCACTCTATGATCCAGTCCCCACTTGTCTGACCTCCTGATCCAAAACCACCAGTCTGTTGTAGACCTAAACCTGCTAGTGCTCCACCTGTTACATCATCTGAATCGGTGTCTGCTGGAGGCTGGGTCTGCTGTTGCTGACTTCCTTGGTTGCCTGAATTATCTTGCTGACCTGATGAACCATTGTTTCCGCTGGACTGTTGTTGTTGTGGCTGGGGCTTGTCACGGGAAACTAAACTTGCACTGACCATCTGGACTTCATCGTTATCTGTTTTCAAGACTAACCAGATTTTGGTGCCTGATTCTACTCGCCCATTACAAACTATCTCTTGTGCATAAGTGAGGGAACCGATTTTGTCATAGTCTGTTCCCGGACCACTTCTTAAATTACATGTTTGAAGGGCATAATAGGTTGTGTCGTCCGTTGAAATAATTTCATATCCCAAGTCTGACTCAACTTCCTCGCTGGATACAATTTCTTCACTTGGTACAACTTCCTCACTCGATGCAATTTCCTCACTTGGTACAACTTCCTCGCTTGGTGCAACTTCTTCACTTTCCTTGCTTTCCTCAATCGGTTTTGCTGTAGGTGTGACAGTGGGAGAGGGTGTAGGCTCGATGCTCTCCAAACTTTCCTCTGGCTCTTGTGTTGCCACAGGTAAATCAGCTATAGCTGGCTCTGCCTGCTTTCCACAGCCACCTGAACAGCCAGTTACTGACAACATGACTGCTGTTATTAGAAATGCTGATTTAAACATTTTCTTGTTTATCATTTATGTAACAACCCCTTTGCTATTTTTCCTAAAGCACCAAACAAACCATTTGAAATGCTCAAAAGACTATTGTTGATTGTAACATCACCAAAAAGACTGAGATGAAGATGAATTTCAGTTTTTCCCTTTTCCCCTTTGTCAATGCTCCCCATTATCTCCTTTTCCCAGTCGTTAAGGGCAGACTGACCTTTTAATGTGATACCATCAACCTCTGGTATTTTGTCAGCCTCTAAATGCTCCGCCGTTCCGTCTGATGAGAGATAACCTTTTTCTGTAAGCTTGTAAATATCCGTCACAAGCTGTCTGTGTTCCTCGTCTGATAAACTTTCCTCTAAAGTCCAGACTGCTCCGCTTAAAGTAGAAAGGTTATCATGCTCGTCTGTTACAAATTCCTCTAAACTCCTAATCAATATCAATGTTTCAAACTGCTCTTTTGTGATATTTTGTTTATCCATATGCTTTTCCCTTTCGTATATATGTTGATTTTCTAATCATTATATCATCTTTCTGCATAGTTATCAATGCTTTTAGCAGACTTTCCATATCCCAGAGCATATAAACATCATGTACAATCTATACATGGAGGTGCTCATATGATAAACGGTTTAGGTCAACGGCTACAGGAACAGCGCATTTTACGAAGTCTCTCGCAAAAAGAAGTTGCATCATCTATTGGCGTGTCCGCCTCCGTCATATCAAACTATGAAATTGGGGAACGGACACCCAGCATTGATATTCTTATCTCGCTTGCGCATTTATACCACTGTTCCGCTGATTATCTGCTTGGCATTGATAAAGCCGATACTGCCAGACTGCTTGATGTGTCTATGCTGGACGATAAACAATACCAGCTTTTACAAGCTTTCTTACTAAGTTTACAGAAATGACAGGAATACCTGCTCCAGATACCCTGTCATTTCTATTTTATCACCGCCCTTCTGGCTGTCTGTGTCATACGCTTTCTTTTAATTCAAATACTCTATCATGCAGTTTTTGAATATCTGTTGCTTCTAACATTTCCAGATAATCTGATATGAGTTTCACACTGCACAACTCATAGGAATCTTCTGTCTTATTTAGAGCACATATTCCCTGACATATCAATTCCAGATGGCTTGTCAGACTGTGTATCTTCAAGCCTAAAGCATCCACCATATCATTAAGTTTGCTCAATTCAGTCTGCAAGTTTTTTGTATCTCCCATACAGCTCACCCCCTTCCTTTTTAAACTGGGTGGTGATTGTACCGGATTGCCATATGTCATTCAATAGAGTTTATAACCAGAAATGAACTATGTTTACTGTAGCAAATGTACAATAAACATAGTTCATTTCTTTGAAATATACTGATTTTGTTTTAAGGCATCTTTTTCTATTTTATTTGCACTGCTGTGTTTGCGTATCTCTGGTTTTGTACTATATATAAATACATTATATGCCATCAAAAAAGCATAAAATCTCTGTTTTTATGTATGTCTTTGTAAAACTGACTTTTACAAAAACATATTTTTATATGTGTCGTTTGTATCTTTTGTATTAACCATACAGCCCATTGTCGGCAGACGGCTTATTAAGCCTGTTATAAATCGTCTGACGGTTCGTATTATACCGCTTTGCTATCTCGGCAACTGACATGCCATTCTCGCGCAAATACTTTATTTCTTCAATGTCTATATCGTCCCGGCTGTTCCTCACACGCTTATCTAAACGCTTTTGTAACACATCCTGCATCCGTAACAATTTCTTATTTTCTTTTTCTAATGCGTCCAGTCTTTCTTTATATGTATTTTCTTTTTCCTCCAGACGGTTCTTTTCTCTTTCCAGACAGTTTCTTTCCGCTTTTAAATTGCGCAAACTTCTGTCAAGGTCATCATTTTCTTTTATAAGCTGTTCCATTACACATCCGTGGTATGCCCGCCTTAGGCCCTCTGACATGGTTTCAATTATTTCTTCCGTTTCCAACCTGTCAAATGTATGGCACATATTTACATAATCGTCTCCCAGCTTTTCATGTATCGCAGTATTCAAATGAAATAGCGCAAGGTCAAGATTCCTGCTCCTTTTATTCCCGTCCATATCAAGCCCCCCTTTCAAAAATCTATTGCTACGCTTTTTTCCTCATGCTCGCTGACTTTCCTGTAAAACGTACTACGGCTTATTCCTAATTGTTCACTGGCAGATTTCGCTGTGATCTCTCTCTTTTTCCATTGTACATAAACAGCCGGAAAGTTATCAAGCTGTTTTTCGGGTCTGCCTTTGTATTTCCCGTTTTCTTTTGCAATCTCAATGCCCTCTCTCTGCCGTTGCCGTATATATTCCCGCTCCAACTCCGCCACCGCTCCAAATATCGTAAGCATAAATTTCCCAGCCGGAGTGTCTGTGTCGATTTTCTCTTTTTGTGAAATAAACTGAACATGCTTACTGTTTAATTCCTCTGTCAATTCAAGCAAATCTTTTGTATTCCTTGCAAAACGGGAGATACTCTCCACGACTACAGTGTCACCCTCACGCACAAACTTCAACATTTCCAGCAGGGCGGGGCGGTCTGTATTTTTGCCGCTCATTCTGTCAATGTATATCTTATCTACCTCCAGTGACTTCATTATTTCCTCCTGACGTGCTGTGTTTTGTTCTTTTGTACTCACTCTGACATATCCAACTTTCATAATGTCCGCTCCTTTCTCAACTAGACAATTTAATGCGAGATACCGCAAATTTCCACCATTTCAAAAAGTGTCTCATAAGCCTATACCCTACCCCAGCAGAACAATCATACAGTTTTCACACATGAAAACTGTTCCAATAGAGCGGTTTTCCTATTTTTGGCACACTTTTTGAAACATATCCATTTAATCCCGTTCTCATTTTAAAGCAGTATTAAAAGTGTACCTTAAAAAATAAAAATGCCTGTTTTAATTTCAAAACAGACATTTCTCTCATTCAAAAAAGTTGAAACATTTGAAACAAGCAGGCAATTACCCACATAGAAGCCCCGATCCTCACCCGGCTGTTGGGACACTCCCCCAGTCCCTCTATATCCCCCTTAAACCACGTCCAATTACTCCAGACAGTATTTTCTCCAGACCACCCACAGCCCCCCTTTAAAAACCCTCTGGCATACATTACCCTAAATTTTGTTGGAACTTTGTTGGAAAGCTCCCTGTTTTCTCACCGCCTGCCTGCATCCCGGGGTACAGGAAAAGAGCCGGAACCTCTTTAAAATCAAGGCTTCCGGCCCTTTTCCCAATACTCGGCGCGACGTGATTCGAACACGCGACCTCTGCGTCCCGAACGCAGCGCTCTACCAAGCTGAGCCACGCGCCGATGATTCGGACAGTGGAATGTACTGCCAACAGTAAAATAATAAATAAAATAGGCTTGAATGTCAAGTAAAAAAAGAATAAGATGTAAAATTTACGGTGTAAAGTGCCGGTTGACAGGATTTATCCAAACAGCGTTTCCTGCGTGGTGGCTGTTTGGGATCCGCTATGCAACAATATAGCAGGTAAGGAAAAGCGGCGGACCGGCCGGTATACAAAGATTGCAAATTGGAGGAAGAATCATGAGCCTGGGAAAGAACATTCAGTATTTACGTAAACAAAAGAAAATAACACAGGAACAGCTGGCGGAGATCATGTCTGTCTCCCGCCAGACAATATCCAGGTGGGAGGCGGACGAAATCATTCCGGAGCTGAATAAGCTGGTGGCTTTGAGCGATGTGTTTTCCTGCAAGCTGGATACGTTGGTCAGGGAAGATATGGATGCCTGCGGCGAAATCTATTCGGAGATTACCATTAAGAGCGTAAAAGGCTTTCGGATGGCCAGATATGTGATGGTTACGCCAAACCCCGAGGATGATGTAACGGCCTATTTGGATGGCTGGGCCAGAAGGTCCGGCCTGCTGGATCTGCAGCCGGATGCCATGAGGATCGGGTGGGATTTTCCCTTTGTCTCAGGGGAGCTGCAGAACAGATTCGGCCTCCGCGGGTATGTAGCGGCATATATACTGCCGGAAGGCTTTGAAACAAGCTGTCCGGGGGTCGAGTATGCCGAGCAGAAGGATGCCGAATATGCGGTCATTACTATTTATGATCCCTTTGCGGCAGCTTTTGAGAGGATTCCCAATGCTTATAAGAAAATACTGGAATCCTTGCAGGCAAACGGATTCCGGGAAAAGCACAGGGAGGATATACTGCCCTGCTTTGAACATGTGTACGAAAAGGAAGGTGTTACCTGCATGGATGTATACATGCACGCGGACAGTGTGTCAAAGACTAACAGCTTTACAAGTTTTTCATAGTACCGGGCGGCGGGAACGAGGGCGGAAAGGAGATGGAACTGGTTATGCAGCCGACGCCTGTAACCTGCGGGCAGGCGTGTATTGCAATGATTGCAGGCAGGGATATAAAGAAGTGATACAGGATATGAAGACAAGCGGCCCTACAAGCATAGGGCACAAGAAATAACTATGGCCCCGAGTCCGGACTGATCGACGGGGAATATACCTATGGAAAAATAACTTCGTTTTAGTCATTTTCGAAAAAGTTTAAAATACTCTTCAGTCCCAACAGGGCGTTTTCGTCTTTGGTTGCGGGTCTTTCATTGGTGTTATGGCTATATACTGCATCATGAATGTTGCAGCAGTTCATGTGATGCAGAAGCGTACATGCCGTATGAAAAGCGGTATCTACATGGCCGTCACCGCCCCCGACCAACACGACGGCGCCCTTTTTGGGTTTTGCAATCGGAGCTTCCCCTCGGAAAAACCGGGCACAAAAATAGGTTTGAAGCCTGCTCCCTACCTCTAATAATTTCCCGGTGAGTTCCGAAAAGTAGATCGGTGAAGCAATTAAAATGTTATCACATTCCTGTATGTATTCATATACTCCGCTCATTTCATCCTCTATGGCACATCCTTTATTTTCCCGGCAGTATCGGCAATCAAGGCAGGGTGAAATATTGCACCTGTAAGCGTCTACAATTTTATACTCTCCGGTGAGCCTGGCGGTTACTATATTTATGAGGCCGGCCGTATCGCCGTTTATTCTTGGAGATCCGTTAAACAGTAAGGTTTTCATAATAGAATTATAATGTCGGGGAACGAAAAGTGCAATATAGACATGGAAGAAACCGATAGGACAAGCACCTGATTGGGGTTTGACAGATGAGCGCGGAACCGTTAAAGTGAAAGTATCAACAACAAAGGAGAGAGTCCATGTATCATACAATCGTGACATTGAAAAAGGGAGCGGGACGAGACTTAAAAGGCGGCGGAATGTGGGTATATGACAACGAGATAGATTCCGTTGCAGGCAGTTTTGAAAACGGTGATGTGGTGGAGGTTCGGGATTTTGACGGATACTGCATGGGCTGCGGCTATATCAATGCCAATTCCAGAATCCGGGTGAGGATGCTTTCCAGAAAAAGGAATGTTGTGATCAACGAGGCTTTCATGGAGCAGAGGGTGCGGGATGCCTGGAATTACCGGAAAGAATGTATTGACACTTCAAGCTGCAGGCTGATATTCGGCGAGGCGGATTTTCTCCCCGGCATTGTGGTGGATAAGTTTGCAGATGTGCTGGTGGTGGAATCGCTGGCATTGGGGATTGACAGGTGGAAGCTGACCATTGTGGAGAGCCTGAAAAGGGTGCTGGCGGAGGACGGTATTACGATCCGCGGTGTCTATGAGCGCAGCGACGCCAAGGTGCGTCTGCAGGAGGGAATGGAACGCAGCAAGGGCTTTATCGGGGAACCCTTTGACACCAGGGTGGAGATTACGGAAAACGGTGTAAAGTATATTGTTGACGTAAAAGACGGGCAAAAAACGGGCTTTTTTCTTGACCAAAAATATAATCGCCTTGCTATACAAAAAATATGTAAA
>CAJTKW010000019.1:0-48080 GCA_910577035.1 uncultured Acetatifactor sp.
TGGGTAATTCCTTACTGGCTGTAAGGGGTATTAACCATAAATATATTGTAGTAGGGGGTATTGAATGAAGAATGAACTATTTGTAACTGCCGGGGAGGTAGCGCAGGAGTTGGGTGTTTCCAAACCATTTGCTTACAAATTAGTACGACAGATGAATGAGGAACTGGAAGAAAAAGGTTTTATCACAATCGCCGGACGTGTCAGCAGAAAATATTATGAAGAAAAATTCTACGTGGATAATTGGTTTCAAAGAAGTGCGGGAAAGCATAAGATGCCGGAGTATTGTGAACTTATTGAAAAAGTAAGAAATCAAAAATATCCTGTTAAGATAAAATTTGGACTTGAAATATGTTACTTCAAAGAGGATGAGACATTTATTGGAGAGATGACGAAAGACCAGGGGTTTGACTTTTTATTAGGCAGCATTCACTTTGTAGATAGATTTGCATTTGATCATAAGCCTGAACATTGGATTGGAATTGATGTAGATACGATATATCGTAGGTATTTTGAAGACTCTATTTCCCTGGCAAAAAGCAAACTATTTGATGGCATTGGTCATCCAGATGCAATAAAACTATTTGGTCATAGACCGTCCTTTTCACTCTTGGGTTACTATGAAAGTTTAGCAAAGGAACTTTCTAATAGTAATATGTATGCAGATCAGAATAGTGGCGTGGCTCGAAGATGTTCAAAAACTTCTTGCTTGGGAATGGATAAAGATTTACTCCATATTTTGAAGAAGAAAAATATAAAAATAATCACATCATCCGATGCTCATAGTCCTGAAGATGTAGGTGACAAAATTCGAGAGCTTGAAATTTGCGTTGCAAATGCTTAGGAAAAGCAGATGTTTTCCCTTAGCGGTATAAGAGACACGGTGTCAGCAGCATGTAATGTTTTGAACAGGAAGACCAGCTATGAAAAATTTATTAAGTATATTTGGTAAAAAAGATGAGGGTGAGATTGTTAGCAAATCGGGAATTTTAATCAATTCAGGAGATAGATTTAAAGCACGTATTATTGCTTCTAATCGTCGAGTAGTTAAAGTGCAAAAAGAGAATGGAATTTGCTGATAGAAGAAGGGTAAACTGCAATGAGTGTGATTGAAGAAGTGAGATTCCGGATGGTTCACAGGAAACAATCGATATTGCGTGCAATTTTGTTTAATAAAAATATTTTTTAAATATATAATGCTAAATATTCGGTACTGCATATAATCAGGATGTGACTTACTTATAAGGATAATGTGACACCCAGAAATACGAAGAGTCTGGTTGAGAAATCAAGCGGCGTGCAGTAAATAGTATGCTGTAAGCAACGTAAGAGAAAGGGGAAAATATGTTTTTCTATTTTGACGAAAATGATAACAAGGTGCAGGTACCGGGTTTCGAGCAGACGATAAAACCAATTCTTATGGCGTTGAAGGAAAAAGAGGGCCGGGCAACTATTATGGAATTAAATGAAGCGGTGACCAGAATTATGAATTTGCCGGAAGATGTTTTAAGGATTACGCATAAGGGATCGGGTAAGCAAAGTGAAATGGAGTATCGTATAGCATGGGGAAGAACATATCTGAAAAAGTATGGTCTGATCACTAATATATCCCGGGGAATTTGGGGCTTTACAGATAAGTTTGACGGAAATATAGATAAAATTGACGTGGAGGAAATTCTGCGAAAAGTAAGAAGTGAAAATGACGATAGTAAGTCGGAAAAAGATGCACTAACAGCGTTTGAATCTGCTCTTGCATTTGAAAATATGGTGAGAGCATTACTTCAAGAATTGACAGGAGAAAATAAAAAACCGGTTTTCTCCACTTCTGCTGATCTCGGATATGATTTGATTTTGCCTGAAGGAATAGAGGAAAGCCATGAAGAAACGAAATGTATTATAATATATATGAGTACATCAAAGAAAAACTCGCCAGGTTTCTATGAACGAGCAAAGAAAAAAATTGGGAATTGTGTGGGAGATGGAAAAGTTTTACTGATAACAAATGCCGTAGTTGATGAGGCCGTTAAAAATAATTTTGACAAAAATATAGTAATATGGGATAAGGAAGAGCTGCTTAAACGTATTGAGCCGGAAGCTTCATATGTACAATATCTCATCAATCCCCAGCAAGCGCTGATTGAAGATGTAGTTAGTCAAAATAGTTCAGATCAACAAAGCGGTATTGAGCAGGACAGATATATCAAGCAGATAAAAGCTGCCTTTCGTAATCAGGATGTAGTATTGTTTTTGGGAGCGGGTATTTCCATAGATGGGGGCGTACCGCTATGGGGGACCTTGATAAAGACGCTGCATGTTTATATGCTGGAAAGGCTGACTAAGGATAAGGCTTTAAGTTTTAAACAACAGGAAATGATAAAAGAGCTTGCTTCTGATAATGAGATGGAATCTCCCTTGATACAGATGAGGTATATACGGGCAGAATTTTCTGACGAAGAATATTATAAACTGGTACATTCCGCGTTATATAATGGGGATATTAATCTTGACACAGCACTTTTAGACGCGATTGCCAGGATAAGTACACCGCAAAGAGGATATTCCGGAATAAAAAGTATTATTACATATAATTTTGATGATTTGTTAGAAAGGAAGCTTAGACAAAAGGATATTCAATATAATATTATTTCAGGGCAAGGAGACAGACAGTTAGTAGATAAGCTGAATATTTATCATGTTCATGGATATTTGCCAAGCGAGTTTACTGATGTCCCGGATGAGCCCAACCTTATTTTTTCTGAAGAGGATTATCATAGGGTTTATCGGGATGCGTATTCCTGGTCAAATTTAACACAGTTAAATGCGCTGAGAGAGAATACGGGTCTTTTTATTGGGTGCTCACTGACAGATCCTAATTTGAGAAGGCTTCTCGATGTGGCGGCCAGAAGTGGTGAAACTCCAAGACACTATGCTTTTTTAAGAAGGAAAAGATTTGGAAGTAAAGAAAAGGGACAAACTGTAAACAAGGATATGATGGGTTTATATCAAAAGATAGATAATAATATTAAAAAAGCATATTATCAGAAACTCGGATTAAACATTATCTGGATAGATAATTTTGATGAAATTCCTGTTATTTTAGACGGATTTCTCCGTTAGCTGTGATAGGATAAAAGTTTTATGAAGCGGGGAGGGAAAACCTGGAAAATAAAGCGAATAGTTTTACATCGCACACCAGAGAATTGCTTATGAATAAAGTTAGATTATTTAGACGGCATGTTTTAGAAGTTTGTGACTGCGGGTGATAATAAAGATAGTGTTGCCGTCATGGACGTTAAGCAGAAGAGCAGCAGGGAAAAATCTTCAATTTTTCTTTTCTTAAAAAATGTAACTAAAATAAAATCCTGATGACGAATGTTTTAGAGTTTCAGATCAATAATGGGAGGAATATAAATGTCAAAACAAAAATTAATTATTATAGCAGGCTCTCCGTGTGTGGGGAAAACGACAGTGACAAAAGAACTTTTTACTACTTATGAAAACAGTGCTTATTTCGATGGCGATTGGGCATGGTGTGTCAATCCGTTTTCGGTGGATGATCCCAGATTGAGAAATGGTGATAAAACAATGTCGTTTGCGTTATCTACATATTTAAATTCCGGTTTTGATTATGTCTTTTTTTCATCGGTGGTTGTTGTGGATAAAACAATTCGTGAAGCGATATTAAAAGATATAACAGCAAAAGATTATTCTGTTATTGGCATTACCCTGACCTGTTCAGAAGAAACTTTGCGTGAACGACACAAAAAGCGTGGAGATCAAAATGAATGCTCTTTTTTCTGGCTGCATTTAAAACCATACGAAGGGGATTCTGTTATCAATACAGATAATAAAAGTGTTCAGCAAATAGTTGAGGAAATAAAAGTCATTGTAGATAGTGAAGTAAGTGAATAGTGGAAATTGAAACAAATGATTTAATATTGCGAACTGTGGCTGAAAACGACATTGAGGAAATCGCAAGAATGTGGGAGTATCCACATGAAACAACGATAGACAAGGCCTACGAAGCATTAAAGTACATGGAAGATACCCATAGACAGAATCGAAAAAAGGCAATCTGTCATTTATGTTTAGGGGGTTTTCGAAAGCAAGGGCCAAATGTGTTAATAGGATGGTGCGGACTGGACGGAGAAGCTGAAATAGGAAAAACAGTTCTTTTTTATATGATTGATGAGAAATACCGTAATCGAGGTTATGCTACACAATGTGCTATGGAATTGATAAAATATGCGTTTGAAAAGATGGAATATGATATAATTTATGGAGGATGTGCAAAGAGCAATGTAGAATCATATAAAGTAATGCAAAAGGCTGGAATGGTTCAAAATTCCTTTTATGAAAATGGGGATTATATTTTTGCGATTGATAAAGAAACATTTTTAAATTTCAAAAGGTGAAAGGAGTGCAAGTTTTAAAATACAGTCTGTTCCCTATATGAGTGGCCAAATTGCCGGGATTTGCTTTAATAAATGTGTGTCAACATTTTGGGAACAGAAAATCGGTAAGCCGTAATAAATGATGTCGTTATATAAAAGCAGCGTGTATTTGCATAGGACTTAAACAAATGAAGTTAAGAAGAACAAAGGACACGCCGGGTTCGAGTGATGGATAAAATCCCGGAAGCGCCGATAAAACCGGCGTTTCCGGGATCGCCTTATGCCTGCTGGCTCTTAGATGGTGCTAATAGTTTTCGGAAGCGCTGTTCTCCGAGTAATAACGGAACGCTTTTATCATATAATCAGAAGCCCCTTTTCCATATTTGCTGTCAGTCATGCTTTTGATATAATCACTTGAATAGGTGTCAATAAGAACGTTGATACAGGGCTTATCGGGGGATACGCCGGCGCTGTTTTTCCGTATAAGCTGCAACAGTTCATCTACTATGGATTGTATGTAAGGGGAGGAAACATCTTCTGACAAATCAGCGGTTAGTCTGCCATATAGTATATCAGATTGCTTTCCGATTTCTTTCACTTCTTCCGTTAATTGTGTATCCATGAGTTCAGAGAAATGCGCTAAATTATGTTTCATAGCTTCGGTGTACTTTTCAATACTGCCGAATTGTTGAATCGCAAGTTTAGCCACCTCTGCTTCATCATCTTTGGTTTTCTGAATAAACATATCAAAATTTTCAATACTTCCCCAATGCTTGATAACATCATCAGCGCTGTTATTTTTAAAATCCTCTAAAGCGGTGATGTAATCAGAGAGGTCAAATTCCTTAAAACTCATACATGATTCTCCTTTCTCTAAGCGGCTAAGAAGCTGTATAAGTCTGTCTGTCCGATTGCGCTTCAGCAAAAGCAATTCCCTTTGCCTTTTAAAAGCCTTAATTCTGTCAAAGTCTGGTTTTTGCAGAATTTCTTTAATTTCTTTCAGCTTAAAGCCCAATTCCTTAAAAAACAGGATTTGTTGCAGCTTTTGCAAGGCCTCATCATTATATAGGCGATAGCCGGATTCGGTCAATTTGCTGGGCTTTAACAATCCAATCTCGTCATAGTATTGTAATGTTCGTGTGCTTATGCCTGTTAATTCTGCAACTTGGCTTATGGTTCGCATTCTTATCAGCTCCTTAAATTTGTGAAGAAGCAAGACAGAGATTGCCGGCTTATTTCTATTCTGCTCCTATGAGAAAAGAATACAGTATCACGTTACGTGGAAGTCAATGCTTTTTGTTCAAAAATTATCATATTACATCTGCTCCACAACTCGTTTTGATATGAAAATACATCTTTATCAATAGTTCTTTCAATAAAGCCGAGTTTTTCATAACATTGCTTCGCTGATGCGTTTTCATTGAAAACATTCAGTTGAACTGCTTTTGCGCCGGTGATCAGGAAGGCGTATTGCAGAGCCAGATTCAGCATTGCTTTTCCGTAACCCTTTCCGCGTTTTGTTTTATCGACGATGACAAATTTCAGAAAACCGGTATTGTCTGCTGTATTGACAGAATAACAGAAGAAGCCTGCTGTCTGTCCGTCATTTTCAGTTGCTACATAAGCACTGTCCGTCCAGTCCACTGCATTTTTCTCCAATAATTCATGGAAAGATTTTCGTGTCATGGGGTATGGTAAAAGATTTGCACACCAAAGGGCATGAGTTCTTTCGTTATCAATCCAGGTTGATATAGATTCATAATCTTTGTCTGGTATATAAGGCCGGATTCTCATAAATGGAAGGTCCTTTCTCTATTTCATTTGTACATTTGTTACAGGCAGTACACCATAATATACTCTTCCTCGTTCTCCCGCACAATCTCAAAACCAGTCTTTAAATACATCTTTACCGCATAATTGGCTTTTTGAACAGAAAGAGAAACCCGGCTGTACCCATGTGATTTAAGCAGGGTAAGAATTTCTTTCATCATAGCCGTTCCAATGCCAAAGCCCCGGTATTCTTTATAAAGAGAGATTGCCAAAGAAGGCGTTTTATTGTCGAGATGCCCGTAATCATTCATTATGCGAACCCAGACAGCACCGACAATCTTACCGTCAACCTCTGCCACTAATCCCCAATCATCTTTGGATTCCCCGAAATGTTCAACGTAAACCTGTAATTCGGGAGATGTAATAATGGTTTTGGGTGGAGGCTCGATGCCCTCCGGAACAAAGATTGCTTCATACAAAAAACAATCCAATAACGGATACTCCCGTTTTTGTATTTTACGTATTGTTACGTCCATGGCGGCCCCTTCGATTCTGTATTTTACACATATTTTAGCATAATTATCAGATATTGTAAAAACAAAACCTGGCAAGAACAAAACCATTCGGTTGAACGAGGCTAAATCGGACAAAAAGGGGTTGCTAAAATGACGGGATTTGCTATAATAAGTGCGTGGCAGCATTTTGGCAGTGAAACGCCACAAGCCATCATAGGAATGGAAGAAAAGGTGCCAGCCACTGCATAAATATGTAAAAGCAGACAGCAATGGCAAAGGGCATGCCAGGCTGGATTAACCTGAAAGGATGAAAAGATAACGGAGGGACAGGACACATATGAAAGAGGGCAGGGGAAAAAACAAACGTATCGGGAAAAAGGTTGGTAATGTAGTAGTTATAATGCTGGCTGTTGCCATTGTTTTTGCGGTGGTAATCTGCGTTAATATGTTCAATTCCCTGATCAGAAGCCTGCAGGAAAAGATTTGTACGAACGGCACGAGTATGCTTGCGTATGAGTTGGAACGTATTTCGGCAGAGGATAATATAAATCAGGTTCTGGACGGATTGAAGGAACGCATGGGTTGTGAGTTTACCATATTTGAGGGCGATACGAGAGCATACAGTACGGTGACTAAGGACGGAGAACGCGTTGTGGGAACCAGGCTGGCGGACAACCTGATAAATATCGTATTGAAGCAGGGACGGACCTATGTGGGCGAGGCAGATATTCTGGGATCTACATATTTGTGTTCGTACGTGCCCACAAAGGGAGAAGACGGCAAGGTTGACGGACTGATATTTGCAGGTATCTCCTTAGCGGACGCAGAGAAGGAAACTGCCAGGATCATCGAATATGCCATAGTGATTAGTGTGGCGGTGATCGTCGTCTGTATTATTTTCCTGAGTGTATATTTGAAAAAGAGTGTATCGGGTCCGCTTGGCAAGATTACGCAGGCGGCCATGCAGTTGGAAAGAGGGGAACTTGGGCTGGCTGACGGCAGGGAATATCAAATTGGTGTAAGCTCCAATGATGAGATTGGCCTTTTAGGAGAGATATTTGAGAAAACCATCGGCAATCTGCGCATTTACATCGGAGAGATTGCAGAAGTGTTGGGAGCGATTGCGAAGGGCGACCTGACACGGAATACCCGGCGGGAATATACGGGAGATTTTAAAGCGATCAAGGAATCTCTGGAAAGTATTCTCGGTGCTTTAAATCAGACGATGGGGCAGATCGCAGCCAGCGCCGGCCATGTATCAGACGGTTCGGACCAGGTGTCTGCAAACGCACAGACTTTGGCCCAGGGGGCTACCGAGCAGGCCAGTGCTGTCACGGAAATATCAACAACAATTACGGATATTTCAGAAGGTGCAAAACAGACTTCTGCTGCGGCAGCAGAGGTTGGCAGGATTACCAATCAGGCCGGGGCGCAGCTGAATATCAGCATGGAGAGCGTGAAAGAGCTGAGTGCGTCGATGGAGCGTATTTCCAACGACTCGAAACAGATTCGTACCATTATTGCAACGATAGAAAATATTGCTTTCCAGATTAATATCCTCTCCCTGAATGCGGCAGTGGAAGCTGCCAGAGCCGGCGCCGCAGGCAAAGGCTTTGCCGTGGTGGCGGAGGAGATCAGTAATCTTGCGTCAAAATCCGATGAGGCTGCCAAAGCGACAAAGGAACTGATTGAAAGCTCTTCGGCGACGATTGTGGAAGGCGGCAAGGTGATGAACCGGGTATCGGAGGCCCTGGAACGGACAGGGGAACTTGCCGGAAATGTAACGGTGAAGATGGATCAGGTTGTGGGTGCAGTGGAAAGCCAGACCCTGGCAATGGATCAGGTGGCTACCGGTATCGAACAGATTTCGGCAGTAGTGGAGAACAATTCTGCGACCAGCCAGGAGTGTGCGGCGGCAAGTGAGGAATTGTCATCTCAATCCAGTATGTTGAAAGAGTTAATTGGGTCTTTCCGGTTGAAAGTATCAGCGGACAGGACAGGATATTATAAAGGCACAGGGCTGTAAAGCCCGGTGCCTTTATTGGCTCTAAAGCTATCAGAAATAGAACCTGTAACAGGCTGATAATACAGAAAAGCCGGATTAGGCCGGTTCCGGGCATATATTTGAGGAGGTACAATACAGAATGAAGCGAAGGACAAAAAAGGCAGTTATTGCGGTTTCAATTATTCTTGCCCTGCTTGCATTATCCGCCGTAACCCTGTATGTAAATCTTAAGAATTTTACCGTCAAACGGGTGGTAATGGCTGACGGGCAAGAGATATATCTAATGGGAACCTTTCATGCAGAGCATTTCAGGCAATATGCCAATTATTCCATCGAAGAAATGATAAATGCCATCAATACTATAGATCCGGATGTGGTGTTTATTGAGGCGAGGGAAGATAGTTTTGCGGAATACGGTGTTGTGGACGGCCCGATAGATATGTGTGTGGCATATTGCCACTGCCTGGACCACGGCATTCCCGTCGAAATGATTGATTGGTGGAAGATTGATAACGATTATAAGGGAAATACGACTTCGGATGAAAGAGATGACCACATACATGAGAACATTATGGAAAAGCTGAGTCTTTATGGCAATCAAAGGATCCTGGTGATATGCGGCTTTGGGCATTTGAGGGCACAGACAAGGCGATTGACGGAAAGCGGCGGTCAAAGCAAGTATATTTCGCATAGGTCGTCTCTTTTCGATACGGAAGCTGCGGAATTTGTCTATCCGGGCCAGATATGCGAAGTGTGGGAAAGGCGGGTTCTCTTTTACGGGCATACGGTTCCCCGATTGGTGCAGGCAGATGGCACTTTGAATGAGGATATGAAAGCAGCCTGGCCAGAGGACGAGAATGGAGCCTTTTATAACGGGCAGATGGAATACTGTGAATTATTCCGGAATAATAGGTTATACAGGGACTGATCTGCAGGATTTCTGTCATTTTAAACCGGGAATGCTGGAATCATTCCGTTGAAAAACGAAATGATACAATGATTTTGCTGCGGTTTGTGCATTTTGGCATGAGCTGATTTGTGTTTATGCGGATATGTCCCATCCTTTGCACACACTTACCCAGGATACAGAGCCGGAATATTTCTCCAGTTCCGCAAGGGTCAGCTCTATAGCGCTGTTGCTGCTGCCGCAGGCGGGGTAAACCGTTTCAAACCGCCGAAGGGAGGTATCCAGATAGACGGTTACGCCTTCATTGACTGCAAACGGGCATACGCCGCCTATCCCATGGCCAACCAGGGTTTCCACTTCATCCGGGGAGAGCATTTTTGCTTTCGTACCGAATTGGGCTTTATATTTTGCATTGTCAATCCTGGCGTCACCGGCCGTGACAATGAGGATGGCATGACCGTCTGCCATGAATGAGAGAGTCTTTGCAATTCGACAGGGCTCACAGTGCAATGCCTGTGCTGCCAGTTCCACGGTAGCGCTGGACATTTCAAATTCCTGCACCCGGTCTGCAAGGTTGTATTGCCTGAAATATGCTTTTACTTTTTCGATTGCCATAATGTCCTCCTGAATGGCGGGGATAAAATTGTAAATATAAGTTTAATATAACATACAAGGACGGCAAACGGAAGGCCTGATGTAAGATTTTCAGGGGAATTGATTTACAATTCCCCCAGCTGCCGCTCATGTTTCTTAAAGAAATCCACTTTAGGCTCCAGATATTTCAATTCATGGCTGTTCAGATCTGCAATATAAAAGGAAAGCGGCTCGAAAATATGATTCCAGTCCCACAGTTCTTCCCCGATATTTAAATATTCCCGGAACATTTCGCAGCCCTCCGGTGCGATGGGATGCACCAGGACGGCCATAATCTTGCAGGCGTAAAAGCAGTCAATCACAAGCTGTTTCCTGAATTCCGCATTATTTTCCGCATCTGCAATCTTTATATTATTTACCCAATGCCTGTTGACAGCCCGTATCAAATCATCCAGAACATAGGAGATGCGGTGGAATTCATGGTTATACATATGGCGTTCATATTCAAGAACCGCTTTCTCAGCCATAAGCATTATCTGTTCGCCGGCCCGGCCGTCAGGGAGCTTTCCGCCATAATTGTTCTGCACGGCATAGAAGCAGGTACGGAGCAGGCGGTTAAATACATTGGTGATCAGATTCCCGTCCTTGAGAACCATATCCGCACCCACCCTGTCTTCTTCCTTCCTAAATGCCTGAGGCTTGAAGCCCACGCTTTTGGAGGACAGCCCCAGGCTCATAAAATGCAGCCGCAGCTGATCCTTGGTGTAGTAATCCAGAAGCTCGTCCGCCATGGGCGGCTTCAATTCGGAGCTGCTGCTGGCTTTGGTGTCCATATACAGCAGATGCCGGTTTGCTGTGATGTGGGATAAATGCAGCTTTTCCATGGCGGGCACTTCTCCTTTGGGGAACTGTAAGCCCGTAAACAGTCCTGTCTGGGCGATGGCATAGAAATAAATGTTGTCTTCCCCGATAAACTGATAAACCTGTGCTTCAGGGTCGTACCACCATTTGGACAGCTCGCTTTCTTCTTTTCCCTGTTCCTTCAAATATGCTAAAGTAAAGGAAATCGGAGCCCATAATGATTCCGGCCATACCCAGAAGGTCAGGCCTCTTAAGCCCTCACATTCCGGAAACGGGACACCCCATTCTATATTACCGGATAATCGGAATGGAACCAGGGTCTTTCCGGAGGTATAATGAATGTTTTCCCCATCCAGTACGCTTTTTGCCCTGTCCCGGTCATCCAGATTATCAAACTCAAACTGGACGGAAGGCTTCTTTTCTTCATCCGTTAATTTGTGAGGGGGCAGTTTGGCGGCTAATACTGCCAGATTATCAATATATTTTCTCGGCACATATAATATTGGTTTTTTCAGGAATTCTTCCACGGTTTCCAGCTGATATTTCCGTGTATTTGTATTTTTCCGTAAAAAATCATGATATTCCTTTACCAGGGGAAGGCAGTATTCCAGATCAAAATACCAGTTTTCCACATCCCGCAGGACGGGCTTCTGATGGGACAGGCAGCTGACGGGCAGAATCAGCTCGGAAGGCAGAAACTGATGTCCCAGAGAGCATTCGTCCGCATACGCTTTATCCGAGGTACATCCCGGTATCGGACATTTTCCCACGACCTGTCTGCCGTTTAAAAAGGTCTTTTTCTCTTCGTCATAGAACTGGGGCATGGACATTCTCCGGAGGTAACCGTTCCGGTATAAGGTATGAAACACCCTGGCCGAAACCTGGTTATGGATCAAGCCGGCTTCCCCCAGGGCCGATGCCCCAAAGAAATCCAGACTGATACCATAGCTGTCCAGGGTTTTCTTCTGCTTCTCATGGTTTGCACGCACATAGTCTTCCGGCGAACCCTCGTATCCTGCCTCCTCTAGCTTACGGTAGCTTTCCAGGATCGGAGAGCCGTAGCAATCCGTTCCGGAAAGAAAGATAACATTATCCTTTCCGATGCGGTCTCTTAAAAAGCGCGCAAAAATATCAGCGTGGATAAACATGCCGCCTACATGTCCGAAATGCAGGCTTTTATTTCCGTAAGGCATACCCGCCGTGATAACGGCACGCTTGGGAAACAGGGGGCGCTCATTTGCTGTGAAACGTTTACATGTCATAGTTTTTTACTCCTTTCCGCTGTTTTGTTTCTTCCTGTAAAGGTAATAAAAAAACGGTCAAACACTCGTCTCGAGCTTTTGACCGTTTGCCTCAAATTAACCAAAATAAAAAATTGGTCAGGAACACAATACAAAAAGCCCGTTGTCAGTTTTGACAATAAGCTGTTGTTGCTGGTTCCCTCTGTTCATGCCGTCTGTAAGCTTTATCATGGGCTTATCCTTTCCCGGTTTTATAATTCCCTGTTTTGTGTCATTCTACCAGCAGATTCCCCGGCTGTCAATATGGGAAATAAAATCAGTGCTCCGAGCGCCGAATATGCTCCCTGATTTCCGCTTCATGCTCCAGACAGTAGCTATAACTGTGCCGCATGAATTCCGCAATCGACTGCCTCCTCCCGTACATTTCGTCCAGTTTGTCAAGGACAAAAGCACCGTCCGCTTTCATATCAAAAAAGTATGGGTAAACACAGCCGCCCTGTTCTCTGGGAAAATATGGATTGATGGAACTGAGCCTGGTATCCTTCATCACAGACTCCACCACCATTTCACTCAGAATCCATTTCAGGGAAGGGCTCTCATATTCGTCGTAGCTGTCTCCAAATACCTGATTCCATACATAAAACCAGAAAAAGTGGATTATTTCATGAATACTCTGGCCAATGGCGCCTCTTTCGCTGTTTAAATAAAAAACATCAAAGCATTCTTCTCTCAGGAAGCGGGGGCAGACGGGATTCATACTGATGTTGCACGTCAGGTTAGAAAAAAGATGCCCGCCGTCAACCTCGAAGGCCTCTGACAGGGCCGCAGTAACCTGCTTCCTGCAGGCCGCCCAATGCCTGGTATACAGATCCCTTTTTTCGTGAATGGAATCCTCCAGTTCCGTGTAAACTGACCGCAAAGTACGCTCAATATAGTTCATCCTCTCGGAAAAAGAAAGGCTGGCAGCGTAGGTTTTGTCAAGCCGGGGATAAAAATGGTATAGAGGTTCCGACCAAAATGCAGACATTTCTTCTGTCTGAAATGACAGGATCCGCTGAATCATATAGTCCACACCGGGATTTACAAAGGTAACATTCATTCGTCCGTCCTCCTGTTGCAGATGGTGCGCGGTACTCGTTTATTATAGGATATTTGGATTGTTCATTCAAGAATACTTTAGTAAAATATTTCGCGGAGCATGCTGCAAATAATTTTCCAAAAGTCTTGTAAGATTACCGGCACTGTGTAGTCTTATAGATAGAGGAGGTGAAAGCGTGTCGGAATTTGAACAGATCTATCGAAGCTGTTTCAGAGACGTATTTTTATACCTCAGGCGGCTTTCAAAGGATGAGAGCATGGCCGAGGAGCTGACAAGCGAAACTTTTTTCAAGGCGATGCAGTCATTAAGCACCTTCCGGGGAGATTGTGATGTCCGCGTCTGGCTGTGCCAGATAGCTAAAAACTGTTACTTCACCTATTGTAAAAAGCAGCAGCGGGTGACGGAATTCGACGATGCAGAGGCGGACCTGGAAGCAGCTGCCCCGGATGATATGGAAGCCAGGCTTGTGGAGCAAACCGATGCCATGCAGATTCATCTGCTGCTGCACAAACTGCCTGAGCCTTATAAGGAGGTGTTTTCGCTGCGGGTATTTGGGGAGCTGAGCTTTCGCCAGATTGCTGCCGTTTTTCAAAAGACGGAAAACTGGGCCTGCGTTACTTATCACAGGGCAAGAAAGAAAATTATTGAGCAAATGGAGGCGGGTAATCATGAATAATCAATGCAGTATAGTGAAGGATCTGATTTCGCTCTATGCGGAGGATCTGGTCAGCGGGGATACGAAAGCTTTTATTGAGGAGCATCTTGAACACTGTGCGGAGTGTCGCTCTGAGCTTAAACAAATCCGCAGGCCGGTTGAATTCCTGACGGACACGGATGTGACACCGTTGAAAAATTTGAAAAAGAAATTGCTGGTTAAACGGGTGCAGGCGGTTTTGTGCACTGCAGCATTTGTGTTTGCCGTTGCTGCATCTGTTTTTGCAATTTTAACGGCGCCTCAGTATTATCCCTATGCAGACGACCTGGTACAGGCTGCCGAAAATGAAAAAGGAGAAATTGTCGTCACGTTTGACGATCAGATTACGGGATACAGCTATAATGCCGGCTATGACGAAAAAGCGGGAGTGTCAGTTTATCATATCAGCGCATGGAATACACTCTGGGACAGGAGCTTTGCTGACCGTGGGGAACAAAACATGATAATAATACCCCCGGCATCCCAGGCCGATCTAAGGATTTATTATGTACAGAATAACGGAGAAGAGGACGCTTTGATATATGGGGGGCATCCTGATGAAAATGCAGGCGTTGTTACATTACCCAGACTGATATTGATGCAATACTTTTTGCTTGCGGTGTTTGCCTTGATTGTGTTAGCTGCCGTACGCTTTTTCACCCGCAGGCGGGAAGGTTTAAAAGTGTGGCTGGACAGGATTCTGCTCTTTCCAATCTCGTATATGGCAGCCCACCTTTGCACGAAAGGCATATCCTTTCAGTCCTGCTCCGGGCAGCGGGATTTTGGCGTAATCATTCTTATTACGGTATTGCTGTATTGTACCGCATTATGCGGCATCAGCATGTATAAGGCAAAAAAAGGAGGGGGAGCACCGGCTGCTGGCTTGTAAAAGCAGGAGCTTTATGGCAGCAAGAAACTATGAATACCAAAGAACAGGCTGGTGGAAAAATGGACATCGACACAACCGCAGCATCAGGAAGATTTAAGGCGTCTGCGAGACCTGCGGCCTATTGACAGTGCTTCACGGGCAATATCTCTGCTGTCATACAGAAGAGGTTTGCCGCTGCCATTTTAGTAAAGTATATCATAAACCTGTCCTTCCCGTGAAGATTACGGAAATCGTTTCCTGTATTCCGTAGGGCTGGTATGGAAATAGCTGCGGAAAGCGGAGGAAAAGTGTTCGGAGGAGCAGTATCCCAGAGCCTCCGCAATAGAAGAGATCGAGCGGGCTTTGTCGGCAAGCAGAATTGTTGCGGCGGACATTCTCGCCTCGGTCTTTTTCTGCTGGAAGGATTTCCCGTAGTATTCTAAAAGCAGACGCTGGGTCTGGCGGGGACTGAGTTTCAGACGCCCGGCCAGCTCCTGCAGGGAGAGAGTAGAATATTCGTACAGAAAGTATTCCTCTATGATTACGGAGGTAGAGACGGCAAGATTATTCCGCTCCAGTGCTTCGTCTGACCTGCGGCCTCCGGAACCGGAGCCTTGCTCAAAGCTCCGGACCACACTGATCAGAAGCTGGGAAAGAAGCAGACATACCAGCTCCTGATACCCCAGCTCCCGGTTTTTCAGCTCGGAAAAAAGCTTTTCCATCAGGGCGCGGATATTCTGCGTGTCCTGTCCAAACCAAAAGGGCGTGGCAATAAAGGCATCCATCACGCAAGAAGCCTTTTTGGTCCGGGGACTGCCGGAAATTTTTAAGTATACGCAGTATTCCTGCATGGGATCATGCAGCAGGGGAGTCTGGGCATGCTCCACATGGGGACCGGTCACGAAAAGGGTGCCGGGAACGATGTCATAATAACGCCCCTCTGCCTGCAGGGTTCCATAGCCCTCAGGAATGTAATGAATTTCATAGCAGCCGTTTCCGTGGCTGTGGGAGGGAATCGGGCGGGTAAAGCGCTCAAAAATGATGTTCAGTGCGTGAACGGGAATATCGCCCATTATAAAATGGATGTTCATGTTGGTGTATGCGGTTTTCATCGGCCGTCTCCTTTTTGATAAATTCATTTTACCACATTTTCCGGCATGCTGCCAACGGCGGCAGTGCCGGCTTCCCCGGCACAAACAATCCATGAAACCAAGGCGCATAGGCCATTACCTGCAAAAACACGACATTTCTTATGGAAATACGGCGGATATAATTCTTCACCCACGAGGAAAATTCTTTATAATAGAACTTAGATAATAGAAAACGCGGAGCGTTTTCTATTATAGAATTTAGATCATAGAGGGTGCGAGGCATCTTCTATGATAGAATTTAGATGACGGCTATAAATAATTTGTACGAAAGTACGGAAGGAGAGGGATCATATGGCGGTAAAAATGTTGATGAAGGGGGCTGTCCTGCCCGGGAACAGCACGGTGGAGCTGAAGGACTTTGAGGTGCCTGCACCGGGACACGGCCAGGTATTGATTCAGACGAAGGCTACGACAATCTGTGGAAGCGATATTCGCTGTATCTACAGAGAGCACACCGGAAAGGGACCGGAGGGGTATATTCCGGGAATGGTGGCGGGTCATGAGCCCTGCGGCGTGATTGTGGAGGAAGGCGAGGGCCTGAAGCGCTTTCAGAAGGGCGACAGGGTAATCGTATACCATATTTCCGGCTGCGGTGTATGCAACGATTGCCGAAGGGGCTATTACATTTCCTGTAAGAGTAAATTCCGGCAGGCATACGGCTGGCAGAGAAACGGCGGTATGGCGCCGTACATTCTGGCGGACGAGAAGGATCTGATTGCGCTTCCGGACGAGCTGACCTATAAGGACGGTGCCCAGGTGGCATGTGGATTCGGCACGGTGTATGAGGCCATCGAGAAGATCGGCATCTGCGGAAACGATGCGGTTCTTGTGACAGGCTTAGGACCGGTGGGCCTGGCGGCGCTGATGCTGGCCAAGGCTATGGGGGCAGATAAGCTGATCGGTGTGGAAATGAATGAATACCGGATCGAGCTTGCAAAGAAGCTGGGCCTGGCGGATTATGTCTTCAAGCCGGGAGAGGATACCCTGGAGCAGATTCTGGCAGTAACCGGCGGCAAGGGTGTGGAGCGCGCTATCGACGCTTCGGCAAACGACGCGGGGAGACAGCTGGCCATTCGTGCTGCGAGAGAATGGGGGAAGATCGTCTTTGTGGGCGAGGGCGGCACCTGTACCTTTAACCCCAGCCCGGATATTATTCACGGTCAGAAGACCATCTATGGCTCCTGGGTGACCTCCCTCTGGAAAATGGAGGAGCTGGTGGAGCGTCTGGTGCGCTGGGGAATCCATCCGGAGGATTTGATTACCCATGAATTTCCCATTGACAAGGCCGATGAGGCGTACCGTCTGATGGCGGAGGGAAGCTGCGGCAAGGTTGCGGTGGTATTTTAGACAGGCAGGAGGATATGGTATGGACAACAGGATAGCACAGGAGAGTATTCCTGTGAGAAAGCTGTACAGCGGAGAGGAGGTTCCCTGTGTGGGACTGGGAACCTTCGGCTCGGATAAATACGACGCGGATACCGTTTCTCAGGCAGTTTACGGGGCGGTGAAATGCGGCTACCGCCTGATTGACTGTGCGGCGGTGTATCAGAATGAAAAGCAGATCGGCCAGGTACTGGAGCGCTTGTTTCAGGAGAAAGAGGTAAGCCGGAAGGAATTGTTTATCACCTCCAAGGTCTGGAACGACATGCATGGGGAGGGGAAGGTCCTGGAGTCCTGCAGGCAGAGCCTGGCGGATCTTGGGCTGGATTATATTGATCTCTATTTTGTACATTGGCCTTTCCCCAACTATCATGCGCCGGGTTGCAGCGGGGACTCCAGAAACCCGGATTCCAGGCCGTTTTCCGTGGAAGAGTTTACGTCTACCTGGCGGCAGTGCGAGGAGCTGGTGGATCTGGGGCTGGTGCGTTATATCGGTATGAGCAATATGACGGTTTCCAAGCTGGAGGCGGTTCTGCCCCACTGCCGGATTCGGCCTGCGGCGCTGGAGATGGAGCTGCATCCTTCCTTCCAGCAGCCGGAGCTGTTTGACTATGCACAGCGTCATGACATCCTGCCGGTAGGCTATTGCCCCATCGGCTCGCCTTCCAGGCCGGAGCGGGACAGAACCGCAGAGGATGTGGCGGATATTGAGCTGCCGGCGGTCCGTAAGGCGGCGGAGGCCCATGGAGTTCATCCGGCGGTGATCTGCCTGAAGTGGGCGGCGCAAAGAGGCCAGGTGCCCATTCCGTTTTCGGTGAAGGAGGCCCAGTATTTCTCGAATCTGAAGTGTGTGACGGAGGATCCGCTGACGGAGGAGGAAATGGAGGCAATTCGCAAGGAGGATCGGAACTGCCGTCTGATCAAGGGGCAGGTATTTCTCTGGGAGGGCGCCCGGGGCTGGGAAGACCTCTGGGAATAGTGTGAAGAGAAGTTCTAAGGCTCGCAGCATAGGCTGCTTCGCCAAGAACTTCTAAAGCTTCACACCGAAGAATGCCTGAAATGCGGCATTCTTCATAGGACAGCTTGCTGGCCTTGGGATTGTGAGTCGCGGCAGGGCCGCGACATGGAGGTTAGAGTGACATCTGGAAAGAGAGGAGACACGATCATGTTAAAGGGAATTCCGAAAATATTGCCGCCGGAGCTTTTGAAAATATTATGTGAGATGGGACACAGCGACCGCCTGGTCATTGCGGACGGGAACTTCCCGGCGGAGTCCATGGGGGCGGGGCATAAGGTGATCCGGATGGACGGACACGGCACCTGTGAGGTGCTGGAGGCTGTTTTGCAGCTGTTTCCGCTGGACACCTATGTGGAGCATCCGGTGAACCTGATGCAGGTGATGCCCGGGGATCCGGTGGAGACCCCGATCTGGGAGGAGTATAAGGAGATTGTCGGTAAAGCGGATTCCCGGGGGGAGAATGCCATCGGACAGATTGAGAGGTTTGCATTCTACGAGGAGGCCCGCAGCGCCTATGCCATTGTGGCCACAGGGGAAGGTGCACTGTACGCCAATGTGATGCTGCAGAAGGGAACGGTATAAGAATACGCTGCCCCATGGGATTTGACATTGGCATCATCAGCAGATGCTGTGATCCTGTCGTAGAATTCCATGGGGTTTACAGCTCTTACCTGAATATCCAGGTTACGATTTTTTCCGTGTATTTGCTTCATGAGCCTATCCACATTGACTCCGTCTCCGATACTCTCCCGGGGATAATCCCATACGTTTTTCAAACAGATGATGAAAAAAGCTGTTGTTTGTGTAGCCGGTCATGACAGCAATCCGGCGGATGGAAAGGTTTGTGGAGGCCAAAAGCTCACAGGCATATTCGATACGGAGTCTCTGTACATATTCCTGAAATCCGACGCCTCTGTACTTTTTCAGCACGAGATTGAAATAATTTCGGTGGTAATGGAATACCTCCTCCAGCTTTCCTGCCGTTACATCCCCCCTGTGTAAACGGATATAACGTTCCAGCTCATAGACCAGAACCTCTTCCCTGGCCTTCCTGCCGGAACTGTGCAGCATGAGAGTATAGTCGGTGCAAAGCAGGGAGAGCAGCCGAATCAGGCTCCCCTTCACAATAGCCTCCCATCCCGGGGCACGCCCATAATCCTCCTGTACCAGCTGTTCCAGCAGCCGCTCTATTCCAAAGGTTCCGGAGGTTCTCCGGAGCCTTAGAAAGCTCTGCTTCTGTTTCTGGCGGCTGAGTGCGTGGAACAGAAAGCTCTGTAAGCTATCCGTGGTTTCAGGGGTATCCAGCAGGCTGTCCAGATATTCAGGAGAAAGGCAGATAAACAGCACGGCGCTGCGCTGCCCGGTCAGATAATCCGCATGTTCACAATTCCGGTCCGTAATGACGATTTCCCCCTGTTCAAAATGCTGATGCTCCCCCAGCAGAATCTGTTCAAAGCTTCCCTCCACTACATAAAAAAACTCCACATACTGGTGGCGGTGAAAATGGCCCTGTCCCGGAGCGTCATTGCGCCTGAACCGGATTTCCCGGCGGCTGAAGCTGTATTCCATGCCGTCCCTGTCATACAGATACAGCAAGGTACTGAAGTCGCCCGGCATATTGCGCTCCACCGAAGAGGATTGCTGCTTCTGCTCTTCGATGTGTTCTTCCTGCCGCAAATTATAAAAGCTGCGATAATATCTGCACCGCTCTGAAATATCAGAAAAAATTTCCGTCATAGCTCTTCTCCTGCCATGTACATTTCTTTTCGTGCAATCGATCCCCTTTCTCCATTATACACTTGTTGTACGTCCTTGTCACCGGTCTGATCAAAATATACAATATAAAGAGTTACAGTTCAGCCGGCCGATGCAAGTAGCTGAAAATCGTGCCCGCACGAATTTTCGGCTGCTCACATTGGCTGAGGGAACGCCGTCTCATGAACAAAGGTAGCGTGGGCTGAACTGTAACTAAAAAGAAACCAGCAGTAACAGGCAACAGTATATCAGCGTCGCAGGCAGAACCTGCGGCATGCGAAAGGAGACAGAAGCATGAGAGCAATTAATCTGGACAGGGACTGGCGTTTTCGGGAAGGTACTTACTGGCAGTGTCTCAATGAGGCCGATTTTGGGAAAAAAGTCAATCTCCCTCATGACTACATGATTGAAGGCGAGGTGAGGGAGGATGCGGCGGCGCAGGCGGCCATGGGATACTATACAGGCACAGTGGGCTGCTATACCAAAATATTTTCTGTTCCGGCGGAATGGGAAGGCGAGAGGATTCTATTGTATTTTGACGGGGTTATGCTGAACGCATCCGTAGAGGTCAACGGGTGCGACCTGGCCCTGCATCATTACGGCTATACTCCGTTTTTCGTTGAAATCAGTCCCTGTTTGTACTACGGAGAGGAAAACCGGATCATGATCCGGGTCAATCCCAGCATGCAGCCTAACTCCCGCTGGTATACCGGAGCCGGAATCTACCGTTCCGTAACCCTGATACATACCCCGAAGCTCTATATCGCTCCTGACGGAATTTTCCTCTATACCAAAAGAATTGACCGGGATGGGGACGGATGCCCGGAAGCGGCTCATATCTGTGCGGAAGTCACCCTGGGGAATGACACTGCCGCTGACCGTCTGGTCAACGTCGGCGTCCGTTTTTCGGAGGATGTCTGTCGGAGCACAAAGATACTGGTAAAAGCCGGGGACAGGGCCACGGCGAGAATCCCTGTAACGGTCCTTCAGCCGAAGCTTTGGGATGCGGAAAATCCTTATCTGTATCAGGTTACCGTGGAGGCGGAGGAGCTGGGAACTTTTGGCAGCCGCCTGATACCGGCCGTGGATCATGCCATGCGGGATGAGGATACAATTTCCTTTGGCATCCGCACGGTTACGGCAGACGCCTTAAGCGGCCTGCTTGTCAACGGGCAGGAGGTCATTCTGAAGGGGGGCTGCATTCACCATGACAACGGCCTTCTGGGCGCCGTCTCCCTGTACGACAGCGAATATCGGAAGCTCAAGCTCCTGAAGGACAGCGGATTTAACTGTGTGCGGACGGCTCACAATCCTCCCTCCGCGGCACTTCTGGCGGCCTGCGACCGCATCGGCATGTATGTGTTTAACGAAGCCTTTGACGCCTGGGGCATTGCCAAGCAGCCCGGAGATTACAGCCAGTATTTCAGAGATCACTGGAAAGAGGATCTGGATGCCTTTGTCCGGCGTGACCGCAATCATCCCTCTGTGCTTTTCTGGTCCACCGGCAATGAAATTCCGGAGCGGGGCGGCTTAAACGACGGCTACCGTCTGGCGCTGGAATTGGCGGAGCATGTACGGAAGCTGGATCAAACCCGCCTGGTTTCCAACGGCCTGTGTACCTACTGGTCCGGCCTGGACGACAAAACCGTGAGGGCAAAGGCAGAGCATTCCACACAGGAGGATGCGCAGCAGGAGTGGGAGGAGCATTCCGCGCCTTTTGCCGGTATGCTGGATGTGGTGGGCTATAATTATATGGATGGTTTTTATGAGACAGACGGAAAGCTCTATCCGGAGCGGGTCATTCTGGGGACGGAGAGCTTTCCCATGCAAATCGACAGGGTCTGGGACAAGGTGGAAAAGCTTCCCTTTGTCATCGGGGACTGCACCTGGACCTGCCTGGACTATATCGGTGAGGCCGGAATCGGCAAATCGGCATTTTTGGATCCTGACGAAGACCCGGACCATCCCGGCCATTCCCCCTTTCTCTCTTCCTTCCCCTGGAGACTGGCCAACGACGCCGATTACGATATCAACGGAAACCTGAAGCCCCAGGGCCTATACCGCAGAATCGTGTGGGGCAGCAGCCAGACAGGCTTATTTTCCTACGATCCGGCTGTCTTTGACCGCAAGGAATGGGTTTCCGCCTGGGGGTGGCCCGCCGTCAGCCCTTGTTGGAACTGGAAGGGTCAGGAGGGAAAGCCGGTTAAGGTCGTGGTGTATTCTGCCGCCCGGGAGGTTGAATTGCGCCTGAACGGCAGGGTTCTGGAAAGAAAGGCCGCCGGAAAAGAAAACCGATATAAAGCAGAGTTTGACATTACATATGAGCCTGGCACTCTGACTGCCGTCAGTTTTTCTCAGGGACAGGAAATATCCTCCTGCACACTTCACACTGCCGGCGCACCGGCCGCATTGCGCCTGACCGCCGACAGACAGGAGCTTTGCGCCGACGGCCACGGCGTATGCTATGTGGCGGTAGAGATTGTAGACGAGGAGGGAAGGACGGTACCTGACGCGGCGCTTTCCCTGCAGGCAGAGGTTACCGCCCCCGAAAAGGAGAATGCCTGTGAAGCAGGCTGGCTGGCAGGTTTCGGCAGCAGCAACCCCGTCACTACAGAGAATTATACCGTGGGGAAATGCACTGCCTGGCAGGGGCAGGCCATGGCCGTCCTCCGCTCCGGCTATGAACCCGGAAATCTGGTCCTGAAAGTAAAAGCGGAAGGGCTTCCGGATGCCTGTCTGGAAATTCCATCCGTACAGGCGGTGAAAAAATGAGAGAAGCTGTGTGGCAAATAGGATGGAAAAGCCCAGGTTTGTGTGGTAATATATACAGGAAAGCCAAATTTCCCTCGTGGCACTTGGCACAAGGGACGGGGAAGGACAGGGGAGACATTGTTCCGGGCCACTTTGGAGTTGCTGCTCAGGCTTTGAGAGAGAATGAAAATGGGACAGACAGACTGCTGATGTAATGGGAGGAAAGGATATGCCGTCATCAATCAAAGATTACCGCCGGATGATCGAAAAACCGTGGGGGAAGATGTTTTATGATATGATATACCGCCAGCTTTCTTTGCCGGTGGATCCGCCGCTTGACATTCTTGATTTTGGGGCGGGATTTTGCGTCACGGCAGGTCATTACGCACAACACCACAGGGTAACGGCAGTTGAACCTGATGAGGAAATGCTTAACTTAAAATTGCCGAATAATTATGGTATGGAGTGTATCCACGGCGGACTCGAAACGCTGCGGCAGCAGAATGACGAAGCCTTTGACCTTGTAATCTGTCACAATGTGCTGGAGTATGTTCCGGATAAAGAGGAAATCCTGCAGGAGCTTACAAGAGTACTGAAGCCAGGCGGCATGTTGTCGATTGTCAAACATAATCTTCCGGGACGAATTTTTGCCAGTGCGGTTTTCTCGGATGACCCGGCGGCGGCCCTGGAGCTCTTGAGCTGCAGTGACAATGCGGACACCATGTTTGGCAGGCGTGATACCTACAGCAACGAATATTTAATTGCGCAGTGCAGACAGATGGGCTTGTCTATGGAAAAGAGATTTGGTATCCGTACTTTTTTTGCATTGTCAACCAATGATGAGGTGAAATTTACGAATGAATGGTATGACAATATGCTGGAACTGGAGATGAAAACCTGCCGGCTTGACTTATATAAGGATATTGCCTTTTTTAACCATTTGCTTTTTAAAAAATGAGGAAAACAAAATGGATATGACACAGATTCTGGATAATAATTTCAGGGGAAATATTTATATTGTTCAAAAGGATAAAGTTTTATATGAAAGTGCCCGCGGCTTTGCGGATCTGGCCAATGAAATTCCCAACACGCCGGATACCAGGTTTGCAAGCGCATCGGCGGGGAAAGCATTTGTTGCCGTGGGAATCCTGCAGTTAATTGAGCAGGGGAAGATAGGGTTTGACGATACCCTGGGAAAGCTGCTGGACATGGAATGGAACCGGATTGACAGGGACGTTACGATAAAGCAGCTTCTAACTCATACTTCCGGCGTTCCGGATTATTTTGATGAAAGCATTATGGATGAATATGAAGAGCTGTGGACGGATTTCCCGAATTATAAGATCCGGCATAACAATGATTTGTTTCCGTTGTTCCTCCACAAGCCGATGATGTACCCAAAAGGCGAGAGGTTTCAGTATAACAATACCGGTTATGTATTGCTTGCAAGTGTACTGGAAAAAGTAACCGGAATGGATTTTGATCAATACCTGAAGGCGAATGTCTTCGATGTATGCGGCATGGAAGCCACAGGCTATTATGAGCTGGACAGGCTGCCGGCGAAATGTGCCAATCACTATATTTATTGTCATGATACAGGGGATTACCGCACGAATATCTTTTCCGTGGACGCGAAGGGGACGGGAGCAGGCGGAGCGTTTATTACGGTCAGGGATATTGCAAATTTCTGGAACGGCCTGGCAGAGGGCAAACTGCTGTCAAAGGAAACGGCTGCGGATATGCTCAGCAAGCAGAGCGGGGACGGCACGGATCCGGAGGAAGGCTTTTACGGTTACGGCATGTGGATCATTGACTGCCCCGGCGGCCGGGACATTGCGTATTTTCAGGGCTGCGATCCGGGAGTAAGCTTTATCTCGGAATACAATCCCAATAACGGGCTGATTTCCGTGCTGGTGAGCAACTACGGGGATAATGTATGGGGAGAAATGAGAAAAATCAGGGAGGCCTTTTATGGAAGCAATATTAAGGCAGATTCTGCCGCTATGGGGAATTGAGGACGGCAGATTATCGCAGGTGTATTCCACTGCATGGGAGGTGGATGACTCCTGGATTATAAAAGTGTATGACGACCTGCAGCAGATGGAGCGGAACATAAAAATTCTGACTATTCTCGGAGGCTGCAATATTCCTGTGGCAGAAATACTTTCTACCAAAACCGGTGAAAAATATGTGGCACAGGGGGGGCGGTATTTTCTTGCCACCAGGAAACTGCCGGGAAGTAATATTGTGGATTTGAGGGATGAAGCGGCTGTCCGCAGGATGGGAGCCGCTATGGCCCGTCTGCATCAGGCATTTTTACGGTGTGAGAAGGAGTTGGATTTCTGGGACAACAGCCTGCTTAAGGAGATGCAGGGGTGGATCCGGGAGAACCTGGAAAAAGATGAGTGGCAGATCTTAGGAAAGGAAGAGTACCAAAAAACGGTGGAATCTTTGGGGCGGATGTATGACGACCTGCCCAGGCAGCTGATTCACAGAGATGTTCATTTCGGCAATTTCTTATTCCATGAGGGGAATCTGTCAGGGTACATTGATTTTGATTTGAGCCAGCGAAATATCAGAATATTTGATGTCTGCTATTTCCTGGCAGGTTTATTGGCGGAAGAAACCGAAGAGCCGCTCACAAGGGAGGAATGGCTGCGAAACGTTCAGGCCGTGATTGACGGTTATGAGGGTGTCACTCCGCTTACGGAAGGGGAGAAGGCGGCAATTCCCTGTGTGATGGAGTGCATTGAAATTCTGTTTGCGGCGTATTACGTGGGGATGAAGGATATGAAATGTGCCCGGGACGCCGTTCAGATTTTACGATGGATACAGAGTTGTGAGAAGGATTTGGAGAAATACAGATAATGGCAAAGGATTGCAACTCTTTCACGAAGAGCGGCTTGGGGAAAGATGCAGTTGATTATGGAATGAGGCACATTACGGCAGGAGATATTTGGGGGATAGCATTATGATGGAGGTAAGAAAGCGGAAAAGCAGAGAAATCAACAAAGTGTACCGGAAGGGGAATTCCTTATTTCTGGAGCAGGAGTCGGGAATCATCAGGCTTGTTCCACAGACAGCCGCCATAATCCGGGTTTCTTATACCGAAAGCGGTGCCTTTTCGGGACGGCAGGGAGAGGCGTTTGAGGATCTGTCCGGCAGCGTAACCTGGGAGTATGGGGAAGGGGGGCAGGATATTTGGATACGGACCGATTCCCTGACGGTAAAAATTGACCGTATGAGTGGTTCCGCCAGGTATGAAGATAAGGACGGGAAGCTGTTATTGCGTGAGGCTCCACAGGAGAGCAAGACAGTAGAAGCCTTTGACTCTTACCGGACTGTGGCAGGGGGAAAGGCGAAAGTAGAGGAAATTACCACTCCGGACGGAGTAAAGCGCAGGATCCGGGAGGCGGAAAGGGAATTTGACAGAAAGCTGTACCGTACGAGGCTTTCCCTGGAATTTGACAGGGAAGAAGTGCTTTACGGGCTGGGGCAGGGAGAAGAGGGAGTATGGAATCTGCGGCATACCACACAATATCTGCACCAGGCCAATTTAAAGATAGCGATTCCGATGCTTTTGTCCGGCAGGGGATACGGGATCCTGCTTACCACCCAGGGACCTGCGGTTTTTGAGGATACACAGTATGGGTCCTGCTTGTACACGGAGGCGGATGAGTATCTGGATTATTTTTTCCTGGCAGGAAACATGAAAGAGGTGGTCAGGGGATACCGCAGGCTGACGGGACAGGCTGTCATGCTGCCGAAATGGGTTTTCGGTTACCTGCAGTCCCGGGAACGGTATGAAACTGCGGATGAGATGATACATATTGCGGAAAAGTTCCGGGCGGCAGCTTTCCCTGTGGATGGGATCGTGTTGGACTGGATGTCCTGGAAGGGGAATCTGTGGGGGCAGAAAACCTTTGACGAAGAACGTTTCCCGGATCCTGGGGAAATGATGCGTACCTTGCATGGAATGAATGTACATTTCATGCTGTCCATCTGGCCTCATATGGATGAGAAAAGCGATAACTACAGGGAGCTAGCGGAAGCAGGTTTCCTGCTCCCTAACAGTAATATTTTTAACGCATTCTCCAGGGAAGGCCGTGAAATGTACTGGCAGCAGGCGGAGAGAGGTTTATTCCGGCATGGCGTTGACGCCTGGTGGACAGACTCCAGCGAGCCGGTGACGCCGGAATGGGAGAGGATGAGGAAGCCGCCCGCAGGAGAAATGTACCGGAACTTTGTGGAAGAAGCAGGAAAAGTGATGCCCTTGGAAAAAACCAACGTATTTGGGCTATACCATTCTAAAGGAATTTACGAGGGTCAAAGGGGCGTGACCCAGGAGAAGCGCGTGGTAAACCTGACTCGCAGCGGATATGCAGGCAGTCAGAAATACGGGGCGATATTGTGGTCGGGAGATATTTCCGCCAGCTGGGAGACCCTGAAAAGGCAGGTTGTGGCAGGGCTGCAGTTCTGTGCCAGCGGGCTGCCCTACTGGACTCTGGATATTGGGGCGTTTTTTATAAAAAGAGGGGAGCAGTGGTATTGGAACGGTGACTATGACGAAGGGCTTGACGACCTGGGTTATCGGGAGCTGTATGTAAGATGGTTTCAATACGGCGCATTCCTGCCCATATTCAGGAGCCACGGTACGGACTGTCCGCGGGAGCCATGGCAGTTCGGCAAGCCGGGAGAGCCTTTTTACGATGCTCTGTACAATGCGGCGCAGCTCCGATACCGGCTGCTTCCATATATTTATTCCCTGGCAGGGGCAGTGTGGAGGAAGGACGGTCTGATCATGAGGCCGCTTGCTTATGACTTCCCGGAAGATGCAAAAGCAGCAGAGATTTCCGGGCAATATATGTTTGGCCCCGCCCTGATGGTTTGTCCGGTGACGGAGCCGATCCTTTATCGGCAAAACAGTGTCCCGGTTGACGTTCCCCTAAAGGGGTGGAAGGTATATCTTCCGGCGGGGACAGACTGGTATGATTTCCATACCAACCGGAAGTATACGGGAGGGCAGGAAATTACCGTGGAATTGAGCCTTGAGAGGATACCGGTTTTTGTAAGGGCGGGTGCGGTCATACCCACAATGGAGCCGGGGGAAAGCACTGCCTCCATGGAAGGAAGGGACATCTGCCTGTGGGTGTATACGGGAGCGGACGGCAGCTTCGAGCTGTATGAGGATTCCGGGGACGGGTACGGCTATGAGCAGGGAGAGTACTGCGTGACAACTGTTTCGTACTATGACCGGGAGCAAAAGACCCGGCGGCATACGGAGGGAGACACCCGGTATCGCCGGGGAGAAATCAGTGTCCGGTATTTTTCCACAGCAACCGTCAGTTCCTTTCATAATGATGAAGGAAGTCCCTATTGAAATTTACAGGGAGGTGATCGTATTTTTGATTTTAAGCTTGCAACGGCAGATGATTTAGAGCAGCTGGTGAAAAACTATAACAATGCAATGGCAGTACCTGTGCCAGGGCTTCTTCGTCAGCTACCAGCGTCACGTCCGGATGCAGCTGGAGAATGGAAGCCGGAACCTGCGGCGTGACCGGTCCCCAGAAGGCTCTGGCCACAATATCCGCCTTGCCGGAGCCGCTGACAATAATCAGGATTCTGCGGGCCTGCATGATGGTCTTGATGCCCATGGTATAGGCCCGTGTTGGCACCTGCTCAATCCGTTCAAAGAAGCGCGCATTGGCACGAATCGTACTCTCGGTCAGATCCACCGGATGGGTTTCCTTTTCAAAGACGGGACCCGGTTCATTAAAACCGATGTGGCCGTTGTTTCCAAGTCCTAACAGCTGTATATCAATACCGCCCAGTTTTCGAATAATGTCTTCGTGGGCCTGACAGGCAAGAGCACTGTCAGCCTCCATGCCATCCGGCACAAATGTATGATCCTCCGGAATGTTGATATGGCGAAAAAGGTTTTGGCGCATGAAGTAATGGTAGCTCTGCTCGTTTTCCTCCGGCAGTCCGCAATATTCGTCAAGATTAACCGTAGTGACACGCGAGAAGTCCAGGTCACCCCTGTTAAATCCCTCGACCAGCTGCTCGTATGTGCCAAGGGGCGTAGAGCCGGTGGCAAGCCCAAGGACACAGTCCGGTTTTAAAATAACCTGCGCAGAGATGATGCTTGCGGCCTTGCGGCTCATATCTTCGTAATCTTTTGTTCTGATGATATTCATAAGTACCTCCTCATATTTTTCCCATCATTTCGGCCGGCATGGGATAATCGGCCCTTTGCTGTCTTTGATCTTACCATAATCCGGCGCCTTTTCAAGCGGTTTGGGCGAGGATGACAAAATCGGATAAGAAAGCACAACTATGACAATTCCGCACCCTGGCAGGGTCAGATATACTAAATTACAAAAGGAGCGTATGATTTTAAAAACGAGGAGGATAAAAATGACAAACTATGAGAAACCGGAAGTTATCAGGATAGCAGAGCTGAGTGAGGGCGTTTATATGGCAAGCGGCAGTGTGGTGGAGGGTGGCACGCAGATTGACGAACAGACGCCGGTCTGCCGGAGCAGGTATTTGATGGGAGTTTGGCACAGACCGAACAGAGGATTTACGGAACAGGGGCCTGCTTTAGAAAAATACGGCTGTGAGGGCTGTTCTGCAGATGACGGAGATGGATGCAAAATAGCAAAGGGAAAGGCTGAGGATTTGAATGGAAATGGGGACTTCAGACCAACCTGGGAGCGGAACGGGCATGAGCCAGGCGACATGGTATGGTAACAGTTATCGGAAAACAACCGGATCAGTTTGAAAGAATGGAGGAGATTATGCAGTACGGACATTTTGACAATGCACACAGGGAATATGTGATCGAGAAGGTGGACCTGCCCACATCCTGGACCAATTACCTTGGGGTGGAGGATATGGCAGCCGTAATCAACCATACAGCAGGGGGGTATGCCTTTTACAGGAGTCCCGAGTATCACAGGATCAGCCGTTTCCGCGGCAACAGTATTCCCATGGATCGCCCTGGCTACTATATTTATATCAGGGATAATGAGGACGGGGATTATTACAGTATCTCCTGGCAGCCGGTGGCAAAACCTTTTACGGAGGCGGCTTACCGCTGCCGGCACGGTATGTCCTATACGGTTTACGAGTGCCGCTGCAGAGGGCTGGAGGCGTCGCAGACCATGTTTATCCCCCGGGGAGAAAATGTGCTGCTGTGGGATGTGCGGATCAAAAACACGGAAAACCGGGCGCGGGACATCAGCCTGTTTTCTTATCTGGAGTTCTCGTTTCACTCCATTCACATTGACAATCAGAATTTCCAGATGAGCCTATACTGTGCGGGAAGCTCATACGAGGATGGCATTATAGAGGAAGATCTGTTTTATGAACCGGACGGCTATCAATATTTTACGGCCAGCTTCGAGCCGGACGGTTTTGACTGTATGCGGGATGCTTTTCTGGGGCTCTATCATACGGAAAGTAATCCGGCGGCGGTGATCCGGGGGAACTGCCGCGGTTCATTTGAAAAGGGCGGAAACCACTGTGGCAGCCTGCAAAAAAATCTGACCCTGAAGCCGGGGGAAGAGGTGCGCGTCGTCTATATGCTGGGCGAGGGCAACCGCGCAGCGGGGCAGAGAATACGGGCGAAGTACAGTGACTTGGAGCAGGTGGATCTTGCTTTTGCCGATCTTCACCGCTACTGGGAGGATAAATGCGCAAAGCTTCAGATCAAGACTCCCCATGAGGGCATGAATACACTGATTAATACCTGGACTTTGTATCAGTCGGAGATCAATGTCATGTTTTCCCGGTTTGCATCCTTTATTGAGGTAGGCGGGCGCACGGGCTTAGGATACCGGGATACGGCCCAGGACGCAATGACAATTCCTCATTCCAACCCGGATAAATGCAGGCAGCGGATCCGGGAGCTGATGAACGGACTTGTCTCTCAGGGGTATGGGCTGCATCTGTTTGACCCGGCATGGTTTGTAAAGAGTAAAAAGGATGACAGCGGTTTCAAGTCTCCCACGGTGATTCCGGTATCCGAGAAGGACCGCATACACGGGCCGGAGGACGCCTGCGCGGACGACGCGTTGTGGCTGGTGGCCTCCGTGGTGGAATACATAAAGGAGACGGGAGAACTGGACTTTGCGGAGGAAGTACTTCCGTACGCCGACGGGAAACAGGGAACAGTGTACGAGCATTTAAAGGCAATTCTGGACTTTTCCGCCGAGCAGGTGGGGACGGACGGTGTGTGCAAAGGGCTGCGCGCGGACTGGAATGACTGCCTGAACCTGGGCGGGGGAGAGAGCGCGATGGTATCCTTCCTGCATTATTGGGCGCTGTCTCATTTCCTGACCCTGGCAAAGCGGCTGGGGCATACAGAAGACGTGGAGCGCTACACCAGGATGGCGGAGGGGGTCAGAAAAGTGTGCGATGATGTGCTGTGGGACGAAGAGTGGTATATCCGAGGAATTACGAAAAATGGCAGGAAGATTGGAACTATGCAGGACGAAGAAGGGAAAGTACACCTGGAATCCAATGTCTGGGCGGTGCTTTCCGGCGCGGCACAGGGGGAAAAGGCCGTGAAGGCCATGGATGCCATTGACCGTTATCTGTATACGCCTTACGGACTGCTGCTGAATACGCCCGCGTATACAAAGCCGGATCCGGATATTGGCTTTATTACAAAGGTCTATCCGGGTCTGAAAGAGAATTCCGCGATCTTCTCCCATCCCAATCCCTGGGCCTGGGCGGCGGAGTGTAAGCTGGGCCGTGGAAAAATGGCCATGAAATATTATGACGCCCTGTGCCCGTATCACCAGAATGACAAAATCGAGATCCGCGAGGCGGAGCCTTATTCCTACTGTCAGTTTGTTGTGGGCAAGGAGCACACGGCGTTTGGCAGGGCACGCCATCCGTTTATGACGGGTTCCGGCGGCTGGGCCTATTTCTCGGCCACCCGGTATATGCTGGGAATCCGGCCGGATTACGACGAGCTGGTGATTGATCCCTGCATTCCGGCAGACTGGAAGGAATTCGATGTGTCAAGGGAGTGGCGGGGCAGCCGTTATGATATTCATGTGGACAATAGGCTGGGCGTGGAATACGGCGTAAGGGAAATCTATCTGGACGGAGAGCAGGTGGAGAAAATACCTTCTTACGCGGATCAAAGCAGGCATCAGGTTACGGTGATGATGGGATGACGGGAAACGCAGGCAGCGGCAGGGGAACCGAAGGGCAGGAACTGCAGCGGAGAAATGGATGAGCAGGAACTGCAGCGGAGAAATGGAAGGGCAGGAACTGCAGCGGAGAAATGGAAGGGCAGGAACTGCGGCGGAGAGACCGATGGGCAGGAATTTCGGCAGGGAAACCGATGGGGAAAATAAATGCAGAAAAGGGGCACAGAGGGAAGGGAGAACAGCATGGTGAAATTTGGAACCGGCGGCTGGAGAGCCGTCATCGGAGATGAATTTACAAAAGAAAATATACAGCGCCTGGCAAAGGCTTTGTGTAACAAAATGAAAGATGAGGGGGCGGCCGGGAAGGGAATCGTGATGGGATATGACAGGCGTTTCCTTTCCAAGGAAGCCATGCAGTGGGCCGGAATGGTATTTGCGGCGGAAGGTGTTACCGCGTATCTGATTAACAAGTCGTCGCCCACGCCCCTGGTCATGTTCCATGTGATGCGGCACCAGTTTCCTTATGGCATGATGGTTACGGCCAGCCATAATCCGGCGATTTATAACGGTATCAAGGTGTTTACGGCCGGGGGGCGGGATGCGGATGAGGTCCAGACCCGGGAGATAGAACAGTATTTGCAGGAGATCAAAGAGCCGGTGGCGGAGATGGAGTATGAGAAGGCCAGGGAGCAGGGGCTGATTCAGGAGATTTATCCGCTGAACGAATATTTGGACAGCATTATGGACACGGTGGATATGGAGGCAATCCGGGAGAGAAATCTGCGTGTGGCGCTGGATCCCATGTACGGCGTCAGCGAGACTTCCCTGCGGGTAATCCTGCAGACTGCCAGGTGCGAGGTGGTGACGATCCATGACCGCCATGATACATTGTTCGGAGGGCATCTCCCTTCCCCGTCCGCGGCGACCCTGCGCTCTTTGCAGAACTGTGTGATGGACGGACATTATGACATCGGTATCGCCACGGACGGTGACGCAGACCGAATCGGGATCATCGACGATACCGGGCGTTTTCTGCATCCCAATGAGATCCTGGTGCTGCTGTATTATTATCTGGAGAAGTACAAGGGCTGGAGAGGGCCGGCTGTGCGCAATATCTGTACCACCCATGTGCTGGACAGAGTAGCGGAGAGCTTTGGAGAGAGCTGCTATGAGGTTCCGGTAGGATTTAAACATATCTCCGCGAAGATGAATGAGACGGATGCCGTAATTGGCGGGGAGTCCTCAGGAGGCCTGACGGTGCGGGGGCATATCCGGGGTAAGGACGGTATTTATGCGGCTATGCTGCTGGTGGAGATGATTGCGGTCACGGAAAAGAAGCTTTCGGACATCATCCGTGACCTGGAGGCGGAGTACGGTTCGATCTACATGGAAGAGAGGGATTATCATTTCAATCAGGAGAAAAAAGAGCGGATTCGCAGGATTCTCCTGGAGGATAAAAAGCTTCCCGGGCTTCCCTATGAGATCGACCATGTCTCTTACCTGGATGGCAGCAAGGTATATTTTAAGGACGGCGGATGGGTGATTGCGCGCTTTTCCGGAACGGAGCCGCTTCTGCGCATTTTTTGTGAGAGGAGCCGCCCGGAGGAGGCGAAAAATATCTGTGAGCATTATGAGGCATTCCTGGATTTGTAAAGCTATGAAAAAGCTGCCGGATATGGTACACTTTGCTTATGAAGAAACAAATAATATCCTTACGTACAATCCTGCTTATTGTGTTTTTGAGTGCATGGCTGATCCCGATTGGCTTCCTCTCATGGTTCATTTTTCACGATTATCAGAAAGCGTATCTTGAGAAGACAGGCAACCTGGTCAATAATTCGGTGGAGGTGTCGGGCGCCGTACTGACGGCGGACATCGACGAGGCAATCCTTAAGATATGGAAGCCCAGCTATGAGGGAGTCTGGGAAAGCGAGTACCGGCGCTATAAGATGGGAATCAAAAGTAAAAATGAATATCTGACGGCGCTGCGGGCGTCCCTGACCTCCAGGTATTACATGGACGAGCAGATGGCGCGTTATGCACTGTACCTGCCGGAGGATGAAATGCCCAGCTGTTATGCGGGGAAGAACGGCTATTCCTGGGAGGATTATATTGAGAAAGTGCAGCCGCTGGTACACCACATATCGGAAAGAAACGACAGCCGTGTGGAGATCCTGGTGGTGGACAATCAGGTTTATCTGATTCGAAATCTCCTTACGGCGAAGGACAACGAAAAGTACGGAACGCTGGTGCTGGGCCTGGATGTGCGGAGGCTTCTGGAAGAGCTTCCGGTGGACAACGAACAGGACGTCTTGGTTGCATTCGGGCAGGGAGAATATCTGACGCTGGGCGGATCAGAAGAGATCGATGAAGCCCGGGAAAAGCTTTACGGGAAGCTTATACGGATGGCGGAGCACTCGGACAGTAACGCACAGGTTTTTTATGCCGTGCAGGGAGGCTATGCAGGTTACCTGTATAGCTATCGCTGTGACGACTACAGTATGACTGTATTCTATCCTCTGCCCAGGCAGGAGTTATATGAGGGAATTGTCCGGTTAAATATCACACTGATTGTGATTTTGTGCTGTATGGTTCCCTTTGCACTGTTTACCGGCTATATTCTGACCGTGCATATCAGCCGTCCCATGGGGGAGCTGATGGGGGGGGCGCAGCGGCTGCGGGACGGTGATTTCGGCTATATCGTCGATAAGAAATGTGCAAAAAATATGGACTTTTTGGAGCTGGTGGATTCCTTCAATGAGATGTCCGCCCGGGTGGAGTACTATTTTAACACGGTCTATGAAGAGAAGCTGGCCACGAAGGATGCCCGGCTTGCGGCACTGCAGGCGCAGATCAACCCCCATTTTCTGAATAATACGCTGGAGATGATGAACTGGCAGGCACGGATGAACGGGGATCTTGAGACGAGCCGCATGATTGAAGCGCTGGGGATCGTACTGGATTTCAGCATGAGCCGCAACAATGACCGGACCGTGAGCCTGAAGGAGGAGCTTCGGTGCGCAGACGCCTTTCTCTATATTATGTCCATGCGTTTCGGGCAGCGTCTGAAGGTGGAAAAGCTGGTGGATCCTGCCCTGTATTACCTGCAGGTTCCGCAGCTTACCCTGCAGCCCCTTCTGGAAAATGCCATTAAACATGGGATCGAAAAACTTGGTTCCGGAACGATCTGGGTAAATATATACGGGCAGCAGAAAGAAGTCTGCATCGATGTAATCAATACCTCCCGACAGATGGGAGAGCAGGAGATTGCGCACATTAACGGGATCATACAGGGAGAGCAGGAGATTGACCGCTCCAAGCCGGGGGCGCACAGATCCATCGGCATCTACAATGTGAACCGGCGGGTTCAGCTGATCTATGGTGAGAAATACGGCCTGAAGGTATTTTTAGAGGGAGAAAATCATTTTGTCTCCAGAATAATCATACCTTTGCCGGACGGGCGGGAAGAGGAGGAAACCTGATGTATAAGGTGATTTTGATTGACGATGAGCCGATCATAGTCCAGGGGCTGATGCGGAGTGTCCCCTGGGAAAAATACGGTTGTGAGGTTGTGGATACCGCAGGGGACGGTCTGGAGGGGAAACGGCTGATTGAAAAGCATGAGCCGGATATGGTGTTTCTGGACATCTGTATGCCCCAGATGGACGGGCTGGCGATGGTGGCGGCGCTGCAGTCGGAGCATAGGCATACGCAGATCACGATTCTTACAGGATTCCGCGATTTTGATTATGCGAAGCAGGCGCTCACCCTGGGAGTGGCCAGATATTTGCTTAAGCCTTCAAATATGGAAGAGATAGAAGAGGCCATTCGCTTTATGGCATCCAGGGCGCCGGAGCGGGATGGGGGCGAACAGGAGGCGCCGGCAGAGCATGAAAATGTGGCGGGCAACTTTATCGTGCGAAATGCCCTTAGCTATATGGAAGAAAATTATAAGGAGAAGCTTCTGCTGTCGGATGTGGCGGAAAAGACCTATGTGAGCCAGTGGCACCTGAGCAAGCTGCTGAATAAGGAGACCGGGCAGAATTTTTCGGAGATCCTGAACGGAATCCGAATCGACAAGGCAAAAGAACTGATGAAGGACCCGTCACTGCGCATCGGTGATGTGGCTGAGCAGGTAGGGTTCCTCGACCTGGCACATTTTTCAAGAGTCTTTAAAAAGCTCAACGGCATGTCCGCTAATGAATACCGAAACCAATATCGGGAAGACTGAAAAGGCTTGTACAATTTGTACAGCCTTTTTTAAATTCTTGCAATTCACTATGACAATTTCTGCAAAAAAACAACAACCTTATGCCGTGACTTTGGCGCAAATAGATACTACAATAAATACAACAAAGGAAATACAGAAGCATCTGTAAAGGAGGCAATATGAAAGGGAAAACGAAAAAGACACTGTTACTGTTGTCGATGGTATTGCCCGGCGCGATCTGGTTTTTCCTGCTGCGCTACATCCCCATGGGGGGAATTGCACTGGCGTTTAAGGAGTACAAGGTCTACATAAAGGATCCGGGGTTTTGGAACAATCTGATCCACAGCAAGTGGGTGGGACTGAAGAATTTTGAATTTATGTTTTCCACAAAGGATTCCTGGGTCTATGTGCGGAACACGCTGCTCTACAATATTTTCTGGATCGTGCTGGGACTGGTGCTGGCGGTGGCGCTGGCAATCATCTTAAACGAGATTACCCAGAAGCGGGTGGCCAAGGTTTACCAGACCTTCATGTTCTTCCCTTACTTCTTAAGCTGGGTGGTGGCAAGTTATTTTGTGCTTGCGTTCCTGGACCCCACAAGGGGGCTTGTGACACACTGGCAGGCAGCAGGCGGGGGCGAGGTAATCAACTGGTATCATGAGCCCAAGTATTGGCCGATTATCCTCACAATCTGTAATGTCTGGAAGACAACGGGGTATTCCTGTGTGCTGTATCTGGCGGCAATTACCGGAATCGACGGGACCCAGTACGAAGCGGCGGCCATTGACGGCGCAACCAAGTGGCAGCAGATCCGCTATGTGACGCTGCCCCACCTGCGGACGATGATTTCCATCCTGTTCATTATGAACGTGGGAAATATCGTAAAGGCAGATTTCGGATTGTTCTACAGTGTGCCGATGAATTCCGGCTCTCTGTTCTCTACCACAGGAGTCATTGACACCTACGTTTATCGGACGATGACGGCGACGAACAACATCGGCATGAGTACCGCGGCGGGGCTTTTGCAGCAGTTGGTAGGTTTTATCTGTATTATGGCAGCCAATAAAATCGTGACGAAGATCGACGAAGACAGCGCACTGTTCTAAAGGAGGCAGCTTATGAAAAACAATAAAAGACCTGTAAATGCCGTGAGCAGGCCGGCGGAAGCGGTGATGCACCTGGTATTGGCAATATTCTGCCTTGCATGTATTCTGCCCTTTCTATTTGTGATTATTATCTCCTTTTCTTCCCAGGAGAGTATCCGGGAGATCGGATTCTCCTTTACGCCGAAGTCCTGGGCGCTGGATGCGTATACCTATGTGGCGAAGATGGGGCGGCAGCTGTGGGTTTCCTATTTTAACAGCTTTTTTATCACCATAGTGGGAACCGTGTGTACCCTGCTGGTGACGGGGCTTTACGCTTACGCGCTTTACCGGAAGGATTTTAAGTATCGAAAGTTCTTCACATTTTTCTGCTTCTTTACGATGATATTCGGCGGCGGCCTGGCGCCCACCTATGTTATCTGTAAGCAGTTTCTGGGATTGTCCGACAGCTATGCGGCGGTGATTATACCGATGCTTTTGAATCCGTTCAATATCATCGTCATGCGGACTTTTTTCCAGAGCTCCATACCGGGTGATCTGATTGACGCGGCGGCTATCGACGGGAGCGGAGAGTACTACACCCTGTTTCGGATCGTGGTTCCCATCGCCAAGCCCGGTATTGCCACGGTAGGCCTGCTGTCGGCGCTGGCCTACTGGAACGAGTGGTTTATCCCCATGCTTTATATCCGGGAAGCAAGATATTATCCGCTGCAATATCTTCTGCAGGAGATGCAGTCGAAGGTGGATTTTCTGGCGAAAAACAGTGCGGTGATTGGCGCGGAAGCGACCGCAATCAGGGCAAGCCTTCCCTCTGATACACTGAAAATGGCGCTGGTGGTACTGATTGTGGTGCCCATTGCCTTCGCCTATCCCTTTTTCCAGCGCTACATTATTTCCGGTCTGACAATCGGCTCCGTGAAGGGATAACAGGGGAATTAACAGATACTCAATGATGCGGTAGATACGGCAAAGGTCCGACTACATACACTATTTACAACACCAATAAAAGGAGGATTGTTTATGAAGAAGAAATTATTATCCGGCATACTTACAGCAGCTATGATTCTGTCTATGGCGGCATGCGGTTCAGACCCGGCAGGGGGCAGCAGTACGGCGTCCGGCGGTGCAGGAAACAGTGGGACATCCGGTGGTTCGACAGCAGGCAACAGCGATACGTCCGGCGGCGGGGAAGGCAGCAGTACGGCGTCCGGCGGAACGGAAAGCAGCGACGGGATAACCGGCTCCCAGCTTGAGCCTGTTACGCTGAAGATGTACTTTGGCGGCTGCGACAGTGTTACCGACGATACCAAGGTCATGGAAGAAGTTAATGCCTATTTGAAGGACAAGCTCAATGTGACACTGGAGCCCATCTGGGGATCATGGAGCGACCTGGAGCAGAACATTTCCCTGTCCCTCCAGGGCGGAGACGACGTGGATATTTACTTTACCTGTTCCTGGAGCTCCAACGAGTACAATAAATTTGCCAGAGACGGCTATTGGGTCCGCCTGGACAATGAGGGCAACAATCTGATCGAAAAATATGCTTCCGACCTTTGGGGGATGCTTCCCGAGGTTTTGAGGGAGGGCGCCGCCATTGAGGGCGCAGACGGTTTCGGCGTGTATGCGGTGCCGGGCTATAAGGATATTGCCACCCAGAACTGCTGGGACATCAACGTTCCGCTGCTGGAAAAATACGGTTATACGGTGGAGGATATTAAGAATACGGATTATTACGGCTTTGGCGAGATCCTGAAGAAGGTAAAGGAAGGGGAAGGCGAAGACTTCTATCCTCTGCTGGTAGAGGGCGCGGTGCTGGAGCGTATGGTAACCAATTCCATCATCGTCACCGGCGACAGCGGCACCGGCAACTTTATGTCATACTACCTGGATCCCAACGATGTTTCCAAGCCGGGCAGCCTGGGCATAAAGATCGAAAATAAGTATGCAACCGATGAATTCCTGAAATTTGCGGAAAAGACGAGGGAGTATTTCAAGGCAGGCTATATTGATCCTGCATGTGCCAACGCAGGGCAGGCAAATGACATCCGTACCCAGAAGCAGCTTTCCGGACAGTACCTGATCGGAACCCAGTCCTATTCACTGGGCTACGAACTGCAGGCCACCGGAGAGAGAAAATTTGAGGTGGCAATGGTTCCCTGTACGGACGCATATGTGGATACCACCTCTTCCCAGGGAGCAATGATGGCGATTTCCACAGTATCCAAGAATCCGGAGCGGGCAATGATGTTCCTGAATCTGCTGAATACGGATCCGAAGCTGATGACAATGTTAAATTACGGCATAGAAGGCATTCATTATAATCTGGTAGACGGACTGGTAGACTTTACGGATGAGCGGGGACAGTATCAGCCCTGGACAAACGGCATGGGCAATGTCACGATTCTGACGCCCACTGTGGCGCAGGGAGCAGACTTCTGGGATGGCTTCAAGGCATATTACGGCGAGGCAAAGGAGATTCCTCTGCTGGGATACTCTTACAACAGCGAGAACATGCAGACCCAGATGGGAAATGTGGCAAACGTGGTGGAAGAGTATATGCTGCCCCTGTGTACCGGAGCGGTGGAACCGGCGGAAAAGCTGCCGGAGTTCCTGCAGAAGCTTGAGCAGGCGGGCATCAACGAGGTGTTAAATGACGCCAATGCGCAGCTGGATGCGTTTATGAAAGCAAAAGGAGAATAAAGAATGATTGTACGCAGGATCACGGCCGGGGAGAGGCGGCGTGCGGAGGAGCTGTTTTCCATTGCCTTCGAAACTCCCTGGCAGGAGGAAGCGTACCCTGTGGAGAAATATGCGGCGTTTTTAGATGACAATGAGACGATGACCAGCTGCCTGTCCGTCTTACCGTTTTCCGTCTGCTTTGACGGACAAACGGTAAAGATGGCAGGGATCGGAGGGGTGTCGTCTCTTCCGCAATATCGTAGAACCGGCGGGATACGCGGATGTTTTGAGAAGATGCTTCCGGAGCTGTACCGGGAGGGATATGTACTGTCCATGCTTTATCCCTTTTCGACGAACTATTACCGTAAGTTCGGATATGAGGTATGGGCCAGGGGGGCGCGGTATGAGCTGGAGCTGTCTTATATACCGGGATTGCCCAGGGGCGGCCGGTCCGTGCTGGTGGACGGCTCCAACCGGGAAAAGTGTCTGGCGGACATACGGCTGCTGACGAAGGAGTGGGAGAAGCGCTATAACGGGATGGTAGAGCTGACCGAGGAACGATATGCTTTTGTGACGGAGGCGGATCCGTACCGCAAGCAGGAATTCGTCTATCTTTACTATGATGCGAAGGGCGTGCCGGCAGGCTATATGGCGTACCGCAAAGAGAAGGATGGCGGGGAACAGCGCCTGGTGTGCTCCCGCTTTGTGTTTCGGGACAGGGAGGGAATCGAAGGATTGCTCGCATTGGCAAAGACCATGCAGGCGGACCACAGAAGCATTTCGTTTACGCTGCCGGCATCGATTTGTCTGGACCCGTTGATTGACGAGTGGTCTTTTGGGGCTTTCAGGCGCAGCGATACAAGCTTAGGTATGGTGCGTATTGTGAATGTGGAGGCGGCTCTGAAGGCAGCGCGTTACCGGGGAAGCGGCAGGCTGTCTTTGGAAATTCTGGACGGACAGATAGCGGAAAATCATGCCGTATTCCGTGTGTGCTTTGAAGAGGGGAAAGCGGTATCGGTTGCACGGGACACCGGGGGGAATGCCGCGATTCACATGGAGATTTCGGAATTTTCCAGGTCCCTTACAGGCGCGGCCGATGTGTCTGCGCTGGCCTACAGCCGCAGGGCGTATGGGTATTCTCAGGAGGATCTGGATCTGCTGGCACAGGTCTTTTATAAAAAACCCTGTTTCCTGACGGAATATTTTTAAAAAAGGACATAATAACAGCCCCGCCTGCAGCAGGCGGGGCTGTTATTGGGGTCAGTGCAGTCCCAGGTCGTCCCCCGTGATTGTGCCGATCCCGTTTTCCTGCAGAACGGCCCCCAGACTTTCCGTGTCTCCTACCCGGAAGATCATGCAGGCCTGCCCGTTTTTCTGTCCGAAGACGGAGTACATGTATTCCACGTCGATTCCGGCGCGGGAGATTACGCTGAGAACCTTGCTTAAGCCTCCCGGTGTGTCGGAAACCGATACGCCCACCACAGGGGTCATAGTCAGGATAAAGCCCTGTTCCAGCAGAATGGAAGATGCCTTTGAGGCGTCGTCCACGATCAGCCGCAGGACGCCGTAATCCGCGGTCTCCGCAATGTTGATGGCCCGCATGTTCACCTGGTTCTCCGAAAGGATGCCGGTAATGTCTGCAAGCTGTCCGGCTTTGTTTTCCAGAAATACTGAAATTTGAGGTATTGTCATAGCTGCTCCCTTTTCCGCGCCGTTTGGGCGCATAATATTGAATTTGATATGTATTATTTCCCGGTCCGTCAGATTTTCCTTTTATCGATGACACGCACGGCCTTGCCCTCGCTTCTGGTAATGGATTTGGGCGCCACCAGACGTACCTTTGCGTAAATTCCCAGCATGGCCTTTAACGCCGATACCAGGCCCTTTTCCATTTCCGTGATCCTGCCCAGATTATCGGAGAAGTTTTCGGGGGTCATTTCCACCATCACCTCAAGGGTATCGGAATTGTTGATACGATCCACAATGATCTGATAATTTGCGGGATACCCCTGCTCTAAAAGCACCGTCTCAATCTGGGACGGGAAGACATTCACACCCTTGACAATCAGCATATCATCACTTCTGCCCATGGGCTTGCTCATCTTTACATGGGTACGGCCGCAGGAGCATTTCCCTCTGGTGAGTACGCAAATATCTCTTGTGCGGTAGCGAAGGAGAGGAAAAGCTTCTTTGGTAATGGAAGTAAATACCAGCTCCCCCTTGCTGCCTTCGGGGAGCACCTCCCCGGTGTCAGGGTCAATAATCTCCGCGATAAAGTGATCCTCGTTGATGTGCATGCCTGTCTGCTCGCTGCACTCGAAGGCAACGCCGGGACCGCTGGTTTCCGTGAGCCCGTAGATGTCGTAAGCCTTGATTTCCAGCTTGTTCTGTATATCCTGGCGCATTTCTTCACTCCAGGCTTCCGCGCCGAATATGCCGGCCTTTAATTTGATCTTGTCCCGCAGTCCCCGTTCCTGGATACTCTCTGCCAGAAAAGCGGCGTAGGAAGGGGTACAGCAGAGAATGGTAGCTTCCAGGTCCACCATGAACTGCAGCTGCCGGTCCGTATTGCCGGAAGACATGGGTAGAGTCAGGCATCCCACCTTGTGGCTGCCGCCGTTTAAGCCGGGCCCCCCGGTAAAGAGACCATAGCCGTAACAAATATGACAAACATCCTCATTGGTGCCGCCTGCGGCCATAATGGCCCGGGCGCAGCAGTCCTCCCACAGATCTACGTCATGCTGGGTATAAAAGGCCACAACCCGGCGGCCGGTGGTACCCGAGGTTGACTGAATGCGGACACAGTCCTTAAGCGGTTTTGCCAGCAGGCCGTACGGATAAGCCTCCCGCAGATCATCCTTTGTTAAAAACGGAAGCTTGCGCAGGTCCTCCACACCTTGAATGTCTTCGGGAGTGACACCCATGGCCTCCATTTTCCCGCGATAGTAAGGTACGTTGTCCCATACATGCCGGACCTGCCTGACCAGGCGTTCGTTCTGCCAGGCAAGAATCTGTTCTCTGTCCGCCGTTTCAATTTCTTTTTGATAATATCGTTCCATGTTTTTCTCCATTTCTGCGCTGTTGTCTGCGTGTAAGCTGCTGCCCTTTAGCTTTTTCGATTTGCCAGATCATAGAGAAATGCTTTATCGGCAGTTTTCGCAATCAGCGCTTAATTGAATCGGTATACAAATTTAGCAGGAAGCTCCCGATGCAAATGCCTTTTTGTTCATTTCCAGGAATTTCGGCGGGACGCTGTGCTCAATCGCTTCCATCCACTCCTCCTCCGTGAAGTCAAAGTGCCTGGAAAGCCTGCCCATGAGGACAAGATTTACGGCCTTGCTGCTTCCGGCCTCCTCCGCCAGGGAAAGGGCGTCCAGAGCATCTACATGAATTCCCGTTTCCTCCATTTTCTGAACCAGATTTTCCGGATATGACGCCGTACCGGCGATTACCGGCATAGGGTTGATCTGCTGGCTGTTGACGATGATCCGGCCGTCAGGCCTTAAATATTCGGTATAGCGGGTCGCTTCCAGCAGCTCAAAGGAAAGGATACAGTCTGCCTGGCCCTTGTCTATAATGGGGGAAAAGACCCTGTCTCCCCAGCGGACATAAGTGACCACGCTTCCCCCCCGCTGGCTCATGCCGTGTACCTCGCTGACCTTCACGTCATACCCCCGGCCAAGGAGCAGACGGCCCAGCAGCTTGCTGGCAAGCAGGGTACCCTGTCCTCCCACACCTACGATCATGATACTTTTTGTTTCCATAATAATAACCATGCCCTTCCGTAACCTGCGGACCTGGGCCGCAGGCACAATATTTGCAGATGAATAAGCTCGTCTGTCATTTTCCTTATAATGCGCCGAACTTACATAGCTGTCTGCAGACGCCGCAGCCCACGCAGAGAGTGGTGTCGATCTTTACTTTTCCGTCCACCATGCTGATGGCGGGGCAGCCGATATTCATACAGGCCCTGCAGCCCTTACACTTCTCCGGATCGGCACAGATGGGCCCCGGGTGCTTTACATATTTTAACAGTGCGCAGGGACGGCGGGAAATAATGACGGAAGGCTCTGCCGCGGCGAGCTCTTCCCGGAGGGCCGTTTCACAGGCTTCCATGTCGTAGGGGTCCACTACCCGTACCCGTTTGATTCCCACGGCATGGCAGAGGCTCTCCAGGTCAATTTTCGTACAGGGGTCCCCTTTCAGATTATAACCTGTAGTAGGATTCTGCTGATGGCCCGTCATGCCGGTGATGGAATTATCCAGTATAATCACCGTGGAATTTGATTCGTTGTAGGCAATATTAATCAGGCCGGTGACACCGGAATGAATGAAAGTGGAGTCGCCGATGACGGCCACGGTTTTCCCGGCAGTCTCTTCTTCTCCGGCCTTGACGAAGCCGTGGAGGCCGGAGACGGAGGCTCCCATGCAGATGGTGGTGTCGATGGCACCCAGGGGCGGTACGGCGCCCAGAGTATAGCAGCCGATGTCCCCCAGCACCGTCAGCTTCATTTTTTTCAGGACATAAAAGATACTGCGGTGAGGACAGCCGGCGCACATAACCGGCGGCCTTCCGGGAATCGCTTCTTCAAGAGAAGGGCCTGACTGTACCGTACCGCCCAGTTTTTCCTTCACCAGATTTTGGCTCAGCTCGCCGATATTGGAAAACAGTTCCTTACCCGATACCGAAAGGCCAAGGCTTTGACAATGGGTTTCAATAAAGCCGTCCAGCTCTTCCACCACTACAAGTTTTTGAACGGAAGCTGCAAAGTCTATTATTTTCTGCTCCGGCAGGGGCCAGATCATCCCCAGCTTCAATACAGGGTATGTATCACCAAAGGCCTCTTTTACATACTGGTAGCTGGTGGAAGAGGTGATGATACCTAAGGAGGTATCCTGTCCCGGCTCCACACGATTGATTTCCGTAGTCTCTGCCCAGGCAGTCAGGGCTTTGGTGCGGGCCTCTACTGCCGGGTGCTGCTTTTTGGCATTGGCCGGCATCATAATATATTTTCCGGGATTCTTTTCGTATTTTTTCCGCTCCGGCGTCACCCGCTCTCCGGTCTCCACCACGCTTTGGGAATGACTGACCCGGGTACACATTTTAATTAAGACAGCTGTGTCATATTTCTCGGAAAGCTCATAAGCAAGCTTTGCAAAGGCTAAGGCCTCTGCAGAGTCAGAGGGTTCCAGCATGGGAAGCTTTGCTGCCCGGGCATAATGGCGGGAATCCTGCTCGTTCTGGGAGCTGTGCATACCGGCATCGTCCGCCACACCGATCACCAGTCCGGCATTGACGCCGGTATAGGAGATGGTAAAGAGGGGATCTGCCGCCACGTTTAAGCCCACATGTTTCATGGCGCAGAAGCTTCTTTTACCGGCCAGGGAAGCACCGAAGGCGGTTTCCAGGGCTACCTTTTCATTGGGCGCCCACTCCGCATACAGTTCGTCATATTTTGCCGCGCACTCGGTGATTTCCGTGCTGGGCGTTCCCGGGTAGCTGGACACAAAGCAGCACCCCGCTTCATAAAGACCTCTGGCAACCGCTTCGTTGCCAAGCATTAATGTTTTCATTTGTCCTCTCATTCTGTCCGGGTAAGGGACTCCCCGGAACATTAAAAATTTTTCATTCCGTCTCCGGCGGCAGTGCCGTCGGAAACGGCACAAACAATCCGTGAAACTTGAGGAAGAATCGCTTTTGCGATTCTTCAGTGTGAAGTTTTAGATTTTCTTAGGCAGCGTTTTTTCAGATGCCTTAGAAAATCTCTTCACATTTTTCTCCGATGGAATCCGTCACCGAAACCGTTACCTTTTTCTCGTAGCAGGAGAAGACCTCCTGTAGTTTTTCCTTTGCCGGTGCCTTTGTAAAAAGGCTCACCACAGGTACGATTACAAGCCCTGCCAGCATGCAGAAGGCGCCGGCGTTGATGGGCGACTGCAGGTATGCCGGAAAAGCGGAACGGAAAAAGATATTGGCCAGCATGACTACCGAAGAGAATAAGAAGCTCACCCAGCAGGCTGCTTTTGTGGTCCGCTTCCAATATAACCCGTAGAGGAAGGGGGCAAGGAAAGCACCGGCCAGGGCGCCCCAGCTTACTCCCATGAGCTGGGCAATGAAGGTAACGTTGGAATGATACTGGATTAACGCCAGTACAACGGAAATGGCGATAAATACCACCAGAAGAGCCCGCATCCATCTTACCTGCTTCTTCTCATCCATCTCTTTTATTATATTACCTTTAATAAAGTCCAGCGTCAAGGTGGAGCTTGATGCCAAAACCAGGGAGGAAAGGGTGGACATGGAAGCGGAAAGCACCAGGATCACCACCACTGCAATAAGAATCGTCGGAAGCCCTGAGAGCATGACAGGCACCACGGAGTCGTAGCCGTTTGCGCCAATGTCTATCTTGTCACTGAAGAGCCGGCCGAAGCCGCCAAGAAAATAGCAGCCTCCCGCAACGATCAGGGCAAAAACAGTAGAAATAATCATGCCCTTGTTGATGGCACTTTCGCTCTTGATGGCATAAAATTTCTGCACCATCTGGGGAAGTCCCCAGGTTCCCAGGCTGGTGAGGATCACCACACCCAGAAGCCCTGCAGGATCCGGGCCGAAGAAGGAGTTAAATACTCCCGGCGCGGCGGAAACGGACGGATCGCATACGGCAGAAAGCTTCTCCAGAGCCGTGAGGAAGCCGCCCTGACTGGCCAGCACTGCGGCGATCACGGCAATGATACCGAAGATCATGATAATGCCCTGAATAAAGTCATTGATGGCGGTGGCCATGTAGCCTCCGGCTATGACGTAGATTCCGGTGAGCACTGCCATCACAATCACGCACACGCTGTAATCAATGTCAAAGGCCATGCCAAACAGACGGCTCAAGCCGTTATAGAGGCTGGCGGTATAGGGGATCAGGAAGATAAAGATGATTGCCGAGGCAGCAAGCTTTAAGGGCTTGCTGCCAAAGCGCTGTCCGAAAAACTCCGGCATGGTGGCGCTGTTTAAATGCTGGGTCATAATGCGGGTACGCCGTCCCAGTACCGCCCAGGCTAAGAGAGAGCCTAAAAAGGCGTTCCCCAGGCCGGCCCAGGTGGCGGCAATTCCGTATTTCCAGCCGAATTGTCCCGCATAGCCCACGAAGACCACTGCGGAGAAATAGCTGGTTCCATAGGCGAAAGCGGTAAGCCAGGGGCCCACGCTCCTGCCCCCCAATACGAATCCGTTTACGTCGGTGGCATGGCGGCGGCAGTAGAAGCCGATGCCGATCATGACGCCGAAGAAAACAATCAGCATGATTAGCTTGATAAAAAGATCCATGTAAAATCCTCCCGTTTTCTCTAATTGTTTATCTGCGCTTCCACCAGGCTGCCGTGGCAGTATCGTTCTCTGAGAAGCGGTTTTTCTATTTTACCCGTAGGATTTCTGGGTACTTTTTCGAAAATGATTTTTCTGGGCCGTTTGTATCTGGGAAGATCCCGGCAGAACTCCTGGATTTCCTCCTCCGTGCAGGAAATCCCCTCTTTCAGCTCTATGATGGCCGCGGCAATTTCACCAAGCCTTGCGTCAGGCAGTCCGATTACGGCCACATCCTTAATTCTTTCATTGCGCCGCAGGAAATCCTCAATCTGTACCGGATAGAGGTTTTCTCCTCCGGAGATGATAACGTCCTTTTTCCGGTCTACCAGATAGATGAATCCGTCCTCGTCCATGCGGGCCATATCACCTGTGTAAAGCCATCCGTCCTTTAGGACCTCTTCCGTGGCCTGGGGATTCTTATAATAGCAGAGCATGACTCCCGGTCCATGGACAATCAATTCGCCTACTTCACCCTGAGCCGTTTCCCTTCCCTGCTCATCTACGATCCGGGCCTCCCAGTGATAGCCGGGCCTGCCGATGGCTCCTACCTTATGTATGTTCTCC
>CAJTKW010000019.1:48175-64868 GCA_910577035.1 uncultured Acetatifactor sp.
GGAAATGCTTCTTCCAGCGCTGGATCAGGCTGGGGGGGACGGGCTGGGCTCCGATGTGCATTAACCGCCACTGTTCCAGAAGATAATGCTCCATATCCACCTTCCCGGAATCAATGGCGTCCAGAAGGTCCTGTGCCCAGGGTACCAGAAGCCAGACCAGGGTACATTTTTCTTCCGTAACTGCCCGGAGAATCCATTCCGGCTTCACGCCCCGAAGCAGGACGGCTTTGCCGGCCGTGATCAGGGAGCCGAACCAGTGCATTTTTGCTCCGGTGTGGTAAAGGGGCGGAATACAGAGGAACACATCGTCCTTTGTCTGGCCGTGATGCTTCTGCTCCGTTTCACAGGAGGAGCGCAGCGCACGGTGGTTATGCAGGATGGCCTTGGGAAAGCCGGTGGTACCGGAAGAAAAATAGATTGCCGCATAATCCGTCTCTTCCAGGGCGACAGGGGGCGGGCTGGAGGAGCAGAAGCCTGTCAGTTTCAGACAGTCCTCGGTGTAGGCAGGACCGTCCGGACCCGGGAAGAACATCATCCGTACCCTTGGCAGATCCTCTGCAATGGAGTCCATACGGCTGATAAATTCCGGCCCAAAGACCAGGGCTTCCACGTCCGCAAGCTCCAGGCAGTATTTTATCTCCTCTGCAGAGTAGCGGAAATTCATAGGCACGGCCACACAACCGGCCTTCAGTATACCGAAATAGACAGGCAGCCATTCCAGACAGTTCATCATCAGAATGCCTACCTTTGTCTCCCGTTCCAGCCCCCGGCTTAACAGCAGGTTGGCAAAGCGGTTGGCCCGTCTGTCAAAGTCTGCCCAGCTTAATTCCCGGCGGTAGGGCGCCCCGTTTCCCGCACTTTCGATCAGGCTTGCCTCCCGCCAGGTCACGGCGCTGTCCCGTTCCTGGGAGGGATTTAATTCCACCAAGGCCGTATCAGAGCCGTACAGGCGGGCGTTCCGCTCCAAAAATTCCGTAATTACCATAATAGGGTTCTCCTTTTTCTCTTGCTGCATGACAGCTGATGGTCCACAGTCCGGTTATAAACCGAACGTTTTACGGCTCTCTATTGCTTTGCCGCAGGGATAGGCGGCATTATGGCCGGCTGCCGTTTATAACATATCCGTTCATGGTGGCATGAGCCACATAGGTTCCCAGTTCATCCCGTATATCCACCGCATAAAGCGCAGTGGTCCGCCCGCTTCTTAAGCAGGCAGCCTCGGCAATCAGGCGTTTTCCCTTTGCGGGGGTGAGAAAGGTGATGGAGGCCTGCTGGCTGACGGTTATCTGTTCCGAATACCCGTTGGCGGCAACGGCACAGGTAATGTCGGCCAGGGTAAATACGGCCCCTCCCATGGGGACATTGTTTTCATTCATATGCCGCTCTTCCAGGGTCAGTGAGCATACCGCCCTTCCCGGCTCCGCGGAATCAATGACGACGCCGGTGGCGTCCGTAGCAAAATGGTCGTTTTGAAAACGACGGCGGATTTCCTCTAAACTTGGCATAAACAGCTTCCTTTCAGACTGATAGATGTTATTTTTAACACTTTATCACTTTTACTCATTAAAGTCAAGGGAGACGAAACTGTAACTAAAAAGATTGTATTGACGCGCCTGTCATAGTATGGTAAGCTTAAATAATACTATATAGTACTAATCTGATTGCGGACGTATGCTTTGTAAATTGGAACAAACGGTTTCAGAGAAGGAGGTATTTTGATGAAGACAAGAGAACAGATTATGGAATTTATTCATAAACAGAAGGTAGCTTTTATTGCCTCTGTGGACGAAGAGGGATTTCCCAACATGAAGGCCATGTATGCACCGCGCAAGACAGAGGGGAACAGCTTTTATTTTTCGACAAACCTGTCTTCCATGCGCTCCCGGCAATATATGAGAAATCCCAAGGCCAGCATATATTTTTATAATAAGGGCCGCTTTAAGTATGAGGGTATCATGCTGACAGGTACCATGGAGGTATTGCAGGACGATGAAATCAAAGAGGAAATCTGGCAGGCCGGAGATACGATGTATTATAAGCAGGGGGTTACTGACCCGGACTACTGCGTACTGAAATTTACGGCAGAAAAAGGCAGGCACTACTGTAACTTCAAATCAGAAAGCTTTTGCTTTTAATGCGGTTTTGCCGCCAGAACAATAGCTGGTTAATGCCGCTGTCCCCGGCATCAATATGCCGTACAGTATTATAATCGACGTCATATGCCCGTCCCATTTGCTGAATATAGTCCTGTGGGTTGAGACCGGATTCCTCTGCGTTTACCGCAGCGGGGATTCGGATTTTTGCCCGATTCTGCAACAGTTGTCATGAAACGGTCTGCAATTTCTTTGTCAGCATCCTCTCCCCGGATTTGGAATTTGATAGATAGAAAAGCAAAATAATTGCCTGTGTCAGCAATAACCTACTTGTCCATCAGGAAATCCTCCAGTATAATGAATTTACAGATAGGCCATATTTTTCAATTGTCACACTATTTAAAGGTTAAAGAGGAAATCGGATGCTTTATAAGAGGATGCTTGAAAAGGATAAAGAATAGGGGCTTACGGAATGACAGAGTATAAATGACAGGAGTGTCATGACGCTGGGAAAGGGGATAATTCATGAGTGACATAATGGAATTCGCAGGCAGGGAGGAATTTCGAAACTGGCTTTCTGAGCATTGCCGGTCAAATGACGGCATCTGGCTTTTATTTGGCAAAGCCGGCGGGCCGAAAACAATTAAGGCAGGGGAGGCGTTGGAAGAGGCGCTTTGCTTTGGCTGGATCGACGGACAGATGCAAAGCATTGACGATAAAACCTACAGGAAATATTTTTCCATGCGCAGGGAGAACAGCAAGTGGTCGGAGAAAAATAAGGCATTGGCCAAAAGCCTTGAAGAACGGGGACTTATGACTGATTTTGGCAGAAAGAAAATAGAGGAGGCATTAAAAAACGGCCAGTGGGACGCACCAAAGCCCCAGGCAGTCACAGAGGATCAAATTGAGCAGCTATCCGCACTGTTGGAAAGATTTGAACCTGCGTATACTAATTTCCAGGCCATGTCCTTATCCGTAAAGAAGACCTATACAAAAGCCTATTTAGACGCGAAGACAGAAGCCGGAAGGGAAAAGAGAATTGCCTGGATGGTGGACAGGCTGAATCAAAATCTTAAGCCCATGTGAGGAATAAAGCTTTTTTAACGGGGCAGAACGGAAAGCGGGGTAAAACAGGAAATGAGTACGGAAAATCAGAAAATGTCCATAAAAAAACCAGAAATGATCCTCTTTGATTACGGGCAGACAATAGTAGATGAAGAGGAATTTGGTTTTAACGGAGTGAAAGGGACTGCGGCAGTCTTACAATATGCGGTCAGGAATAAGTACAGCAGGTCCGCAGAGGAGGTCCAGGCATATGCAGAACGTCTGAATCAGGAGCTGGGGCGGTTTGACCCTGAAAGACGACATCTGTGTCAGGTGGAAATTCCCAATCATATGTTTACGAAATATCTATACGAGTCTCTGGGGATTGAGCTGTCAATCGGGCCGGAAGAGATTGACAGGGTATTCTGGGATGCGGCGGCGCCGGGAAGACCGACGGAAGGAATAGAGGATTTCCTGCTTTTTCTGAAGCAGAACCATGTGCGCACCGGAGTAATCAGCAATATATCTTATTCCGGGAAGGTGGTTGCTGAAAGAATTACCGGCTGTATTCCGGACCATTCCTTTGAATTTATCCTTGCTACCAGCGAATACCTGTTTCGCAAGCCAAACAGGCGGATTTTTGAGCTGGCGCTGGAAAAGGCGGGGCTGGAGGCTGAGGCTGTATGGTACATAGGAGATCAGTACCAATGTGATATAGTGGGTGCTGCTAACGCGGGACTGTTTCCGGTATGGTATCTGGGGGCGACGAAGAAGCGGGAGGAACCGGCTGCGGAGATCCTTATCATACACCATTGGGGAGAACTGCAGACATTGCTGCAGACACTTTGAACCGGAAAGCTTGCTTTATGTAACGGGGGATAGCCATGAATGCGATTTTCCGCGATATATTTCGTGCCATCCATGAAGGAAAATGGTTGAGTATAGAGTATCATAACAGGGAAGACCAACAGACTAAGTACTGGATCGGGATTCGGGACATTGATATACGTAATCGGACTCTTGCAGTGGAAGGGCTGCACCTTGGACAATATACGGTGGGAACCTTTGACAAAATATTGATAGATTCCATTCAAACATCCAGTATTATTGAAGGCTCCTTTTATCCGGTCAATAATGCTTTGGTGAGAGATATTTATTTAAATCCACATAAGTATTATACGCTGTTTGATAATACGGCTAATTTGAAAATATTGAGTTATCTGGAACAGTGTAATCGCATGGATTGTGTACCTTATAAGGCGGATTTCAGTTTGATCCGGTATTTGGACCAGGATAATATACAGGGTGAATTATATCAGTTAAATGCAGAACAGTTTCAGGCCATTGTGAAAAAATTCCAATATGAAGCGGATGGGGAAAAACGGTCTGACGGCGGGCTGAAAATCAGACAGCTGGCAATGAACGTTTTAAGCATCCATATGGCAAAAGGATTATACGTGCTGGCTTATCGTAATCTGAATTTAGATGTAAAGCAGCGTGCATTACGGCCGGATGCCGAAATTACCATATGCACGGAATTTACGATAAACGGCTCAAAGCAAAGTATCCGCCGATTTCTGGATGCTGACGAATATGAATTGTTAAACAATTTTGAAGCCAACCAGGAAAAGATAAAAGATTGTATTATGAGCAGGATGTCTCAAAATGGCGGCAATGTAGACGATATGCCGCATATTATTGGCTTGGAAACGGATGTGGCGATTGATTTACACAGGGAATATCAGTCAATTATGAAAATGTATCAGGAGAAGAAAGTACCTGTGCCCATTGCCGCCTTTTTTGGCGACCTGCTTGAGCGCCCCCGGCGCACGGGTGCGTATCCCATTGCCCTGATTGATCAAAGAATCAATATGGACCAGCTTCTTGCCATTCATAATGCCATGAAATATCCCATTGCATACATACAGGGGCCTCCGGGAACGGGGAAGACCAATACCATTATCAATACGATTGTGACGGCATTCTTTAACGAAAGAACAGTGTTGTTTTCTTCTTATAATAATCATCCTATCAATGGAGTATACGAAAAATTATCGACGATGAAGTATAAGGAGCATATAATTCCGTTTCCGATCCTGCGTCTTGGAAATAACGAGAAGACGAAGGAAGCGCTTGACACGATAAAAAGGCTTTATCAAAGTGTACAGAGTGTCAGTGTATTTGAGAGTACGTTGGATCGGAACAAGGATGACAGAAAGCAGAGGGCCAAACAGCTGTCAGGGTTACTGCGGCGCTATGAAGAGCTTTTGGACCTAAGGGAAAGAGAAGAGACACTGGACCGGCTTCTGGAATATGAGAAGAAAAAGGGAGCCTCTTTGCAAATGCTTTCTTTCGAAGAGGACTTAAAAAACAGACAGCGTAATCAGATCAGGCGGGAGATTGCAGCAAAGGGTGAAATTTCAGAGGCAGAGGCGCTTTCTCTTTTGGACGGCCGGACAGAGGAATTAAAAAAATATTTGTTTTATATTTCGGCGGGCTATATCAAGAAGATAGGTACGGCAAAGAATGAAGACCTGATGGAAATTCTGGAAATGGAAGATAAGGACAAGCAGCTAATCGCTTTTACAAAGTATCTGGGGAAAAAAGAAAACATAGCGAAGCTGCAGAAGATTTTTCCGATTATTGTTACAACCTGCATTTCGGCCCATCGATTGGGAGAACCGGAACCGATGTTTGACATGGTAATTATAGACGAGGCCAGCCAGTGTAATATTGCCGTATCCCTGGTGCCGGTGGTGCGCGGCGAGAACCTGATGCTCGTGGGCGATCCCCAGCAGCTGAACCCGGTGATTCTCCTGGATGAAGTGACCAATGAAAAATTAAAGAAGCGTTATGCGGTGGCGGAAGAGTACGATTACCGGAAAAATTCTATCTATAAAACCTATCTGGCCTGTGATGCGGTCAGCGACGAAACCCTGCTTCATAACCATTATCGCTGCCATAAGAGTATTATCGGGTTTAACAACCGGAAGTATTACAATTCCCGGCTTAACATCAGATCCGAGAGCAGGGAGGAGCATCCCCTTGTGTATGTGGATATGGGGGAAGCAAGTGCGTATCACAAAAATACGTCACCTGAAGAGGCAAGGGAAATTGCAAGATATGCTTCATTAAACAGAGACAAAAATATCGGGGTCATTACGCCGTTCGTGAATCAAAGGAAATTAATTGAGGAAGAGCTGAACCGGGCCAGGGTGTCTAATGTGACCTGCGGAACGGTGCATGCCTTTCAGGGGGACGAAAAGGATGTTATTTTGTTTTCCACTGCCATTACCGGGCAGACACAGGCAGGAACCTATGAGTGGCTGAAGAACAACAAAGAATTGATTAATGTGGCCACATCGAGGGCTAAGGATAAACTGATTGTTCTGTCCAGCCGGAAGAACCTGGAGCGTCTTCATCAGAAGGGCGGGGAGGATGATCTGTATGAGCTGGTGGAATATGTGCGATGTAACGGAACGACTTCCGTAACTCCGAAACAGGCAGCATCCAGGGCATTGGGGGTTAAGCCCTTCAGCAGCGCTACGGAGGAAGCTTTTTTGGAGAACCTGACACATGCCCTGGAAAATATCTGGCTGACGCAAAGCCGCTATGTGGTACAAAGGGAAGTTGCCATAGCTCATGTTTTCCGGGGAAATGAAAGCTACAATGATTTGTTTTATAACGGCAGGTTTGATTTTGTAGTATATGAAAAGCAGGGGCAACAGGAATTCCCCCTTCTTGCAATTGAGCTGGACGGGAAAGAGCACTTTGAAGACGAGGTGGTGAAAAACAGGGACAGGAAGAAGAACCAAATCTGTAAGGAGCATGACCTTCAGCTGATCCGTGTAGAAAACTCTTATGCAAGGCGTTATAACCATATAAAAGAGATTCTGGTTAAGTTTTTCGCAGTGGCGCATTAGGGAAACGCTGATGAAAGCGCTTCCTTAGAATTGCTTTCTTTGCAGGCGTATGCTACAATGACCCTGCGGTGGAACCGTCACCGCAGGGAGGCAGAATGGAAATGACAAGGAAGAGAAAAGCCGTGTTTGCGGCGGCAGCAGGGATAGTGACAGGCTTTCTGTACGCCGGCGGCCGGCGGCTGGATCGATATGATACCCTGGATCTGCTGGAGGGCTCTTTTTATCTGGAATGGATGAGGGATGGAATCCTTGCGGCTTTGGTGTTCATTTTCCTCTGGGAGCTGGCGGACCGGATACCCTGGGATCCGGGTAACGGACCGGCTGCCCCCGGAGAGGAAAAACGCAGGCTTTCTCCGCCTGTTCTGCACCTGCTTCAGGTGGGAATTCTGATGCTTTGCTGGCTGCCGGCCTTTTTATCCATTATACCGGGAGTATTTTCTTATGACGCATATGCCGAGTGGGAGCAGGTAAGGAACGGTGCCATTACCGCACATCATCCGGTGATTCATGTCTTGCTGGCCGGCGGTCTGCCGGAGGTGTTTCACGGATTGACAGGCAGCTATAATACGGGAATCGGCGTCTATACGGTTCTGCAGATGTTTCTGACGGCCAATGCGCTGAGCCTGACGGTATCCTTCCTTTGCGCAAAGACAGGAGCCCGGCCGGTGTGGAGAGCGGCGGCACTGCTGTTTTACGGTTTCTCTCCGGTGATCCAGCTTTTTGCCGTCTGTACCACAAAGGATGTGCTGTTCACTGCCTGCGAGCTTCTGTTTATGGTGGCGATTCTGGGGCTGACAGGGGATCAGAACAGCTTTTTCGAGGGGAAGAGGACGGGGATCTGCTTTGTGGCGGTGGTATTCGGGACGATGATCCTGAGAAACAACGGACTGTACATTGTGCTGGTTATGCTGGCGGTGCTGTTCCCTGTCTGCAGAAAATATTGGAAGAAATACATTTTGTTAATGGGGGGGGTACTTTTTCTGTACGGACTATACAGCGGACCTGTCTACCGCGTTCTATCCGTTGAGCCCGGAGGGATTGAGGAGATGCTTTCCGTTCCCATTCAGCAGATGGCAAGAGTGTACCATTATGAACGGGATTCGCTGGAGGCGGCAGATCTGGAGCTGTTGTACCGGGTTCTGCCGGAGGAAAATCTGCAGGCGTATAAGCCTACCGTGGCTGACCCGGTAAAGAGCGGGTTTATCAGGGAGGGCTTTGCTGCCAATAAGAAGGAGCTGCTGCATCTGTGGATTGACTGGGGGCTTGCTTACCCGTTGACATACATCAACTCTTTTCTGGTAAATACGGTGGACTTCTGGTATCCTGGCGCCGTGGTGGACGGGTATCAGGATCCTTATGGGAGAAGCAGTTATTTTGACTACCGGGTGGCGCCGCCGGGGGAGGAAATCGTGCTTCTGCCAAAGCTGCATGATTTTTATGAAAAGCTGTCCTGGGAGAAGCAGGCACAACAGAAGCCTTTTGCTTTTCTGGTCTTAAGCCCGGGGTGGTATTTCGTCATGTTTTTGGCAGTTTTCCTGTATCTGTGGCGCTGCCGGCGCAGGACGCTGCTTCTTCCGCTGCTGATTCCGCTTCTGACTCTTGCCACGGCGCTGTTGGGTCCGATGGCGCTGGTGCGGTATGTATTGATCTTTTTCTATTGTTTTCCGCTGCTGGCGGCCTTGTTTCTCAGGCCGTCGGCCTTTGAGCCTCGGGACTGATCCCGCTGTCCCACCGGCGGACACGGTATATCGCCATATAGTCATTGACAGCCACGGGTTGGTCGAAGCAGTGCACTTCGAGATAGTCTGCAACCCAGGGCTGGGCAGAGGGAAGCTCCCTGTCACAGAGGATGTAATCCGGCTGCCGGTCTGGGTGAGTCTGAAAATAGATATTAATTTTATCGTCAAAAGTGGGGGAGCAGATGGTGGAGGGTGTGGAGTACTCCAGATCCTGCATCAGGTATACATCCGTGTAGGAGCCCATGTAAAACACCTTTGCCCCCTTCGGCAGAATTTTGGTTACCAGCTCCAGATTGTCGCGGTAACGGACAGCGGCCCGGGTATCGGCGATCAGCCCCAGTCCGGGGCCGCGGCGCAGGAGGCTCATATCGTCCAGAAGGGTTTCGTGACGGCCGCCGGTGGTACGCTGCATATAGCATCTTCCAAATAAAAGCACAAATACCCACAGTACCAGTACGGCCTGCAGCCTGCCGGTGCGCCTTTCTGCCGCTGCGGCCTCCTGCAGCTGGGGCAGGGAGAGTATACCGGCAACACAGGGAACCAGGAAAGGCAGGGATACCAGCAGCGGGTGGTTGCTGGACAATATAATTCCCACGAAGGCCGCCAGGGGAACCAGCACGAAAAAGACAAGCACCGGGGAACGGGGAAGCTTTTTAAGCAATGCCCCGCCGAGGGCCAGGAGCGGCAGAAACAGATATTCCACCAGGGGATAATTGGGATATTTGTCACCGAAAAGCCATATGATTACCTGACCGGCCAGAGAGCAGGCGATCAGCAGTTCGCTCCACAGCAGAAGGGAAAAGGCCGTTTTGGATTTCAGGCAGTATATCATCTGCAGAAGGGTGGCGGCCAGGGCATATACCAGAAAAAACAGCAGGATCTGCAGAAGGGACTGCCCGTGGGCCAACAGACGTTCCGGCCAGGGAGCAGAATGGGAACCGTCACTGAGGACCATGGAAATCAGATGCCCCATTTCGCCCAGGGGAATGTAGGAGAGCAGCATTGCCAGAAAAGCCAGCGCGCCTGTCAGGCAGGGTACGGAGAGACATAGCAGTTCCCTGAGCAGGGAGCGGGGAGAGCGGCGATAGCAGATCATGCCGCACAGACAGGCGACGAAGGCAAATATGGTGGAAGGATAGGACAAAACCTCCAGGGTCAGAAAGCAGCCTGCCAGTACCAGGCAGTACAGCCGACGGCTGCCCGGCCGGGAAGCGGAATAGCCGTAATACCGCAGCAGACAAAGGATGGCCGCCAGCAGGCACCATACCTGAATGTTGGAAAATTCCGGCAGGAACATTAATTTAGGCAGAGTGAAGAAGTAGATGCAGCCGATCAGGAGCGCGCGCTCCCGTTCGATGAAATGCGTCAGTGTTTTATACAGAAATGCACCTACAGCGGCGTGGATCAGCAGGCCGCAGAACCGAAGGTACAGGAAAATTCCGGTGGTGGTGTGGAAAAGGGCCACATAGGGCAGCAAGAGCAGTGTACACAGCCATGCGGAGGTTTGATGGGGCTCCCACATATCCGCCAGCAGAAGGTCTCCCTTCAGGAGACGGCCGGCCAGGGAAACGGCATACTGCTCGTCGATGTCATAGCCTGTAAACAGGATTTTCAACGTGGTGACGGCGAACAAAACCGCCAGAAAAACATATAGAATGCGTTTGCGTACGGACATATTTTCGTCCCCTTATTTTTCATTCCCGCGAGGGTCACATACCCAAAGCATCCGTTGGATGCTTTGAGCTTCTTCATGATAGGATAATTTATTATAGTATATTTACAATGCGGTGACAAGAGAATAATTGTCCGGGACTGGCGAAGGGGCCGAAGGTATGTTATACTGGAAGCCGGAAGATTCATGGCGGAAAGCAGGAAAACTATGAAAACGGTATGTGTGGCAGCGGCGGTAATCATTGAGGACGGAAAAATATTTGCAACCCAGAGGGGATATGGGGCGTACAAGGACGGCTGGGAATTTCCGGGAGGAAAGATAGAAGAGGGGGAGACGGCAGAACAGGCGCTGGTACGGGAGATCCGGGAGGAACTGGATACCGAAATAGAAGTCGGGAAATTGCTTGCCGGGGTGGAGTACGACTATCCGGAGTTCCATCTTTCCATGCAGTGCTTCCTGTGCAGGATAAAGAGCGGCAGCCTGACCTTAAGGGAGCACGAGGCCGCCAGATGGCTGACCGGGGAAAACCTGGACAGCGTGGAATGGCTGCCGGCGGACAAGGCTGTCACGGAGAAGCTGAAAGAATATATCTGAGGAAGCGCTGGTTAAATCATCGCTTCCTTAAGAGCCTCCGGCGGATGCGCACGGATTTGCCGGGGGGCCGGACGGAAATTAGCTCTTTATATTGGGACGCCGGTGTGGTAAAATGTAATTTATCGACATGACACGGAGGATAACGGGGAAATGCCTTTTACATACGGGTTTTATGAATTGGTATTAATATTTATGTTCTGGGGGATAATCGGCTGGCTGATTGAGGTCGTTGACATGCGGATTGAGGCGGGAGAATTCCAGAACAGAGGTTTTTTGCATATGCCCTTCTGTCCCATGTACGGTGCGGGAATGGCGGTTGCGGCTGTGGGTTTGAGCGGTGTGAAAAATTCATATCTGATATTGTTTGCCTTTGGCATGATTTTCTGCTCCCTGCTGGAATATATTGTGGGCGGGATTATGGAAAGACTATTTCATTCCAAATGGTGGGACTATTCCCATATGCGCTTTAACATTAAGGGAAGGGTGTGCCTGAGAAATGCCATATTGTTTGGGTTTGCCTGCATTCTGGTATTTCGCTTTGTGGAACCGATGGTGGAAACGGTGATTGTCTGGATTCCGGTGAAGGTGCGTATGATTATAACCTGCATATTCGGTATCCTTTTTATCATTGACCTGGTAATTTCTGCAAGAAGGGCATGGGCATATCGGAAAAATAATGAAAGTGACGAATTGCAGCTGATATTTAAGGCTCACAGATAACAAGCTTCAGGAAGTATTTGTGCCGGCAGGGCCGGTAGTTTTGTAAATACAAAATTATTATGCAGAAGGAAGGGAGGCTGTGCTGGTGCCGCCGCCCTGCCTTTGCGGAATGAGAGGAAAAATGGAAAGAAAAGTAGGTACAGTATCGAGAGGAATTCGGTGTCCCATCATCCGGGAAGGGGATGATCTGGCACAGATCGTAGTGGAAAGTGTGTTAGATGCCGCCGAAGGGGAAGGCTTTCAGCTGCGTGACAGGGATGTCATTTCTGTCACGGAGTCCATTGTTGCCAGGGCACAGGGAAATTATGCCACGGTGCAGGATATTGCGGAGGATGTGAGGAAAAAGCTTGGCGGCGGAACCATCGGTGTCATTTTCCCGATTTTATCCAGAAACCGCTTTGCGGTCTGCCTGAAGGGCATTGCAATGGGGGCGGAAAAGGTGGTGCTGATGCTCAGCTATCCCAGCGATGAGGTGGGAAATGCGCTTCTGACCCTTGACCAATTGGACGAAAAGGGTATCAATCCATACAGCGATGTGCTGTCGCTGGAGAAGTACAGGGAGCTATTCGGAGAGAATAAGCATGAGTTTACCGGTGTTGACTACGTGGCATATTACGGAGACATTATCAGGGAAGCAGGGGCGGAGGTTGAAATTGTTTTTGCAAACCAGGCGAAGGCGATCCTGGAGTATACGGACTGCATCTTAAACTGTGATATTCACACAAGGGCGAGAACCAGGCGGATTCTGCTTGCGGCGGGTGCCAGAAAGGTTTGTTCGCTGGATGAGATTTTAAATGCGCCGGTGAACGGAAGCGGCTATAATGAAAAGTACGGGCTGCTGGGATCGAATAAGGCGACGGAGGAGAAGATCAAGCTATTCCCCAATGCCTGCCAGGGGTTTGTAGATAAGGTGCAGTCGGAGATTCTGGCCAGAACAGGCCGGCATGTAGAGGTTATGGTATATGGGGACGGTGCGTTTAAGGATCCCCAGGGCAAGATCTGGGAGCTTGCGGATCCGGTAGTATCGCCGGCATTTACCCCGGGGCTGACGGGGACACCTAACGAGCTGAAGCTGAAATATCTGGCGGATAATGATTTCAAAGACTTAACGGGAGCGGAGCTGAAGGCGGCCATTGAAGAGAGTATCAGGGCGAAGGGACAGGACCTGGTAGGCGATATGGCATCCGAGGGAACAACGCCCAGGCAGCTGACCGATCTGATCGGTTCGCTGTGCGACCTTACCAGCGGTTCCGGAGACAAGGGAACGCCGGTGGTGCTGGTACAGGGATATTTTGACAATTATACGGATTGAGTAGTTAGAAATTTGCCTGTGCTGTCTGCACACAGGCATACGGATGCTGCAGGAATGCACGGAGTGGCTTTACGATTACAGTTCAGATAAGATTACGGCGAAAACGGAGGGAATAGAGATGGCAATGGACAGAAGACCGGAAAATATGGAGAGAATTACAACGCCTGAGCTGGCGGATGCTTTTATTGAAGAGCAGGTAGCTGCGGTTCAGGAACAGGTAGGCCGCAGAAAGGTATTGCTGGCCCTTTCCGGCGGAGTGGACTCTTCGGTAGTGGCAGCGCTTTTGATCAGGGCAATCGGGCAGCAGCTTGTCTGCGTACATGTTAATCATGGGCTTCTGCGAAAGGGGGAGCCGGAGCAGGTAATCGAGGTGTTCCGCAACCAGATGAAGGCAAATCTGATTTATGTGGATGCTTCTGACCGGTTTCTGGATAAGCTGGCAGGAGTGGCGGAGCCGGAGCAGAAGCGGATGATTATCGGCGGGGAGTTCATAGAGGTATTTGCCGAGGAAGCACGAAAGCTGGACGGCATTGAATGCCTGGCCCAGGGAACCATCTGGCCGGATATTCTGGAGAGTGAGAAAGGCATCAAGGCGCATCACAATGCAGGCGGCCTGCCGGAGGATATGAAGTTTGAACTGGTGGAGCCGGTGAAGATCCTGTTTAAGGATGAGGTACGTTTGGTCGGCAAGCAGTTAGGGCTTCCCGACAGTATGGTATACCGTCAGCCCTTCCCGGGTCCCGGACTGGGCGTGCGCTGCCCCGGTGCCATTACCCGCGACAGGCTGGAGGCGGTTCGGGAATCGGATGCGATTCTGCGGGAAGAATTTGCAAAGAATGGCCTGGAGGGAAAGGTATGGCAGTATTTTACGGTGGTTCCTGATTTCAAGTCTACCGGGATCAAGGACGGGAAGCGTGCCTTTGAATGGTCGGTAATTATCCGCGCCGTCAATACTACAGATGCCATGACTGCCACCGTGGAGAATGTTCCTTATGACCTCATGTGTCATCTGGCAGACAGAATTACCCATGAAGTGCCGGGAGTCAATCGGGTTCTTTATGATTTCACCCCGAAGCCCACCGGGACGATAGAATTCGAGTGATGAAAATGTTGGCGTAATCACCTTATGAAGAATTCCGCAGTTCACCTTAAGAACGGAGAACTACTATGCAAAATAAAAGAGCCAATCACAAGGGATCAATTCCGTGGGTGCTGCTATGTATAGCCGTTGACATTCTGTCTATCGGCTTAATACCGCTGAACTTATTTGTTTTATATATGCCCGAACGGATAACAATAGTGTTTTCCTTTTTGATAATCGCCGCTACTGTTATCCTATGGGCAAAGACAATCCGGTGTAAGATGGGAAAAGCCGTGTTGTCTGTAATAAACATTATTGCCATGTTGTTCACTCTTTTGGGGGCTTACTGTAACCCGTATTGGAACAATTTATTATTCAGAAATTCTTACTGTACCACATCAAAGGCGTATACCGAGGTTATCAGCAGTCAGGAAGCCATGGCAGACCTTGACTATGCTATGAAGTACCTGGAAAAATGTCATCCTGAATTAAGGCATGGTTTTACTGATGAAATGCGCATTGTGTATGAGCAGACCGCCGAAAAAATTTTAAATTCCGGGAGTGTTACGGTAAATGACCTTACTGCCGACATAGAAAGTATTTTCTCAATGCTTTCCGATGGACACACCGCTGCCATATGTTACCCTCCCAATGATTATTATCTTAGGGAGGGTTATGTCCGTTATCTGGCGGGTGATATAATAGTAGCGGTAAACGGTATCTCCATCGAGGATATTTTGCAGCAAAACAAAGCTTTGTACAGCTATGAGTCGGAAAGCTATGCCCTGACTGTTCTTGCCTATGACTTAACCACCGCGAGAGGTCTTGATTACTTAGGTATGGAAATAGGCGATAAGATAGTGTACACTTATGAAACTGTTTCGGGTGAACGCACCGATTTCGCTTTTTATCCCGCCGATTTTATCACCCATTCCGAATATGTGGCTTATAACCGCATGAACAGCGGGAACAACAATACCGGCGGCGCTGGATATGACACCTTTGTTCATTATAGTATTGACGAGGAAAACAACCTTGCCATGTTGACATTAAATTCTTGTATATATAATGATGAATATATACAGTGCGTAAAAGATATGTTCACCGAGGTCAAAAATAGAAATATACAAAATGTTTGTGTTGATTTGCGATGGAATATTGGCGGAAATTCTCTTGTGGCAAATGAGTTTATAAAGTATCTTGACGTTGACCAATATGGTGATATGGGGGCGAAATGGCGGCTTGGATTTTTTGAGATTTCGTCAAGTAATAATGTGATAAAGAATGAAAAATATGATAAGCTTACTTTTTCAGGCAATGTTTATGTTTTAAGCTCATACAGCACATACAGTTCTGCGATGGCTTTTGTGCAGTACATAAAGGACAATCATTTAGGTACCATTATAGGCGAACCACCAGGCAACGCCCCCAACTGTGGCGGTGAAGTGGCGATGTTCAAGTGTCCTAATTCGGGCATAGTTTTTCAGGTGTCTACCAAATATTATCAAAGAATAGACAAGGATAGCACGGATCTTCTTATACAACCCGACATAATATGCGACAAAGCGGAAGCCGTGGACAAGTTAATGGAATTGTTGCGCAGAAGACACCCGTGCCGGGCTATGGTTTGTTTGGCGAGTTGAAAACTTTGATTGTTGCAGATGAGAACAAGGAAGAAATTGCAGAAGTATCTTCAAAGGCTACTGTACAGAAGAAACAAAAAGGTAAAAATATATTCAATTTATGGACTTACTTTTTAGTATGGATAACTTGTTTGCGGTTGTTGGCACATAGCATTAAATTACCAAGAGCAGATACTATTGTAGCCCAAAAAGTTAGAATGAATAATTGAAACTTTCTGCATGATAGAATTTATATGTGGAAAGGAGCATTTATGTGTTTGAACAGGATTATATAATAAGGTTGATAAAAGAAATGATACGTGCGATATTAAAGCTGCTTTTTAATATTGACACCGACAATCCTATTGAAGATTTACTGGAGGACAAAGAAAGCCAAAACACGTTAGAAAAATTATTGGATATGGTTGATAATGGGAACATAAACGATGCAGAAAATCAGATATATAATATTACGTCTGATAACAATATGGCAAATTTGGAGGTGGCACTGTTATTTTATTCTTATCTTAATGACAAAGATGATGAATTTTTACAGAAATATGGTTTTAGCCGAGATGAGATAAAGTCAGGGGTAAAAGAATTGGCATCCCGATATGGACTAATGGGAATAGCGGAAATTTTTTTGTCGGAGATATAAGCATTAGCATTACAACAAAATAAGTAACACAGCGTCAGAGCGTATAGAACAAAATCTATGCGCTCTATTCTATTGTAAAGGAGCAGAGAATATGGCAGAAACCAAAAACGAGCAGCAACCCACAGTTTCAAACAGAAGCTGGGGAATACCACTTATACCGTCAAAGTACATTTCAGTAAAGACACGGATAAAACATTTAAGGACAGAGTGCAAAATCTGATTATCAATGAGTGCC
>CAJTKW010000020.1:0-1739 GCA_910577035.1 uncultured Acetatifactor sp.
CTTGCAAATTAAAACAAGTGGTGATATTAGCTATTTCGTACAGACATAATCAGTTCCGCAATGCCATAATTTTATGCCGTATTTTTACAGGTTTCCTTGAGAAGTCCCACATGAATTCAAAGAATACCATTCGGATTTGACATTCGGATTTGAAGAGAGGAAATAATTCAGCCATCGACAATATCCAGCCGCAATTCTCCGCATAATTTCATCCTTAGGGGGAGTTGCTCCGGTATCTGCTTTTCAAACTCAACTGTTACCGGAGTGTCATAATCCCTTAAAAAAACGTTTAACGAGAAACGGTCAATCACATTTTTTACATCAACCACGGCCTCAATGTGGGGCGAATGAGGAATATTCTGGTAATATGATAACTGCTCGTCCGAACTGCCGAAATCCCTGACCAGCTCAATTTTCAGGCTTCCTTCTATTTTGTCGCCTTTTTTTCTCTTAGTGCTTTTCCCTGTTTCAATGTATTCATCATATTCTAGAAAGCCCGCAAAAAAATCTATTGTGGAATTCATGTAACGTATATGGGCAACCCGCTCATACCCGTCCGCCCAAATGTTAAGTATTAAAAATACTGCCGACATAGTATCTCCCTCTTCTAATATTTCCTCTTTCCCCATCCGTGTAACAGCTTTCACAGAAAATTTAAAGCATGCGGCTCCTGCCAACCTTGCACACAGCTTCATTCTATCGTATACCGTTCAGACTATAAGCCTCCCGCAGGGATTTCAGAAAGTTCCTGGGGACGGTGCAGCAGCCGCAGAAAAGGGAAGCTTTGGCGTCGCTTCCCTTTTCTGATTTAAGCCTGTTTTTCATACTTTGCCATGTCCACGTGCTGAATGGTTCCCACGTTTCCGTTCTCATACAGAAATACCCCTGTATTGCGGACCGCTCCCAGCGTCTGTCCGGCCGTTCCCCTGTGAGTAAACTCAGTAGACGCATTCTGCAGGCAGATAGCCCCCACGCCCTTCTCTGCAAGGGTGTAAAGCACATCCCTGCCGTTCTCGTCCTTCGTCCAGATCTTGAGCTTATCCCAGATCGCATCATTTTCATCAATCCAGCCGTTGCCGTCCTCGTCATACTTCGCCAGGTCTGCGAAGCCATTGCCGCTCTCTGTGCCAAACAGCTCCTTCCCGTCATTAATAACGCCGTCGCCGTTCTTATCCAGCGCCAGATAGCCGCTCCCTGCTCCCAGCCGGGATACCTCATCCTCTTCCCCGTCGCCGTCAATGTCAAAGTAAAAGGTCTGATCCTCCAGCCGTGCCATATCCGTGTCCAGATTGATAACCAGCGGATCGCAGAAGGTAAAGGTACCAACCTCAAGATCCTCCCTGTAATATTCCTGAAATTCCCGGCTCATGCCTACATTGACATTGAAATTGATTTCTCTGCCGTCTGAAGTTTTCACAGTGCCTGTGGTGGAAAAGGAAGTAGATTCCGTCTCTTCAAAACAGATTTCCTGTTCCAGGCTCAAGACCCTCATATTGATCGTCAAAGGCTTGGGTTTCATCAACCAGAAACCATCTTTGAAATAAAATTCGTTGCCGTTTCCGGAAGCAGGGTTCACGCTTCCCCCGTTCGCACCGTTCTGGGCTGTGCCGCCTGCGGCGTTGGCACCGTTTGCCTCTCCGGTACCGGATTCCATGCCCGTCTCCTGCATCCACTGCCGAAAGCGATCCCTCCTTGCAGAAAACAACAGATCAAATATGTATCGTATGGTCTGCTGCCTG
>CAJTKW010000020.1:1749-30363 GCA_910577035.1 uncultured Acetatifactor sp.
CATAGGTCCGGCTTGCGGAGCTTCGAACGGATACGCTGCCGGTAGTCGCCTGAAGTCTGGCCTGCCAGTCCTGAAGGGTGCTGACCTTCTTTTGCTCTCCTTCCTCCGCAACATTCCCTCCCTTATTTCCGCCGGCATCGCCGGTGTTCCCGCCAATGGCGGCGTTCAGGGCATTTTGGCCCTGGCCTGGATTCTGCTGATAATCCGTTATCGCAAATCTCCTGATTGTAGTGTTTGAAGCCCTGTAGCTTCTGGCGGATTCCATTCCTACTGCACTGGAATCAATTTTCAAAGCATTCCTCCTGTTTTGCCCCCTGATTCCGGCACTCGTCAGCAGCCGGAAAAAAAATGGCATCCGGCGGGAATATCCTTTTCCCGCACAAACACCATCCGTGGTCTTTATACTCGGGGGCAGTCGGCCAAACCGCTCCCCTGTATAAAGTATATCGTCATATTTCATATGAACTTTAGGGAAACACTGATTTAAGCGTTTCTTCAGGCTTACTTCTCCGGCACAGGCGGAGTCGGCGGCTGTGCCGGTGCGGGTGCGGGACGCACCACGGGCATGGACTGCCCGGTTCTCTGCCGCATCTGCGCAGCCCTGGCCGCCATCATCCCGGCTATCATTTCTTTGGGAATAATCACATTTGCCCCCATGGGATTGATGACCAGGCCCACCGCGGGATGTTCGTTTCCCTGAGCGTCCCTGCGCAGAATCATATTTGCGTAATCCTCTATCCTCAGGGCAAACGTTGGCATCTCCTGATTCCTCTCCACCCATTTCCGGTATTCCTTCGGATCGGTAAAGCCCATGAAAAATTTTTTCCCGTCCGGCGCTATCAGCATGGGAAACTGTATCCTGCTCCCGGGCTCGATCTTCAGATTCCCCTCCTCGTCGGCCACAGGCTCCGGCTCAATAATGGCAGGTGCCTGAAAGGACGATTTTGCCAGCTCCTCCACAAACATATTGCGGTGCTCCGGGGAATCTTCCTCCCTTACCAATTCAATACATCCCACAAACATGGGATTACTGACCGCTTTGTTAAATTCCATGTGCGATTCCTTTCCTCATTGCCTGTTGTAATTAATCAGGCATCCCTTCAAAATAATCAGCCTTTCCTCGTCGGTAAGCTCACCCAGACTCAGCTCAAATCTCTCCAAAGCACCGTTCTTCACCACATATGCGTCGATACGGTCCGCCTTTTCCTCCACAGCCTTGCGGATGCCGGGGAAGAACAGATAATCCAGATTCTCAAACGGCAGCCCGCCCGCGCCGATCACAAAGGGCAGCATTCCCCAGTTGATCAGATTGGAGCGGTAGCGCTTTGTCGCATACTCATTGGCAATGTTGGCCCAGCCCCCCAGTACCTTCTGGCAGGAGGCAGCCTGCTCCCTGGCAGAGCCGTCCCCCGGCTTTACCGCAAAAATGGTGGAGCCGAAGCCGGTATTCTCATGGCTTACTTCCGGGAATACACTCTTAATGGGATCCATGACTTCCTTGATTTCCGGCATGACATGGCAGGGATGTCCGCCCTTCCTGCGTTCTTCCTCCAGGCCCCGCATCTCCTTGGCCCGCCCCACATATTCCGGATCCTTCCGGCTTAAGGTAAACTCTGCCAGCCCCAGGGGATTGGAACGGTAAGACGAGGTCTCCCCGGAAGGGATCAACTCGTCGGTGGTGGTCACCGGATCATGAATCTCGCTGACTACCCGCAGCACCAGATTCTCCGGCAGCTCTCCCATTGCCGGCCAGTCCTTGATATTGGGCCCAAGCTGGATCTCCGCCTGGGGATCCGCCACGCCGTGAGAGTCAAATACCCGGTTTTCATATATTTTACTGTCAAAATGATATTGATACTTGCCGATTTCACCGTCAAACTCCGTGGCCGGAGTCAATACTCCTTTATTTGCCGCGGTTGCCGCAATGGATCTAGCATCCATCAGCGCCACGGAGGAAATCTGTCCGTTCTGCAGCTTGCTTCCCTCACGGTTAGGGAAATTCCTGGTAGAATGACGAATGCTGAAGGCGTTATTGGCCGGCGTGTCACCCGCGCCGAAGCATGGGCCGCAGAAGGCCGTCTTCATTACGGCACCCGTCTCCATGACAGCAGCCGCACACCCATTGCGGATCAGCTCCATATATACAGGCATAGACGCAGGATACACGCTCAGGGTAAAGCCGTCGGATCCGATGCTGCTCCCTTTCAATATGTCCGCAGCGGCACAGATATTTTCAAATCCGCCGCCGGCACAGCCGGCAATAATCCCCTGATCCACCACGAGCTTCCCGTTCTTTACCTTTTCCTTCAGCTTTAGCTCCGCGGTTCCGTCCAGGCTGACCCGTGCCTGCTTCTCCGTCTCCTCCAGAATATCCATCAAATTCGCATTCAGCTCCTCGATGGTATAGGTATTGCTGGGATGGAAGGGCATGGCAATCATGGGACGGACCTTATCAAGATCCACCCGAATCATACCGTCATAATAAGCAATCCTGCCGGGCAGCAGCTCCCTGTAATCCTCGGCCCGTCCATGTGTCGCGTAGAATTCCGCAATCTCCCCGTCCGTTTTCCAGATAGAGGACAGGCAGGCAGTCTCCGTGGTCATCACATCAATGCCGATCCGGAAATCGGCACTTAAGTTTTCCACACCCGGCCCCACGAATTCCATGACTTTATTTTTCACATATCCGTTTTTGAACACGGCGCCGATAATCGCCAGGGCCACATCCTGAGGGCCCACCCCCTTCGCGGGAGTGCCGGTAAGGTATACGCCCACCACCTGCGGCATGTTAATATCGTAAGTCTGCTTCAGCAGCTGCTTCACCAGCTCAGGGCCGCCCTCCCCGATGGCCATGGTACCCAGCGCGCCATAGCGGGTATGGGAATCGGAGCCAAGGATCATGTCGCCGCCCTTGGTAAGCATTTCCCGCGCGTACTGATGAATCACCGCCTGGTGAGGCGGCACATACACCCCGCCGTACTTTTTGGCACAGCTCAGGCCAAACATGTGGTCATCCTCATTGATGGTACCGCCCACGGCACAGAGGGAATTGTGACAGTTAGTCAGCACATAGGGCACAGGGAACTTCTCAAGCCCGGATGCCCTGGCCGTCTGAATAATCCCTACAAAGGTAATATCATGACTGGTCAGCTTATCAAAACGTATTTTCAGCTTCTCCATATTGCCGGAAGTGTTGTGGCTCTCCAGAATGCCGTAGGATATGGTCTTCCTGGCAGCGTTTTCCCTGGTAACTCCCCATCCGCCCTTGCGCAGGATTTCCGCTGCCGCATCCGGGCCGTCCGGAATAATGTCCTGGTTGTTTACCAGAAAGGCTCCGCCCTGTATCAACTCTATCATTTTGCTCTCCTTTTCCTCTATTACAGCGTCACTTTATCCAGGTGCCAGATTTCGTCCACATACTGCTGAATGGTTCTGTCCGAGGTAAACTTCCCCGAGCAGGCTACATTCAGGATGGCGCTCTTCGCCCAGCCCTCCCTGTCACGGTAAGCTGCCTCCACCTTTTCCTGTGCCTCCGCGTACGCCTTGAAATCCTTAAGGATAAAGTAGGTATCCGCCTTAGAGGTGCTCAGGGTATTCAGCAGGGAATTATACAGGGGGCGGAACAGCTCCCTGTCGGAGGAATACGTCCCGTCCACCAGCTGGTCCAGTACCCTGCGGATGTCCCCGTCGCTGTGGTAGATCTCCATGGGATCATATCCGCCATGATTTTCAAAGCGGATGACCTCGTCGGAAGACAAGCCGAAGATAAATGCGTTCTCCCGGCCCACTTCCTCCACGATCTCCACGTTAGCCCCGTCCATGGTGCCCAGGGTCAGCGCCCCGTTGAGCATGAATTTCATATTGCCGGTGCCGGAAGCCTCCTTGCTGGCAGTGGAAATCTGCTCCGATACGTCTGCTGCCGCAAAGATAATCTCCGCGTTGGATACATTATAGTTTTCGATAAAGACCACCTTGATCTTTCCGCCGATGGAAGCGTCTTTGTTGACCACTTCCGCCACAGAATTAATCAGCTTGATGGTCAGCTTCGCATTGCGGTAGCCTGCCGCCGCCTTCGCTCCGAAAATAAAGGTCCTGGGATAGAACTCCATGCCCGGATTGGCCTTTAACTGGTTATACAGGTACATCACATGCAGAATATTCAGCAGCTGTCTCTTGTACTCATGGAGACGCTTCACCTGTACGTCAAAAATGGAATTGGGATCCACACTGACGCCGTTGTGCTCCTGAATATACTTGGCCAGGCGAAGCTTATTCTGATACTTGATGTCCATAAACTCCTTCCGCGCCGCCTTGTCTTCCGCCAGTCCCTTGATCTTTCCGATCTGAGGCAGATCCGTGATCCAGCCGTTACCGATCTTGGAGGTTACCCAGTCCGCCAGCAGCGGATTGCCGTGTAGCAGGAACCTTCTCTGGGTAATCCCGTTGGTCTTATTGTTAAAGCGCTCGGGATACAGCTCGTAGAAATCCTTCAGCTCCTGATTCTTCAGGATCTCGGTGTGCAGCCTGGCCACACCGTTTACGGAATAACCGGCTATGATCGCCATGTGTGCCATCCTTACCTGGCCATTGTACAAAATGGCAGTTTTGTAAATCTTGTCCTGTACGTCCCCGCCGTAGTACTTTTCCTCCAGCAGCTTGATGAAGCGGCGGTTAATTTCCTCCACAATCTGATAGATCCTGGGCAGAAGCCTCTGGAACAGGTCAATGGGCCACTTTTCCAGCGCCTCGGACATAATCGTATGATTGGTATAAGCACAGGTCCGGGTGGTGATACTCCATGCCTCGTCCCAGCTGAGATTGAAATCATCCAGCAGAATGCGCATCAGCTCGGGCACTGCCACCGTAGGATGGGTATCATTGAGCTGGAAGGTCACCTTCTCCGGGAACCTGTGAATATCGTCATGCCTGCGCATAAACTTCTCCACTGCCTCCTGAACGGAAGCGGAGATGAAGAAATACTGCTGCTTTAAGCGCAGCTCCTTGCCGGCGTAATGGTTGTCGTTAGGGTAAAGCACCTCGACGATATTCCGAGCCAGGTTCTCCTGCTCCACGGCCCTGCGGTAATCTCCCTTGTCAAAGGAATCCAGCTGGAAGCCCTCCATGGGCTCCGCATCCCAGATGCGCAGCGTATTGACAATACCGTTCCCATAGCCCACAATGGGCAGATCAAAGGGAATGGCCCGCACTGCCTGATAATCCTCCTGCACAAAATGATTGATACCGTTTTCGTCACAATATATGGAAACATGGCCGCCGAATTTCACCACCTTGGCATACTCAGGGCGGCGGAGCTCAAAGGGATTACCGTTCTCCAGCCAATTGTCAGGCACCTCCACCTGATAACCGTCCTTGATCTGCTGCTTGAACATTCCGTAGCGGTAGCGGATGCCGCAGCCGTAGGCCGGATATCCCAGCGTTGCCAGGGAATCCAGGAAGCAGGCTGCAAGCCTGCCAAGGCCGCCGTTTCCCAGACCTGCATCCGGCTCCTGGTCCTCCACCAGATTCAGATCCAGCCCCAGCTCCTCCAGGGCCTCCTTCACCGGGGCAGATGCCTGCAGATTAATGATGTTATTGCCCAGGGCGCGCCCCATCAGGAATTCCATCGACATGTAATAGACCATCTTGGGATCCTGTTTCTCGTAGATCTTCTGGGTATCGATCCAGTGGTCCATGATCTGGTCCTTAATGGCAAGGGACGCCGCCTGAAATACCTGCTGGGGAGATGCCTCCTCTATGTCCTTGCGGTATAAGGTTTTCACGTTATAAACCACGCTTCTCTTGAAAAGATCCTTATTAAATCCCGGTTTTTCCATTTCCTGTCTGGCGGCTTCCTGCTTTTCCGCATCCTGCCTTTCGGTTACGTTCTTATGGGTAAAATTTTTCATAGTCTGCTCTCCTTTTCAAAATATAGCCAGTTTATTTTACCATATTTTTACTTCTTTTCAAACCCTTTCTATGGTAATCAGCACCTTTTCCCCGTTGACGTCCTCCCATTCCCTGGCCACTGCATAGCGGGCGCCTTCCGTCAGCTCCTCTGCCAGCACCTTCCCGCAGATTGCCTCCCGGTTCTTCTGCGCCAGGGCGGACAGCTTCCCGTTTTCGTTCAGGGATACCCGGATATGATCCATGACCTCAAAACCTGCCTCCTTGCGCATGGTCTGGATCTTACTGATGATCTCGTTGACAAAGCCCTCCTCGATCAGCTCCTCTGTCAGGTTGGTATCCAGAACCACCGTCATCCGGTTGTCTTCCTGGGTTACATAGCCTTCCTTCTTCGCCGTATCAATGAGCAGGTCTTCCCTGGTCAGCTCCACGGTCTCTCCGTTCACAGCAAAGCGCAGCATCCCCTTTTCGTTCAGCTCGTCCATGGCGGCATTTCCGTCCAGAGACCCAAGGCTCTCCCGGATGCCGTTCAGCAGCTTGCCGTATTTCGGCCCCACCGTGCGCAGCTGAGGCTTAAACACATAAGAGGTGAACTCTCTCACGTCCTCCGTGAACACCAGCTCCTTCACGTTCAGCTCGCCCTTGATAATATCCGTGTAAAAGTCATCCAGCGGATGCTCAGCCTTGAGATACATTCTTGCCACCGGCTGGCGGTTCTTGATGCCCGCATCCTCACGGCAGGCATGGCCCATGGTCACGGCCTCCCGCAGCTCCTTCATATCCTCTTCCAGCTTATTGTCGATACAGCCTTCCGTTACCGCCGGATAGTCGCAGAGATGGATACTCTCCGGCGCCGTGCCGTCAATGCTCCGCACCAGGTTCTGATAAATATCCTCCGTGATAAAGGGGATCATGGGCGCGGCGGCCTTACAGATCGTCACCAGCGCGGTGTACAGGGTCATATAGGCATTGATTTTATCCTGCTCCATACCCTTGGCCCAGAAGCGCTCCCTGCTCCTGCGGACATACCAGTTGCTCATTTCCTCTACAAAATCCTCCAGCGCTGCTCCTGCTTCCGGGATCCTGTACTGGTCCAGATTTTCGTCCACTGCCTTCACCGTGGTATTCAGCCTGGAAAGCAGCCATTTATCCATCACGGGCAGCTTCTCGTATTCCAGGGTATGCTTTGTGGCATCAAAGCCGTCGATCTCCGCGTACAGCACAAAGAAGGCATAGGTGTTCCACAGCGTACCCATAATCTTCCGCTGCCCCTCCTGCACAATCTTGCCGGAAAAACGCTTGGGCAGCCAGGGGGAACAGCTGGTATAAAAATACCATCTGATGGCATCCGCCCCGTAGGTTTTCAGGGCCTCAAAGGGATCCACCGCATTGCCCTTGGACTTGCTCATCTTCTGACCGTTTTCATCCATCACAAGTCCCAGTACGATCACGTTTTCATAGGGTGCCTTATGAAACAGCAGAGTGGATTCCGCCATCAGGGAATGGAACCAGCCTCTGGTCTGGTCCACGGCCTCAGAAATGAACTGAGCCGGGAACTGCTGCTCGAACAGCTCCTTATTCTCAAAGGGATAATGATGCTGGGCAAAGGGCATGGCGCCGGAATCAAACCAGCAGTCAATCACCTCCGGCACCCTTTTCATCACGCCCCCGCACTCCGGGCAGGTAAAGGTCACCTGGTCAATATAGGGCCTGTGGAGCTCCACCTTTGCCGCCTGCGGGTCTCCCGCCTTCTCCGCCAGCTCCGCCCGGCTGCCGATACATTCCTGATGGCCGCAGGAACACTCCCAGATGTTTAAGGGCGTGCCCCAGTAGCGATTCCGGGAAATTGCCCAGTCCTGAATATTTTCCAGCCAGTTGCCGAAGCGTCCCGTGCCGATGGACTCCGGGATCCAGTTCACCGTGTTGTTATTGCGGATCAGCTCCTCCTTCACCGCCGTCTCCCTGATGTACCAGGATTCTCTTGCGTAATAGATTAAAGGCGTATCACATCTCCAGCAGTGAGGGTACTCATGCTCAAATTTAGGCGCGGAAAACAGCTTTCCTTCCTTCTCCAGATCCTTTAAAATCTCCGGGTCCGCCTTTTTCACAAACATGCCGGCATAGGGCGTTTCCTCCGTCATCTCCCCCTTGCCGTCCACAAACTGCACAAAGGGCAGGTCATACTTTCTGCCCACGCTTGCGTCGTCTTCACCGAAGGCCGGGGCAATGTGTACGATACCCGTGCCGTCGGACATGGTGACATAATTGTCGCAGGTGACAAAATGCGCCTTTTTGTTCTGCTTTGCCGCCGCTTCCCCGGCACAGGCAAACAGGGGCTCATACTCTCTGTACTCCAGGTCCTTCCCCTTGTATGTCTCCAGGATTTCATACGCCGGTTTCCCGTCAGCGGCTTCCGTATCCGCATTTTTTTCCGGGGTCCTGAAGATGGTATCCAGCAAAGCCTCCGCCATATAGTAAGTATAGCCGTCCGCTGCTTTGACCTTGCAATAGGTCTCCTCCGGATTCACGCACAGAGCCAGGTTGGAGGGCAGGGTCCAGGGCGTGGTGGTCCAGGCCAGGAAATACGCATCCTCGCCCACACAACGAAAACGTACTATGGCGGAGCGTTCCTTCACCGTCTTATACCCCTGGGCTACCTCCTGGGCTGACAAGGGGGTGCCGCAGCGGGGACAGTAGGGTACGATTTTAAAGCCCTTGTACAGCAGTCCCTGGTCCCAGATGGTTTTTAAGGCCCACCATTCGGACTCGATAAAATTATCGTCATAGGTCACATAGGGATGATCCATATCCGCCCAGAAGCCCACAATGCCGGAGAAATCCTCCCACATGCCCTTATACTTCCAGACGCTCTCCTTGCATTTGTCAATAAAGGGCTCCAGGCCGTAGGCCTCAATCTGGTCCTTGCCGTCTAAGCCCAGCCGCTTTTCCACCTCGATTTCCACCGGCAGGCCATGGGTATCCCAGCCCGCCTTCCGGGGCACCATATAGCCCTTCATGGTCCGGTATCTGGGAATCATATCCTTGATGACACGGGTCTCCACATGGCCGATATGAGGCTTTCCGTTGGCCGTGGGCGGCCCGTCGTAAAAGGTATAGACAGGACAGCCCTCACGGATGTCCATACTCTTTTGGAAAATGTCATTTTCCTTCCAGAACCTTTCGATCCCTTTTTCCCTTTCCACAAAATTCAGATTTTTGTCCACCTGTCTGTACATTACATCCTCCTTTACATGGCTGAAATATCTGTTTTACGTTAAGGAAACGATGATGCTGTCAGCGTTTCCTTACTTGCAACAAAGGCTCCGTCCTGCAACAGGACGAAGCCTTAACTCCGCGGTAAACCACCTCTTACACTCATACGTCCCGCCGCCAGCCACGGGATTATATGTCTTCCCGTAACGGGGGAATGCCGTTCAGGGCTACCGGTACTCGAATCTGCCTCTTTCCTTTTGCCCTGACTGCTCGGAAGTGATCTTCACTGCCTGCCTACCGGCACCGGGCTCACACCTTCCCCGGCTCGCTGCTGCTTTCCTCAGACGGTTACTCTCTTCGTCACTGCATTTTACTCTTTTTGCTATTATAGCCTTTGACAAATTTACTTGTCAAGGGCTTTGTTTGCATTTGCCTCCTCCCGCAGCAGGACGGCATTTAAGACCATGCACATGCTCTCAAATATCTGCATTGCCAGCTTGGGAAAGCCCCGGATCTGGCTGCACTCCTCCACCGTCACAAATCCCCTGATTTCACCCTTGTCATCACGCAGATAATGCTGGAGAATACTGCAGACATGATTCTCCCGATACATCCCGTAGATCTCCGGCATAATGTATTCCAGCTTGTTCACGTTGCCGATCTGGAGCATGTCATTCTGAAAAAGCTCCCTGTATTCCTTCTTTTCAAAGCAGGAGGCGTCACAGGAATCCTCCATAAGCGACAGCGGCCAGGCGGCCGCGCACTGCCGCTCCTCTCCCCAGAATACCTGTACCCGGGGAACCGTGAGCACATGAGCCATCTGCTCCAGTACCTCCGGCAGCTCCCCGCTTCCCTTGAGGACCAGGTTTGCCAGACTGCGGTTAAATGTATTCAGATCCCTTTCGGAATAGAATGCCTCCTTTATATCCGTCAGATCCTCCTTTGCCTCATTGATCCGCAGGGCTCCGTGCAGCTCCGGCTTATAGATAACATAGCGGTTCTTGCCTTTCTCTTTCGCCAGATACAGCGCCTTGTCGGCAATCCGGTACAGCTCCTTGAAATCGTCGGAATCCACCCTGCTCCGGGATACGCCGATGGAACAGGTGATTTTGTTATTCCCCACCCTGTCCGGAAACAAAGTGCCCACGTTCATTTTGATCCCCCGCAGGTAATTCCGGAGCACAAGCTCGTCCCCGCAGTTATTTAATATGACCATGAATTCGTCGCCGCCCACGCGCCCCGCCACGCCGCTGTTTCCGATCACCTTTTTGATCACGTCTGCCACGGCGGTAATCACCGCGTCTCCGAAAGGATGGCCGTAGGTATCGTTGACATTTTTAAAATTGTCTATATCAAGCATCACCACGGCCGCATCGGCCCCTTTTGCCACCTTTGCTTCCGCATATTCCATGATTCCTTTCCTGTTCAGGATCTTGGTCATGGAATCCAGGTGATTCCCTTCTGTATAATCCTCCGTCCTGCTTCCGTTACGCTTTCTGATCACGGACCAGACACCCAGCACTCTTTTCCGGCCCGCATATGTTCTCGGCTGAATCTTCACCCGGTACGTTTCCTCGTTCCGGCCCCGGTTCAGCATGTTTCCCCGGAAGATATAGGCCTGTTCCTGGTCCCCGTTCTTTACCGCCTCGCAGAAGGAATCAAAGGTTTCCCGATCCTTCTCGCTGACCTGCTTATCCCGGATAACCTGCTCCCTCCACTGTCCAAAGGGCATATCACAGATCTCCACCTCCTGCTCATAATCCATCCAGAACAGTTTAAACCAGCCGTCGGCAGGGCGATAGGAAAACAGGGCACCTCCGGATACCGTAAGATAATCCCGCAGCATCCCCAGACGGCTGCTGATCTTGCCGATCTGCCGGATGTTTTCGGAGACATTCTGCAATTCAATCTCATACCCGTCAAAATTCCTGACCTTGCGGAGTATGACAAGGTAAGTGTCATACCCGCCCTTCCCGTCTGTGAAATGAACACACTCCTCCACTTCCTCCGACTGGCCCTCTGCCAGTAAATCACAGCGGGAAACAGCATTTTTCAGTCGATCCACATCCTTATCCAAAACCATTTTATAAAGCGGCAAATAAATATATTCTCCGACAAACTCATACATCCGCTTATTTCCACCCACTACCAGCAGCCCCCTGTCAAGCCTGCCCACCGGGTAGATTGCCTCTATGTTCTCCATGCTCAATTTACCGCTCCTCCGTACACGATGCCTTCTCCATTGCCTTTTACCGCATCTTAATTATAGTAAAATAAGTGAAAAAAGTAAAGGAGTGTTGCCTTTTTGCTCCAAAATTAGTATACTTGAATTATGACTTAAATTTTATTCCGTGGATAAGGAGTACTATATGAAAACCAAAAGAAAAGGAAAAATCGCATATGTCCTGCTGGCAATCAATATTATCCCTTTGGCATTTCTGGGAATTACCATTCTTCTGCTGGGGTCCAGCATGTTTACCCGGGCCATGTACCAGGAGGTGGAAATTGAGCTGCGGAATGTATGCCGTAATCTGGACACTACCTACGACACTCTCTATCCCGGAGATTACACTCTGACAGGCGGGAGCAGCTACCGGCTGTACAAAGGAGACCAGGATATTACCGGCGACTGCACCCTGATCGATCAATTTAAGCGGAATACCGGATTGGACATCACCCTGTTTTATCAGGACACCAGGATCCTCACCACCATCGTTGACAACAACGGTGTCCGCATCACAGGCTCGGGTGCACCTTCCGCGGTTATGGAGGACGTATTTGAGACCGGTACGGCGAAATTTTACACCAATGTGCTTATCTTTGACACCGCTTATTTTTCCTATTATGCTCCCCTGACCAACAGCGACGGCGCCGTAACCGGCATGCTCTTCGTGGGTAAGCCCACCGCCGAGGTGGACGCGTCCGTCAGGGCTTCCATTTATCCGCTGGTGGTCGCTGACATTCTGATTATGCTGTTGACTTCTCTTTTCATTTTCCTATATACCCGCAGCTTTACATCGGCACTGCTGCAGATTCACGGCTTTCTGGGAGAAGTCTCCACCGGAAATCTCAGTGCGGAGCCTCCCGCCCTGGCTCTGAAGCGCAACGACGAGCTCAACGAGATTGCAGGCTCTGCCTTGAACATGCAGCGCTCTCTGCACGACCTGGTGGAACAGGATTCCCTCACCGCCCTGGCAAACCGCCGCTTCGGAGACAAAAGGCTTCGTCAGACCATGAAATATGCAGAGAAAAACGGGACGGACTTCTGCCTTGCCATCGGTGACATTGATGACTTTAAAAAAGTAAACGATACCTACGGCCATGACTGCGGCGACCTTGTGCTGAAGCAGATCGCGGACATCCTCCGCCGGCATATGAGGAACAATGGCTTTGTCGCCAGATGGGGCGGGGAGGAATTTCTCCTGGTCTTTGAAAATATGGATCTGGCTCACGCAAGGGAACTGCTGGAAAAGCTGCTGGACGATGTCCGCTCCTCCGTGTGCAGATATGACGATCTAGCCGTCTCCGTGACAATGACCTTCGGCCTGGCGGCAGGCAACGGCCAAAGCATTACCGACCTGCTCCGCACTGCCGATGATCGGCTTTATCAGGGGAAAAAGGGCGGTAAAAACCAAATCATTTAAGGCGGGACAAACGTCCCGCCCCAGCATCTACTGCTCCATCTGTCTGCCTAAAAATGTGGCGGCAGACTGGAGCAGTTTCTGTTCCACCTCGCCCATCCGGCCCTTATTGTCATTCTGCAGCAGTACCACGCTTCCGATAATGTCGCCCTCACACAGGATAGGTGCAATGGCCTCATGCTGGTACTCATCGGCTTCCTCATCACACACACTGATAAAATTCCTGTCTCCCCGGGATGCCATTACCGTCTCACGGTTGTGTACCTTTTCATCCAGCTGCCTCCCGATTGCCTTATTGATAAGCTGCTTATAGCCGCCTGCTGCCGCGATAAACTGATCCCTGTCTGCAATAAGAGCCGCATGACCCGACACCTGGGCAAGACTCTCCACATACTGCTTGGCAAAGGTAACCATCTCACCGATAGGCGAATATTTCTTCAAAATGACCTGGCCGTCCCTGTCCGTGTAGATTTCCAGCGGGTCCGATTCCCGGATATGCAGGGTCCTGCGGATTTCCTTGGGGATCACGATCCGCCCCAGATCATCTATTCTTCTTACAATTCCCGTTGCTTTCATGATAAAAGTCCTCCGTTCACAAATATTGTTTTTGGCATTGTTTGTAAGTATTTCTAGTATTTGTATCCAAAAAATTATTATTCATACAATATTTGAACGGACTTATTTCCTCATGTTTTTCCGTAGAGAAATCCCTCCGCCGTCACATGGCCGCAGGGTCCCGGCCCTTCATGAATGGCTGTCAGACCGGATTTCACCCCCACCCACCTTCCGGGCAGCGCTTCCGTGGCCTCTCCCACCGGGTGCAGACATTCCTCACTGTCTCCTGCCTCCCAGGAGATACGGCTCTCCGCTTCCACCCGCATCCGTAGATACAGTCTACTTCCGGAGAAGGCCTCCAGCTCCGTGTCCTTCTCCTTCCTGTCTGCAAGCAGCCCGGTTCTCTGGTGCAGGAACAGCCTGCCGCCCCTGCGGCACACCAGTATGCCGTCATAACGTCCGCCCAGAGAAACCATGCCGCAGACGTCACCATCCTCCATGGCATCCAGCCCCAGGCAGGCCGTAACCGTAAATTCCGGGGCAGGCCACTTCTGCAGGAGCAGGTTCGGCACATCGCACAGGGGCAGGCCTTCCTCCACCTGCTGCGCATACAGCTTCAGCCCGTCCCTTTCCGGAGAATACCATTCCCTTCTGTAATTGGCGTTCCACTGCCACTGCAGCCCCAGAGTCTCCCCTTTCAAGGTATCACTGTCTTCCGGCGCATCGGGGGACTGGGACACCCCCGTCCGGGGCTTTCGATACTGCAATACCGGCTCTCCGCAGCCGTCGTTATCCTCGTCCACACCGATCACCGGCCAGTCGTCCACCCATTTCATCGGCTGTAAATGTACGATCCTGCCCGCATTCCCCACATCCTGGAAGTGCAGGAACCAGTCCTCCCCTTCCGGCGTATCCACCCAGGCGCCCTGGTGAGGGCCGTTGACGGAACTGCTTCCCTGGTGCATGACGATTTTCTCCTCATAAGGACCATATATATACCGGGAACGCAGCACGGTCTGCCAGCCGGTTTTCACCCCGCCTGCGGGCGCAAAGATATAATAATAACCGTTGCGCTTATAAAGCTTGGGGCCCTCGATGGTGGGCTGGGTGGCATGGCCGTCGTAAACGAAGCAGCCCCCGTCCCCGCCGCCGAGCACGGCAGCACCGTCCGGGCTTAAAGGGGAAATATACAGGGCGCTTTTAAACCCGATGCGGCTGTTGGCAAAGCCGTTTACCAGATAAGCCTTGCCGTCGTCGTCCCAGAAGGGACAGGGGTCTATCCAGCCCCTGTTTCTCTTGACACACACCGGCTCCTCCCATTTTCCAAAGGGATCCGTAGTCCGGCACATGAGAATCCCCTCATCCGGAAACGGTACGAACACATAATAGACCCCCTCGTGATAACGGATAGCCGGCGCCCACGCGCCGCAGCCGTGGGCCGGCTTGTCATATCTGTCGTAAGGCAGCCGTTCCATGCAGTAATTCACCACCTTCCAGTTCACCAAATCCCGGGAGTGAAGCAGGGGAACCCCGGGCGCGTTGCTGAAGCTGGAAGCTACCATATAGTAATCCTCTCCCACCCGGATGGCATCCGGATCCGAATAATCCGTGTATAGAATGGGATTACGGTATGTTCCGTCCCCCTGGTCCGCAATCCACATTTTCCTGCTTTTCATTTCATTGTCCATAGTATTTCCCGCCTTCCCTTCCATCATGAGTGATCTGTCATTTCATTTTACCGATGTCTTTCCTTTCCGACCTGCCAAGGTCCGGTCTCCGGATACTGGATTTCCACTTTCGAAAACCTTCCCGTCACATCCCCGTTCACATAGATGCCGGCAGTGGCTCCTGTGAATCGTTTGCCCTTCTTTAAACCCTCGCTGCTCAGATAAGAAGTATTTTCAAATGCTGCCGCCAGCCTCCACTCGCCCTCCTGCCGGTAGTACAGGGTGCGCTTTAAATGCTCCGTGATAATTTTCAGTTCGATTTCCCCGCCCTCCGGCTCCAACGGCAGGAAGTCCTCCGTCACATAGCGGTCCTCCACATACTCTGCGGAAAGAATTCCCATCCGGTTATCCCGGCAGGACAGCGCCAGCTTCAGATAACTGTTCTCGTCATAGTAGCAGGTCAGTCCCGCATCCCAGTCCCCGTTTCCGCCGCTTTCCTCCACGCGGACATTTCCGGAAATCTCAAAGCAAAATTCCGCCTGGGGCTTTACCAGGATCGTGCTGTAGCCCACCCGGTTCAAATCCGTTCCGGTTCCGTGGATCAGCAGGTCTTCGCCCTGTTCCTCATAGCGGTTTCCTTCCACCCCCCGAACCGTCATCCATCGGCCCCAGAGGCCCGTGAGCCCCTGCTGCCGCTCCGCCGCCTCCCTGCCTGCGATCCTCGGCTTTCTCTGCAGCTCGGAGGGTCCCCGCAGAGAATTTACCAGCGGCCAGCCGTCCGCCGTCCACGTAATGGGATCCAGGCCGGTCTCCCTCCCCAGGACGGCATATCCGGAGGTGCCGATGCGGTTGCAGAGATAGACCATATACCACTGTCCGTCCGGCGTTTCCACAGGCATACCGTGACCGCTGCACTGGATCAGCCGTTTTTCGTCCCACTGGCGCAGAATCGGATTATAAGGGCAGGATTCATACACTCCCATCAGCTCCCTGGAACGGGCCACAGTAATACGGTGGCCCATGCCGGTGCCCCCTTCCGCCATAAACAAATAATAGTATCCGTCCTTATACAGCATGTGGGGGCCCTCGGAGGCCTTCTTGTTCTGTCCATACCAGAGCAGCTTCGGCTTGGACAGAATCCTTCTGCCGTCCCTGCTGATCTCAAAGATCCTGGCCCCCCGGTTTAAGAGCATATACCTTCTGCCGTCCAGATCCGTGAAAATAGAAGGGTCTATCCCTTCCTCCTCCAGGAATACCGGCTCGCAATAAGGCCCCTCCGGTTTCTCGGAGGAGGTCACCATCTGCACCCTCTGGGGCAGCCCGCCCTCGTTCATGCGGCAGGTGGCAGTAATATAAAACCTTCCCTCATAATAGGAAATGTCCGGCGCCCAATAGCCCCTGCCCCCTTCCAGCCCCTTCAGCCCCGCCCATTCGGGGTTGGTAATGGCATGGCCGATCAGCCGCCAATGGATAAGGTCCCTGGAATGAGATATGGGGATACAGGGAAAAAACATAAAGGAGGAATTGACCATATAATACTCTTCCCCCACCCGCACGATAGAGGGATCCGGGTGCATCCCCCGGCAGATGGGATTATGGTACAGCTCCTCCGCCCGGGCGCCCAGCCTTTCCTCAAAGTAAGCCTGTATCTCCCTTTCTCCCAGAGATACTGCCAGGTCAAAGGGCGTCACCCCATGGAGATTGGCCTGGTCCACAGGGGAGTCCACCCGCTCCGTCAGATATTTTACCAGCTCCAGGCTGCCGGAGCTTACCCCATAATGCAGCACCGTATTGCCCTGGCTGTCAACCAGATTCATGTTGACGATAGCGTATTCCGTGACATACCCTGCCATCTCCGGGTTTCCCTGGGCCATCACCTCATGCAGCGCCCACACGCCCTGCTTCGTCTGCACATCCAGCCCCCTGGGGTATTCCTCCAGGAATTCCTTTAAGCCCTCCAGGTCCTGTGCCCTGATTATCTCAAATACATCCTTCATTCGATACCTCTCTGTTCTATCTGATTACTCAACATTTCTTTCCCGCTGTTCCTTGGGGCTCACCCCCTTTACCCGCTTGAACGCCCTCCGGAAGGTCTGCACACTGTTATAGCCCACCTCCTCCGCCACCTCATTTATGGTAATGGTCTTATCCTGAAGCAATTCACAGGCCTTCCTGATTCTGAGGGTCTCCAGGAAGTCGCCAAAGTTCCCTCCCGACTGCTCCTTGAACAATGTGGACAAATAGCTTTCCGATACCCGAAATTCACTTCCCACCCGGGCCAGACCCATATCCGACTCACAAAAATGCGCCTCGATATACGCCTTGATCTCTTCCACCATCCGGCTCTTCTGCTCCTGCTTCTTCTCTACATTGTCGCTGCATACCTTCCGGTACAGCTGCCGCAGTCTGCAAAAATATTCCTGGGTGGAAATCTCCGGCTGCATCAGGACTTCATTGATCCACAGCACCCGCTCCTGCAATTCCTCCTTCTGCCCGGCTCCTCCTAAAATATCCATGAACTTCTGGTTCAGCTTGATAAACTGCCTTCTGTGCAGTGTCCTGTTGACACAGTTTTCCGTCTCCAGCAGCGCCAGAATATCCTTCGTCTCCTGCCACTGCCCGCAGCGGATGCTTTCCTCCAGCTTGCTTTCCGCAATGGAAGGAAAATAATACTCATCCCGCTTAATGAGCTCCGCCTGGTAGGAGACCACCGGCTTCTCTCTGGTACAGTTTTCAAGCGCAATTCTGGCTTCCTCCATAGAGCGCCAGATCAGCAGCAGATTGTTACAGGTTCCCCCGATACCGCTTGTGATCTCAATGTGGCACTCCTCGAGAACCCAGTCCTTGGTCTGCCGGATCAGGTCAAACACATCCTCTTCCATATTGTCAATGGCAAAGATCGCTATCTCCGAATTATAGTTCTTCTTATGGAACCACACATTATGGCCGCAGCTTTCCCGCAGATGCTCCTTCATCAATTTCGATAGTACCCGGATTTCATTGATGGTCTGATCGTCCACCGCACTGAAATCATTCCCGGAAAAAAGCTGGATAAAGGCCGTCTGGTAAAACTGATTATCAATGTCCACCCCTGCCTTTTCCGCGCTGGTACGCAGCTGTGACTCCGTGCTGAACTCCGCTTTTAACAGCTCGTCAAAAAAGTTCTTTTGCCGTGTAATCTTGTCTTTTTCCACCTCTTGCAGCACATTCTCATGCCTTTTTACAATCTCGGCCACGGCAGTTCCCAGATTCGCATACCGCCCCGGCGCTTCCCCCCTGGGTGCAAGCGCATGAAGGGCCTCATCTGCCGGCCGTCCCTTGCGGATGGCCTGGATCAGCGCCATAGCCGCCCCCACTGCCACCGCCGCCAGCATCAGGAGCAATACGATATTTTTCAATGTCCTCAGCTGGGAAAGGCTCTCCTTCACCGGCAATACCAGTACATAATACAGATCCACCTTCTCCGCCTTCGCCACAATAATGCTCATGCCGTCCTTTTCCAGGTAACTGTTCTCCAGCTCCTGAAAGGAAAACTTGGGAAATTCCTCCGCCGAATGGGAAGCCCACAGCTGCTCTCCTGCGGCATCCACGATTTCCACCATATAGGTCTCCCTGCTGTTTAAATCATTGATAAATTCCATCTTCCGGGCAACCTCATCCCCGTCAATCCGCAGGACGATTACTCCCTGCCTTTCCCCAAACATCTGCCGCGAAAAGGGAAATACATATTCAAAGCCGTCCCCGTTCCGCCGAAAGCAGGAAGACAGGGCATCCATCCGGTCCATTTCCTGACGCCAGCCGTCATAGTCAATTTCCCAGTTCTTCAGATAAGTGCGGAAAATATCCGGCCTGTAGTAGCTTTTCTCATAAAGCACCAGATCCGTATTTTTTAAGTAAATGTATGCTTTATTGGAATCCAGCAGATCAATGTCACGGTAATTTAAATACAACGTGAAATTGTCCAGGGCATCCAGTGCAGGCAGGATATAATTGCTGTCCCCCTTTTTCTTGGACGCCATTTCCAGAATCGTGCTGTCGCTGGCGATCTGCAGCGCCACACTCTCTATGTCTACCAGCTCATTCTCAATGGTATCCGCGCTTCTCTGCAGCATATTGATATGGGTCACCTTCAGATTCTCCTCCACAATGTGGAAGGCAATCTGGAAGCCTGCCGTCGCAATCAAAAGAGGAATCAGCAGCACCATGATATAAGACAGCAAAAATGTGGAGATCGAATTTTTCATCAGCTTTTTCATAATTTATCCTTTGCACTGATTACAGTATATCATATTTGGCGAATTTCCGGATACGGGAAATTCCCTGTGGTCAAAACCGCAGGGAACACCCATATTTTATTCTGTTAATCAAAGCCCGGGAAGCCTATCTGCCGTTCAGCTCATCCAGCACCTTCTGTACATTCAGCTCTTCCGCCACTTCCTTATAAGCTGCGACGCCCTGCTCCACCGTCATTTCACCCATGACTACCTTTGCCAGAATATCCGCTTTCTCCAGCTCCAGATCGGAGGTGATCTTGTTCAGCGTCTCGGATACGGGAGTGATGGGGGTCTGTACTGCTACAGCATCCGTAATTGCCAGGGAATTCGTAACCGCATCAGCCTTTTCCGTGATCTTATCGGTCAGCTCGAGAGGTGTGAGCGACAGCCAGGGTGTGATCCACACGCTGGTAGTAACCGTGCTGGAATCGGAAAGGTTGGGCAGAGGCTTTACCTTGTCGCCGTCCTGCTCCCAGTGCACACCTTCCACACCGCTCTGGAACAGCACCTGGCCTTCTCCGCCGTCGTGCATGTACTCCAGGAAATACCGGAAGATCTGCTGTGCCTTCTCATCGCTCACCTCGGAAGAGATGCACAGTCCGCTCAGGGTGGCAAAGGAGTATACCGCGCCGTCAATGGGCTGAATCGCCAGGGCAATTGCCCCCTCGTTATTGGTCTCCAGCCTTTCCTGAAGGGTACCGCCCCACTTACCGGACCAGTAGTTGAATACACCAACTTTCCCTTCATACCATGCGTCACGGCAGGTAGAGGTGGTATTGGTGATAATCTCCATATCCAGCAGGCCTTCCTTATAGGCATCCTGCATTCTCTGCATTGCTTCCGCCATATTGTCCTGGGCAAAGCCATCCTTCCACTCGCCGTTCTCCCTGTAGAAGCCAAACTGCGCTCCCTGGTAGAACTCCGGCAGATTCTGAGGGCTCTTGACGCCGGGTGCGGTCAGTCCGATCTCACACTCGGGGATCTCGGCCTTAAAGCGGCGGATCATTTCCAGGAACTCCTCATAAGTTGTGGGAGGCTGCATTCCCAGCCTCTCCAGCCAGTCGCCGCGCACATAGGTACATGCCGCAGAGGGAACCTCCTTGGGAATCGCGTAAATCTTGCCGTCGATGGCAATCGCGTCCCATATGTCAGGATCCACCTTATCCCACAGGTCAGAAGCCTGCAGCATGGGCGTCAGATCCTTGATCGCACCCTGGGAAGCATACAGCGCCAGGTTAGCACCGTTTAAGTCAAATACCTCCGGCACCTCATGGGAGGCAAACGCCAGCTTCAGCTTATCATAGTACTCATTGTTGGGTATGAACTGATGGTCCAGATGAATGCCGGTAAATTTCTCAAATTCGGCAAACCACTGCTCGGCGCCGTTTTCTTCATTCAGACCGTCGTGAGTCCACCAGGAGATGGTATCCGGCTTTGCGATCTCCGCAGGCGTATTACCCCCCCCATTTGCCTCGCTCTCCGGTGTACTCGCAGAGCTTTCCGGCGCACCGGAAGAGCCCTTGGGCGCTTCCGACGAGACCGAAGGGGTGTCCCCGGAATTGTTGTCGCAGCCTGTGGCTGCCAGGGCCATTGCAGCTGCCAGGGCAACCGCCGTCAGTTTCTTAGTCACATTTCTTTTCATAGTAATCCTCCTTTAAATTTATATCTTAACCCTTGACAGCACCTACCGTTACGCCTTTCGTAAAGTATTTCTGTACAAAGGGATAGATAATGAGAAACGGAAATACCACCACTACCACCACAGCGCTCTTGAGCATGTCGTCCGATGCGGAAATCGCCGTTCCGGCCAACGCATCCTGCAGGATCAGCTCCCTCACCTTTACCTGGAAATTCATCTTGGAATTGTCCTGCATATAGAGGATAAAAGGCATATACTCGTTCCATGTGCCCACGGCGATGAACAGTCCCACAGACGCCAGCGCCGGCTTGGAAAGGGGGAGCACGATTCTCCAGAACGTCCTCATGGGGGTGCAGCCGTCCAGCTCCGCCGCTTCATAAAGAGTACTGGGAATGCTCTCAAAAAAGCTCCTCATCAGCACAATGTTATAGGTACTGACACCTGCCGGCAGGATAATAACCATCAGATTATTCATCAGGCCCAGCTTCTGGATGTTCAGATACGCGGGGATCATACCGCCGCTGAACAGCATGGTAAACATAATGTAGCCGATCATCAGCCTTCTGCCGGGAATCTCCTTCTGCAGGATAACATATGCCGCCAGCGTGGTCATCAGCAAACCCACCACCGTCGCACCTATGGTAGTTAATACGGACACCAGGAATGGCAGGTACAACGATTTCTTGGACAATATCGTCTTATAGGCATAGAAGCTGACCTGCTTGGGCCAGAGCCTGATCCCCACGGAGGTGGGATCCAGCGAATCCACAATGACCTTCCACAGGGGAATAATCATAATCAGCATCAGGAGGCATAAGAACAGAACATTACATATTACGAAGGCAGTTCTTCCCCGTTTGCCCTTTTTCAAGGACAATTTTTCTACCATCATCCTAAGATTCCCTCCCCCTTGATCTTTTTGTTCATATGGTTCGCTATGGTTATCAGCGCTACGGAAATCACGGATTTAAACAGACCGGATGCCGTTGACACACCGTAATCCGCGCTGACAATACCCATGCGGTATACATAGGTTCCGATAACATCGGAGGACTTGATTACGCTGTCGTTCTGCAGTACGAATACGGGATCAAACAGGTTCAACACCTTGGCCAGGTTCAGGATGAACACCGTCAGAATCGTCACGCTGATAGCAGGAATGGATACATATTTCACTCTCTGCCAGTGACTTGCACCGTCAATCGCCGCAGCCTCGTACATTTCCTGATCCACACCGGCCAGGGCAGCTATGTAGATGATCGTTCCCCACCCCGTTTCCTTCCAGATATTCAACAGGTAAAATACCACTCTCCACCATTTGTCACTGGCCAGAAAATATATAGGCTCATGGCCCAGCGCTGTAATAATGGCATTCACCATGCCGGACTGGGGTGAGAGGAACAGGGTAAAGATGGATGCTACCACCACCCAGGAAATGAAATGGGGGATATAGACCACCGTCTGGGTGATCTTGCGGAACCAGACACTCCTGATCTCGTCGATTAACAGTGCCAGGCCCACACTGGCCACCATGCCCAGAACCAGCTTCACCGTACTGAGCACCAGGGTATTCCGGAACGCCCGCCAGAACCTCACGCTGGAAAACAAATATTCAAAATTCTCCCAGCCCACCCACTCAGGAGCCTTAAACGGCGTATAGTCATAAAACGCATACTTGATACCGTAAATCGGAAAATAATGAAATACCAGCAGGGACAGGAACACCGGCAGGAACATAAGGTAAAACCATCTGTAATGATAGACATCTATCAGTTTCTGCCTGAAATTTTTCTTTGGCGGTACATATTTTGCCGGTTTTGTCGGCTTCTCTTTTTTTGACTTCATGTGCAATCTGACCTCCTTCTGAAGTTTACGATACCATCCGTCAGACCTCCGTCACAAGATACAATTCTTCCATCCAAAATATTGATTCCCCCATTTTTCCGGGAGGGAACCTTTTTCCCGCAGAAGGGTACATTTTTTTAAAACCGCGTGTTTTCAGGGAATTTTCAGAAGATTTTTACAGACATTTTATAAAGCAGAAAAAAGATCCTGTCACAGTGCGCCCCGGGGCGCACTGTGAAAAACAGGAGAGGGCATGAAACCTCTCCTGCATTATTTTTGCTTATTCTCATTTTACCGGTCCATTTCCGCGATCCGGCCCGTGGATTTATGTTCCCGGATAATCCCCTCGATCTCCGCCAGATCCGTACTGATCAGATCGCCGGGAATGGTATTTTTCAATGCACTGACTGCGTTTCCGTACTCCAGTGCCTTACGACAGTCCCCGTCATGAGCCAGCAGGCCGTACAGAACACCGGATATATAGGCGTCGCCGCTGCCGATCCTGTCCACCACCTCAATGTCCGCATAAGGCGCTTCCTCATAATACCGGTCTTCCCCGGCACTGTAGATCACAGAGCCAAAGGTATGGCGCTTGGGACTGTGCACGATGCGCTGGGTGGAGGCAACCAGGGAAACGGGATACTCCTCCGTGAAGCTCTTCATAATACTCTTCACATCCCCGTCCTTTAAAAAAGTCAGGCGGGCCGTGTCTTCCGAGCAGAAGAAAATGTCCACATAGGGCAGAATGGACTCGATACATTCCTTTGCCTCCGCGCCTGTCCAGAGATTGCCGCGAAAGTTGACATCAAAGGAAATCATGGCTCCCTGCTCCTTAAAGCGCCGGATCATTTTGACGGCTGTCTCCCGCACCTGGGGGCTTAAGGCCAGCGTGATACCGCTGGTGTGAAAGCATCTCGTCGCGCCGAAAAGACGGTCATCATAATCTTCTATGGAAATCTTATTGACAGAAGTATTCTTCCTGTCATACACGATGCGGGGCTTTCTGGGATAGGCCCCGTTTTCATAATAATAGACGCCCAGCCTTGCATCCCTGCTGTCGTCGTACACCAGATAATCGTCGCTGACGCCGCAGAGGCGGACCCGGTTCTTAATATATATACCCAGATCGTTGGCCGGCAGCTTGGAGATAATGCCGCACCGCAGGCCCAGCATAGCCGCTCCGGTGGCGGAATTCAGCTCCGCGCCGCCAGCCTGTTTGCTGAAGGTGTCCCCCCTCGTCATCCTCTCGTTGTCCGGCGGCGACAGCCTCAGCATAATTTCTCCCAGAGAAAGCAGATCAAAGTCTTTTTTCATTTTCGGTTCCCCTTCCCTTTTCCATAAGCATATCACAAATGCCCGGGAGAAAAAAGAGGCAATCACCCTTCTTCGAGATACTCCAGATACTCTTCCTCGCTGGCAAAGAGAATATATCTGCCGTCTACCAGTCCCATGTATCCGCTCGCCGTAATATAACCCTTCATAAAATGACCTCCTGTTCAGAATTGCTTGTTTTCTTTGTTCTGTATAGAAGGTAACATTTTTAAAGTCCCATAAAACTCTCTCAAAATAAATATATGTTCGATTATAGAAATCACAGATCCTGATGAGAAATGTCATGCTTTCAGGTATTTCTCCGTGTGAGGGGTAGGAAACGCTGATTAAAGCGTTTCCCGCAAGCCAGCTTGTTGGCTTTGGGATTCTGCGTTGCGAAGCAGCAAAAACCCCTGCAGCTCCCGTCTCAGGCGCGGCAGGTCACCGTCAAATACGATCCCCCGGATTCCCACACAGTACGCTCCCTCCACGTTCAGCGGGGAATCATCGATAAACAGGCACTCTTCTGCCTGCAGGCCGTAGGTATCCAGCAGCAGCTGATAAATTTCCCGCTGGGGCTTAATCAGCTTATGCTCCGCGGAGACAATGCGCCCGTCAAAATATTCCGTTCCCGGAATCCTGTCATGATATTTGCACTGCTGAATACTGGCGTTAGACAGCAGATACAGCTTAAGGCCCAGCGCCTTAAGCTCCGCCGCCAGCTCCTTCATCCCCGGGACCGGACTTAAGGGCCTGGCCCACCAGCGAAAGACCAGCTCCTCCACTGCCTGACGGAGACGGGGCGGTACCCGCCTGCATATGGATTCCACCGCCTCGGCCTCGGTGATGGTGCCATGGTCCAGGCGAACCCATTCCACCTGCCGGAACACTTCCCGAAGCAGGATCCCCCTGTCCTCCTCAGCCACCCCCAGCTGCTGAATATATAATTCCGGCTTAAAGTAAATCAATACATTTCCCATATCGAAAATCACATTTTTAATCATAGTTCTTTCAACCTTTCACTCTTCCAGAAGAATCTCCATGTCTCTCAACAGCTCCTCCGTCCAGTCCAGCAGCTGCTCCGCATCCTTCTCCACCAGCCCGGTCTTTTTATATACATAGGTAAAAAAGGGGGGACCCTGTGCGTTAAAGCTCAAAGCTTTCCCATACCTTAACAGCAGCTCCGGAATCCTCCGGGGATTCACCGCCGCGTCGGGGCAGAACGTAAACGTAATCTTCCCGTTTTTCCCCTTGACCTCCGTCATGTACAGCCTGTGGGCTGCCACCCGGATCAATGCAATTCGCAGGAGGTCATCCACGGACTTTGGAATCTCCCCGAACCGGTCCAGCAGCTCATCCTTCATGTCGTCCCGCTCCCGTATATTTTCAATCCCGGCAATCCGCTTGTAAATATCCAGCTTCTGTACCTCGTTCATAATGTAGGCAGGGGGGATAAAGGCATCCACGTCCAGGTCGATGAGCGTGGCAAAATCCACTGCCGCCTTAACACCCTTCTGCTCCTGCACCGCTTCGTTGAGCATTTTGCAATACAGGTCATAGCCCACCGCCTCCATATGCCCATGCTGCTGTACTCCCAGCAGATTTCCCGCCCCCCGGATCTCCAGATCCCGCATGGCGATCTTAAAGCCGCTGCCCAGCTCGGTAAACTCCCGGATGGCTTCCAGACGCTTCTCCGCCACCTCCTTGAGCACCTTGTCCCGCTTATACATCAGAAAAGCATAGGCGGTGCGGTTGGAACGGCCCACCCGCCCCCGAAGCTGGTACAGCTGGGAAAGTCCCATATTGTCCGAATCGTGTATTATCATTGTATTTACATTGGAGATGTCCAGGCCCGTCTCGATAATAGTGGTAGATACCAGTATGTCAATCTCACCGGCGATAAAGTCATACATGATCTTTTCCAGCTCATTTTCCCGCATCTGCCCGTGGGCATACGACACGGCCGCCTCCGGCACCAGGGCGGCAATCCTGGCCGCCACATCGGCAATGTTATTGACCCGGTTGTAGACATAGTATACCTGCCCGTTCCTGCCAAGCTCCCGGACGCAGGCCTCCCGCACCAGCTCTTCATTATACTCACAGACAAAGGTCTGAATGGGCAGCCTGTCCTCCGGTGCTTCCTCCAGCACGCTCATATCCCGGATACCCACAAGGCTCATATGGAGGGTTCTGGGGATGGGGGTAGCCGTCAACGTGAGCACATCCACATTTTCCTTCAGTTTCTTGATTTTCTCCTTATGGGCCACGCCGAATCGCTGCTCTTCGTCTATGACCAGCAGGCCCAGATCCTTGAATTTCACATCGCCGGACAGGACTCTGTGGGTGCCGATGCAGATGTCTACCAGACCCTTCTGCAAATCCGCAATGATCTTCTTCAGCTCTCCCGGCGTACGGAAGCGGCTGATCATCTCCACCCTCACGGGGAAATTTTTCATCCTCTGCACAAAGGTGGTATAGTGCTGCTGGGCCAGAATGGTGGTGGGCACCAGATATACCACCTGCTTCCCCTCCTGCACCGCCTTGAATGCCGCCCGCAGTGCTATCTCCGTTTTGCCATAGCCCACGTCTCCGCAGATCAGGCGGTCCATGATCCTGCCGCTTTCCATGTCGGCCTTGGTCTCCGCAATAGCGTTCAGCTGGTCCTCCGTCTCCTCAAAGGGAAACATCTCCTCAAACTCCCTCTGCCAGACCGTATCCGGGCCATAACGGAAGCCTTCCCCCGACTGGCGCAGGGCATACAGCTCCACCAGGTCCTTCGCCACCTCGCTGACGGCCCCCCGCACTTTTGTCTTGGTCTTCTCCCACTCTTTGGAGCCCAGCTTGTTCAGCTTCGGCTTCCTGGCATCGGCGGAAGCATATTTCTGAATCACGTCCAGGCCCGTGGCCAGCACATACAGGTTGCCGCCGTCCCGGTATTCTATCTTGATGTAGTCTTTGACCACACCCTCCATCTCCACCTTTTCAATGCCCCGGTAGACCCCTAAGCCGTGGCTCTCATGTACTACATAGTCCCCTACCTTCAGCTCACCCATGTCCTTGAGCTTCTGACCCTGGTAGAGCTTCTTTGCCTTTTTCTTTTTCTTCTCCGCTCCGAAAATATCCGTCTCCGACAACACCACAAATTTCAGCAGCGGATATTCAAAGCCTCTGCCCACATGGCCATAATAGGTCAGCACTTCCCCGGGCTGCACCTCCCGCAGGGGATCCTCCGTGTAAACAGCTGCCAGTCCCTCGTCCCGCAGGTCCTCCGCCAGCCGTCTTGCCCTGGTACGGGAACCGGAGAGCAGCAGGACACGGTAATCCTTTTTCTTAAACTGCCTTAGATCCTTGACCAATGCTTCAAAGCTGTTGTTGTATGGAGCAAGGCTCCTTGCTGCGATGTCCGCCTTCTGTTCCGGCTTAAAATATCCGCCTCTGGAATCCATGGTGGAAACAGTGACCACTTTTCCTCCCAGAAGCCTGGCTGCCACCTCCTCGCCGCTGTAGAGAATATTCATCTGTCCCGGCAGGCAAAGCCCCTTCTGCGCCCGCTGGGACATGCTCTCACGAAACTCCAGCTCTACGGCCTCTGCCTGTTCCCGGAGCCTGACAGGCTCCTCCAGAAAAAAGACAGGGTCTGACATACGTGTCAGCATTTCCGGCAGCGTCACGGTATCCTCATAGAAATAGCGGATATATCCTTCCAGATTAACCTTGCTTTTAAACTCCAGCAGCTGCTCCTTCAGCTCTCTCACCTGGGCGGCAATCCTCCCTGCCTCCTCCGTCTGAAAGGCATCCCGGAACAGCTTTTCCTGGCTTTCCGCTTCCGCTTCCAGCCGTTCCAGGCCTGCCCTGATTCTGGCGTCATCCAGGACAAATTCTGACGCCGGGAACACGGATACGCTCTCCAGCTTTTCGATAGAGCGCTGGCTTAAGACGTCAAAGCTGCGGATGGATTCCACCTCATCCCCCCACAGCTCAATACGGTAAGGATTCTCCTCGGTCAGGTCAAAAATGTCTATAATACCTCCGCGGATGGAAAACTGCCCCGGATTCTCCACCTGGTAGCTTTTTTCATATCCGAAGGCCACCAGCCTTTCCGCAAGACGCCTCTCCTGCAGCGTACCGCCCCTCTCAATATCGATTACGTCCGACTCCCTGTCCCACAGGGCAAGGGGCGTCATCAAAGCCGCGTATGTGGTGACTATGGTCAACGGTTTATTCTCCATCAGGCGGCGCATGGTCCTGACCCGCTCCTTCACCAGCTGATTGCCGTGAATATCTGCCTGGAAGAAGATCAGATCCTTGGCGGGATACAGCATGACATTTCTGTCATAAAATTTATATTCTTCAAAGATCTCCCTGGCTTTTAAGTCACTGTAAGTAACGATGGCTTTTATCCTCACACCATCGCCCAATCCGTATATCATATGCAGCTTCTGAGAGTCCACGCAGCCTGTGAATGCCGCCGAAGCACTCTCCCCGCGTAATTTCTCCTTTATTTCCAAAAATGCTCCCAGTTCTTCTAAGGGGGCTGTCAACGCTCTCATGAAATCTTTTCCTTT
>CAJTKW010000020.1:30373-47471 GCA_910577035.1 uncultured Acetatifactor sp.
GCGCCACCGGGCCCTTCCCTTTCCGCAAAGCCTCCTTCAGACTGTCATATTCCGCCAGCTCCCGAAGGGGCGAAAGTAATGCCTGCATCCTTATACCCCCTGCCCGTTCTCTGCAGGCGGCCTGTTTTCTACAGGCTGCCCGCCTTCCACAGGCGCCGCCTTTCTGTTAAATTCATTCATGGCCGCGTCTGCACCCCGGGAAAGGATCATCCGCACCCCGTCAGCCGCCCTGTCCATGGATTCGTCCATCTTCTTTCGCTCTTCCCCGGAGAAATGCCCCAGCACATAGTCCACCAGGTCCCACTCCCGGGGCTTCTCTCCCACTCCCACCCGGATTCTCACGAAAGTATCATGTCCCAGGTGCGCTATGATATTCTTCAGCCCGTTATGGCCTCCGGCGCTGCCCTTCTTCCGAATACGCAGCTGCCCTGCGTCCAGGCATATATCATCGGAAATGACGATCAGCTCCTGCCTTTCGTCCGCCTTATAGTAATCCACCAGCTCCCTGATACATTCCCCGCTGAGATTCATAAAGGTCAGGGGCTTCGCCAGGATACATTTCTGCCCTGCTATGATGCCCCTGCCGATCGCCGCCTTGTGCTTCATCTCCAGCACGGAAATATTCTCCTGCCCGGCCAGCCGGTCAATGACCTCGAAGCCGATATTATGCCTGGTGTTTGTATACTCCTTTGCAAAGTTGCCTAATCCTACAATAATATACATACTCTTTTCCTTTCTCCTTCATAATAGCGGATTCGATTTTAAGATGCAATAAAAAAACGCCGCAGGCGGCGTTTTTTTATAATCGGCTATTTCAGCCTGAATTTTGCAGTAACGGCCTCCAGTGCCTTTACCGACTGCTTGCTCTCATTCAGCCTCTCGTATCCCTCCATGGTGCTCTCCACCACCTTGGCAGATTTCTCGGCAATCTCATTGACGCCCTGGGTGGATTGGTTCATGGTGGAATTAATATCCTCCACAGACGTTACAATATTGGCAATGTGGCTGTCCAGCTCTTCAATGGCGTTTTTGATCTGATCCATCAGGCTCATAAAGGCGGTGGCGTCTTCATGATACTGTTCTCCGGAATTCTTAAAGATGCCGTAATCGGAAATAACCTTTGTCTCCAGGAATTGAATCATCGTATTCATACATTCCGTCATGCTGTCAACGGCTACGTTTACCGCTCCCACAATCTCGTTAATGTCATCCACGGCCTTGGAGGTCTGGGTTGCAAGGGAACCGATCTCCGTGGCCACCACCGCAAAGCCCCTTCCTGCCTCACCTGCCCTGGCCGCCTCAATGTTTGCATTGAGGGCCAGCAGACTGGTCTGGCTGGAAATACTCTTGATGGCGTCAGTCAGCTCATTGATCTTCTGTGTAGCCCTGGACTGCTCAATGGCCTTATCGGATTTCTCCTTGATCTCCTGAAATACGGAAACTGCCTGGTTGCTGGAATTCTCGGACGTCTTCCTGATCTCCTCCGCCCTGCCCAGGATCTGGCCGGATTTTTCCCTTCCGTCTTCCGTCAGTTCATAAATGCTCTCTGCATTTTGTTTCACGCTTTCCACATTATCTGCAATCTGCTCCGTATTCCTTGCCGCCATTTCAATACCTGCCGCCATTTCCTGCGTTGCGGCGGAATTATCCTGGGAACGGGCATTGTTATCCGACATGATACGATCCAGATTATCAACACTGGACTGGATCGTTTCTTCCGCGTTGTTGATCTCCCCTACCATTTCCCGCAGTGCCTGCCTCATGTCGTGCACCCTGGCCGCCATCCGCCCGATTTCATCCTTATACCGCCGCAGCATCTTCCCGTTTTCGGTAGGCGTAAAGTCAAAGCGGGCAGTTTTATCAATTACCTGTGTAAGGGCCGTGATGGGCTTCACGATCAGAATACTGATGACCAGGCCCACGATAACGGAAAATATAATCGCGATCAAGCCGCCTGTGCTTGCCTTGACAAACAGAGTATTTGTAGTGGCACGGATCTCCTGGTCCGGAGCCGTGAGCACGAATTTCATATGATTATTCAGCGTCGTATATACGAGCCACTTCCTGGTATTGTTATATTTATACTCCATCAGGGAGCCCTCTCCCTGTCCTGCCTTAAGCTTCGCGCCAATTTCCGACGTCGTCCCCCCCAGGTCTGCTATATTCCGGCCCAGCTCCAGATTCCTGTGGTGCATGATGTCCCCGTTCCCATCTGTCAGGAACGCATAGCCCGTATCATAAATGCTGACGGCATCCACCATCTTCGTCACCTGGCTGAAATCAATATCCATGCCGATGATACCGATGGACGTGCCATCCTCCGCATATAGGGGCACAACATAAGAAATCATATATACATTTACGTTCTCATTCAGGTATGGCGACATCCAGAGCGGCGCCTTATTCTCCACCGGCAGGTAATACCAGCCTACATGGGCATAATCCGTGGGCTCATACATGGAAAAGTCTGTAGGCTCCACCGTATAAAAGTCCTCGCTCAGGGAATTACGCATCAGGAAATAACCTGAGGTCGGATTGGAATAATCAGGATTATAACGGATATATGCCGTAATTGCACCATCGGTATGTATCGCAAAGTCTTCTATAATCGCCTGTACCTGCTCTGTAAATTCATCGGCATAGGCCTTATTTCCGAAAAATTTATCCGTGTCAAACTCACTGATGACATAATCACTCAGAGTATCTACCGACTGCTCTATGCAGGCGATCCAGCCGTTTAACTCTGTCGTCCTGTTCTGTGCTTCCATTTTCATGTTCTGCTCGGCATAGTCCTCTGTTGCCTGTTTGGTGACACTGATGGACGCCACTTCCGTAATGCCCGATGCTAAAAATGTGCATAGCAAAATGCAAAGCGTAAGTTTAAGTTTAATTGACTTCATAACCGTTCCTCCAAACCTTTTTCTAATTGTTTCCAGTTTTATCAATGAGCACAGACCGACTGCCGCAGCCTGTTATGCTGCGGCAGTTTGGGAATCCTTTGTCTCGCCGGCTTATCATCATCAAAGCGCTGTCAGCTCAATCCGTCACCCTCCTCCGCCTCCAGTATTGCCCTCTCATAGTGCTCCAGAACAATTTTCTGAATACTGTCCCTGGTAGACGAATTGATCGGATGAGCAATATCCCTGTACTCCCCGTCAGCCGCCTTTTTGCTTGGCATTGCGATGAACAGCCCTTTATCCCCCTCTATAACCTTGATGTCATGTACCACAAACTCGTTGTCCAGGGTGATGGATACAATGGCTTTCATCTTCCCTTCCTTCGTGACTTTTCTCACGCGAACGTCAGTAATCTGCATATGTATACCTCCCTATATTAGTTTGCCAAAATCACATCGTATATCTTTCGTTTTTTTCCACTACGATCCTGATCTTGCCTCCTTCTCCCACGAAACGGGAATTGACACGAATCGTGCCGCGGCTCTCTATAATACAGTTGTCAATATAACTGTTGTCGCCGATATACACGTTGTTCAGTATAATGGAATTCCTGATAACGCAATTATTTCCGATGTAACTGTTCTTAAAAATAACGGAATTTTCCACCTCTCCGTTAATGATACAGCCGCTGGATACCAGGCTGTTTCGCACCCTGGATCCCACGTTATACTTTGCAGGCGGCAGATCGTCCACCTTGGAATAAATATCCGGATACTCGTGAAAGAAATAATTTCTGATTTCCGGCTTCAGGAAATCCATATTCGTCTGAAAATAGTCCTCAACGGAAGCAATATTCCTCCAGTAATCCCTGATTTTGTATCCGAATATCCGTTTCAGGCCCCTGTAACGGATCAAAACATCCCTGACAAAGTCGTATCGATCCTCCTCCGCGCATTTCTCTATCATTTCAATCAGCTGACGGCGGCGCAGCACATAGATTCCGCAGGAAACCGTGTTCGTCTTCGCCTGAAGCGGCTTCTCCTCATACTCCTCCACCCGGTATTCCTCATTCATGCGTATGGTGCCAAACCGCTCCACCTCGGTTCCCGGCTCCATCTCCCGGCAGACTATGGTAATATCCGCCTTCTTTTCAATATGATATTCCAGCAGCTTGTTGAAATCCATCTTGTAAACGCAGTCACCCGATGCAACCACCACATAAGGTTCATGGCTGTTCTTCAGGAAGGACAGGTTCTGATAGATGGCGTCCGCCGTCCCCCTGTACCAGTTGCTGTTGTCCGATGTCACCGTGGGCGTCAGCACATACAGCCCTCCCTGCTTGCGTCCGAAGTCCCACCACTTGGAGGAGCTTAAGTGCTCATTCAGGCTTCTGGCATTATACTGGGTCAGCACGGCCACCTTCTGTATATGGGAGTTAGTCATATTGCTCAATGTAAAATCAATACTGCGATAGCTGCCCGCCACAGGCATGGCACAGACTGCCCTTTTCTGGGACAGCTCACGCATTCTGTGGTTATTACCGCCTGCTAATACAATTCCGATCGCTCTCACTGTTATTCACCTGCCTTAATCAATGTTTTCCCGCTTGCGAGATAAGAATTCTCATAATCATCGGCCGCCGTCACGCCAAAGATCACAGAGTTCTTTCCCACGGAAATACCGTCCGGAATCACACTTTTCTCTCCGATGGTCACAAGACCGCTGTTATAAATGTGAGGCGCCGTGTCATTTTCCTTCTCCTCCCCGACGCCGAGTTTTACATTATTCCCGATACGCACCTCCTCATCCACAATCGCTTTGTTAATCTGACACCCGGCACCAATCTGGGCCTGGTTCATTATAATGGAGTCCCTGATCACGGTACCCGCCCCAATGGTAACGTTACAGCCGATCACGGAACTGTACACCTGTCCGTATATACTCGATCCTTCCCCGATAATGCTGCGCTCCACCACACTGTCCCCTGACAGGTACTGGGGCGGCAGGCTCTCGCTCTTGGTATAAATCTTCCAGTATTCCTCATACAGGTTAAACTCCGGAACAATGTCAATCAGCTCCATATTAGCCTGCCAGTAGGAGCTCAATGTACCCACATCCTTCCAGTATCCCGTATATTCATAGGCAAACAACGGCGCCCCCTGCTGGTGGCAGTAAGGAATGATATGCTTGCCGAAGTCCAGCGCAGGCTGTTCCGCCATCGCCAGAAGAGCTTCCTTCAGCGTCTTCCAGTTAAAGATATAAATCCCCATGCTGGCCAGATTGCTTCTGGGATGCGCCGGTTTCTCCTCAAATTCGGTGATCCGCTTGTTTTCATCGGCTATCATGATGCCAAACCGGCTGGCTTCCTCAATCGGTACCGGCATAACGGCAATGGTGACCTCCGCATGGTGCGCCTTGTGAAAGTCCAGCATAATCTCATAATCCATTTTGTAAATATGGTCTCCCGACAGGATCAGTACATAATCCGGATTGTAGCTTTCCATGTACTCCATATTCTGGTAAATTGCATTGGCCGTACCGGTATACCACTCACTGTTCGAGCTCTTCTCATAAGGAGGAAGCACCGTAACGCCTCCGATATTGCGGTCCAGGTCCCAGGGAATACCGATCCCGATATGAGAGTTCAGCTTTAAGGGCCGGTACTGCGTCAGGACACCCACCGTATCCACTCCGGAATTGATACAGTTGGAGAGAGGGAAATCAATAATACGGTACTTCCCTCCAAACGCCACCGCCGGCTTTGCCATCTTGGAGGTCAGCACCCCCAGCCGGCTGCCCTGCCCGCCGGCCAGCAACATGGCAATCATTTCTTTTTTAATCATGTCATCACCTCTATCCAGCCCTCTGCAGAATTCCGTACAGCAAACGGCCAAAAATTAATTATATGGGACTTTTGAACTATCACCTCATAATGATTATAACATACCCTAAAGTGAAAGTGAATATTATTTACCAAAAAATATTCACATCATTTATTTTTTCTGTTAAAATTTCACATACTTTTTGAACAATTTCTGTTTGTTTTTTATGTGGTTTATGCTTATAATATAATGTAACAACCAGTAAGGAAGTGTAACCTATGTATGAAATAAATTTTAACGCACCCTGCCGCGTCTATTTTGTAGGCATCGGCGGCATCAGCATGAGCGGACTTGCGGAACTCCTCTTAAGGGAGGGCTTTACCGTATCCGGTTCCGACCGGAACTCCTCCGGCCTTACCAGGGCCCTGGAGGCTAAGGGAATCGTGGTCAAATACGGGGAGAGCGCCTCACATATTACTTCGGATATAGACTGTGCCGTTTTGACCAGCGCCATAAAGGATGACAACCTGGAATTTCAGGCCATCCGGGAAAAGGGCATCCCCTGGCTGTCCAGGGCGCAGCTTCTGGGACAGCTTATGAAAAATTACAAAACATCCATCGCCATCAGCGGAACCCACGGGAAGACCACCACTTCCTCCATGGTAAGTGAGATCCTCCTCCATGGGGATACCGATCCCACCCTGTCCATCGGCGGCATATTGAAGTCCATCGGCGGAAACATCCGCATTGGTGCAGGGGATTACTTTGTGGCAGAAGCCTGTGAATACACCAACAGCTTTTTAAGCCTGTTTCCCACCATCGGCATCATCCTTAATATAGAAGAAGACCATCTGGACTTTTTCAGGGATCTTGCCCACATCCGCAGTTCTTTCCGGAAATTTGCAGAATTGATTCCGGCGGAGGGCTGTCTGATTATCAATGCGGATATACCGGATTATCAGGAGCTTACGGAAGGGCTGCCCTGCCGGATCATTACCTTTTCCATGGGCGGAAATCCGGCGGATTATTATCCGGACCAGATTACCTGGGACGGCTTCGGCTGTCCTTCCTTTGTCCTCCACGGTCCGGATGCCGGGATACAGGACTTCCGCCTGCAGGTTCCCGGGCTTCATAACATCTGCAATGCCCTGGCCGCCATCGCCCTCGCGGATTATCTCTCCATCGACAGGCCGGTGTGCCGTGAAGCCCTGGCATCCTTTGCCGGAACGGACAGACGCTTCGAGTACAAGGGTTCCGTAGGAGGTGTCACTATAATAGATGATTATGCGCATCACCCCACGGAAATTACCGCAACCTTGTCAGCGGCCGAAAAATATCCCCATAAAACCCTGTGGTGTGTCTTTCAGCCCCACACCTATTCCAGGACGAGGGACCTGTTAAAGGATTTTGCCAAAGCTCTTTCCCTGGCGGATAAGGTCGTCCTTGCGGACATTTTTGCCTCCCGGGAGCCCGCCAGCTTAGGGGTCAGCCTGGGGATCAGCTCAGAAGTCCTGCGGGACGAAATCAGGGCCCTGGGAACGGAATGTTACTATTTTCCGTCCTTCGATGAAATTGAAACTTTCCTTTTAGAAAATTGCATAAACGGCGATATGTTGATAACTATGGGAGCCGGAGATGTTCTGAAAATCGGCGAAAATCTTCTGGGATCCTAATTATCCACATTATCCACAGGCCGGCGCTTCCTGAACCGGACTCCGGCCTGTGGATATTTCGCAGCCGGATTGTGTATAAGGACTTTGGCGTTTTTCTCCCTATTGCTTTCGGCGGAGAAAATTATCCACATTGTCCACACAATCCACATTTCATCGAAAATCCGACAGCAGCAAGGTTTCGGGAATTTGACTATTTCTTTTTCAAAAGGCTTATGCTATACTTGCTCTACTGTCTGCAAGAATGAAAAAGAGGGAAGTGTATCGGATGTCCTGTTTAACGCTTTATAAAGATAATGATGTGGATTTTACCGCTGTATCCAATCTCTTTATTGATGAATATATGAAGGATGCCAACGACGCGCAGCTGAAGGTTTACCTTTATCTGCTCCGCATGATGAATGCACATCTGGCTACCAGTGTGTCCGATATTGCGGACAAGTTTAACCACACGGAAAAGGATGTGGTGCGCGCATTAAAATACTGGGAAAAGATTGGTCTGCTTTCTCTTGATTTTGACAAAAGCAGGAATCTGGTGGGTATCCATATTCGTGACCTGCGTGCTAAGGAGCAGCCCGGGAACAGCCCGGGAGCAGCCCCTTCCTCTTTTGTCCCCATGCCCGCGGCTCAGCCTGCAGCAGGGCAGCCTGCTGCCGACGGGGCGGACAGCGCCGTGGAGAGTGCTGCCGTTTTGGACAAGCCGGTATATTCTGCCGACCAGCTCCGGGAATTCAAGAACCGCCAGAACACCTCGCAGCTTCTGTTCATAGCGGAATCTTACATAGGCAAGCCCCTGACTCCCTCGGAGATGAAGACCATTCTCTACTTTACCGATGTCCTTCATTTTTCCGACGATCTGATTGATTATCTGTTGCAATACTGTGTAGACCGGGGCAAAAAGGATTTCAAGTACATCGAAAAGGTAGCCTTAAGCTGGGCGGAACAGGGCATTACTACTCCCAGGCAGGCCCAGAAGGCTTCCTCCCGCTATGACAAAAACGTATACGCCATTATGAATGAGCTGGGAAAGAGCAGTGCCCCCACCCCCAAAGAAGCCGAATATATCATGCGCTGGGTCCGGGAGTACGGTTTTTCCAACGATATTATCTTCGAGGCCTGTGAGCGTACGGTCATGGCGACCGACAAAAACCGCTTTGAATATGCCGAGCGTATCCTGCGCAGCTGGCACGAGCAGAACGTACAGCACAAATCGGATATTTGCAGGATAGACGAGCTCTATCAGCAGCGTAAACGAAATAATGCTTCCACGGCTCCGGCCAGGCAATATGCCAACCGTTTCAGCCAGTTTGCCCAGAACGCCTATGATTTTGACGCCCTGGAGCAGGAACTGTTAAGCAATTAAAGGAGGATCGCTGTGGCACTTACCAACTCCCAATACCAGTCGATCATCGAGGACTATGACCGCATCAGGGACAATAACCGCTATCTCCTTGAGACCAGGCGGGAGGAGATCTATCGGGCGCTGCCCGAATATCATGAACTGGAAGATTCCGTAAGCTCCCTGTCTGTCTCCGCCGCCAGATCCATGCTGGAGGGAGACGGGAATGCCGGCACCAGGCTTCGCAAATCCCTTTCCGATGTCAGAAGCCGCCAAAGGGAGCTTCTCACGGCAGCCGGTTTCCCCGAGGATTATCTTGACCCGGTCTATCGATGTCCTCTCTGTCAGGATACCGGCTATATCGTCTCCGGGGACGGACGGAAAAGCAAATGCTCCTGTTTCCGTCAGCGCGAAATTTCTGTTTTATACTCTCAGTCCCATATCCAGGAGGCGGTAGCCAGGGAAAATTTTTCCACTCTGTCAACGGAATATTATCAGGGCGAGGATCTGCGTCATTTTGAATCGGCCGTAGACCTGTGTCAGAAATTCGTAAAAAACTTTAATAAGGACTACCGCAATATCCTTTTTTATGGTACAGTAGGTACTGGTAAGAGCTTTTTGTCCGGATGTATCGCCAAGGAACTGATGGATATGGGGTGTTCCGTTATCTATTTCAGTGCTTCTGGGCTTTTTGACCTGCTTGCGCGCTATTCTTTTGACCATAAGGAAAGGACTGCACTGCAGGATCTCTGCGAGGATATTTACGGCTGTGACCTGTTGATTATTGATGACCTGGGCACGGAGATTACAAACGCTTTTACCGCATCCCAGCTGTTCTCATGCCTGAATGAGCGCAGCCTTCGCAAGAAGCCGGTTATTATCTCCACCAACCTAAGCCTGGAGGAAATCCGCGACCGCTATTCGGATCGCATTTTTTCCAGAGTAACCAGCTCCTTTGCCCTTTGCAAGCTGACCGGTCCGGATATTCGCATTTACAGAAAAAGGACCCGAAACATGTCCACGACAATCAGATAACGAAAGGCGACGGTATACTTCATGGGAAATCGGGAAGAAAAGAGAAACCTGGAAACGATTCCTGTCGGTTCTTTGGGAATCATAGCACTGGAGGGATGTAAGCCCCTGGGGGAAAAAGTAGATAAATATCTTGTCAAATGGCGGGCGGAGAGGGAGAGCGAACACAAGGAATCCCTTGCCTTCTCCGGCTATCAGCGGGATTCTTATCTGTTGAAGGCCCAGGTACCGCGTTTTGGCTCCGGTGAGGCCAAGGGAATGATTCTGGAATCCGTCCGCGGAGACGACATTTACCTGCTGGTGGATGTCTGCAATTATTCACTGACCTATTCCCTGTGCGGCCATCAGAACCGCATGTCCCCCGATGACCACTACCAGGATCTGAAACGGATTATCGCTGCCATAGGCGGCAAGGCCCGGCGCATTACGGTGATTATGCCCTTTTTATATGAAAGCAGGCAGCACAAAAGGACTGCCCGGGAATCTCTGGACTGTGCCCTGGCCCTTCAGGAGCTGGTGCAGATGGGGGTTGACAACATCATTACCTTTGATGCCCATGATCCCAGGGTGCAGAATGCAATTCCCCTCCATGGCTTCGAAACAGTACAGGCCGCGTATCAGTTTATCAAGGGCCTGTTGCGCAATGTAAAGGACCTGAAGATCGATTCCGACCATATGATGGTAATCAGCCCTGACGAGGGCGGCATGAGGCGGGCCATCTATATTGCCAACGTGCTGGGCCTGGATATGGGTATGTTTTATAAACGCCGGGATTACACACAGATCATCGACGGCCGCAACCCTATTGTGGCTCACGAATTTCTGGGTACCAGCGTGGAAAACAAGGATATGATTATTATTGACGACATGATCTCCTCCGGAGAAAGCGTCCTGGAGGTTGCTGCCGCCCTGAAGGCAAGAAAAGCCGGAAGAATCTTTGTCTTTTCCACCTTCGGTCTGTTTACCGGCGGCCTGGGCAAGTTCGACCGGGCATATGAAGCCGGCATCATCGACAAAGTACTGACTACAAACCTGATCTATCAGACCCCGGAACTGCTGCAGCGGAAATGGTATATCAGCTGTGACCTGAGCAAGTACATAGCGTACATCATTGACACCTTAAACCACGATTCTTCCATCAGTGATCTGCTGAACCCCAACGAAAGGATTCAGAGTATTGTATCCCGGTACAAAACCGGCGACCTGCAATAGTGTGAAAATGCCCGAAGCACGGGCATTTTCTCTATAAATTTACCCGTCAGTTCGAGACCTTCCTGACGTAAAACAAAACTAAAGGAGAAAAAAATGCAAAACAAAAAAGTACTGTATCTCGTCCAGGCGGCAGTCATCGCCGCCATCTATGTGGTTCTGACCTATTTTATCAGCGCCTTCCACCTGGCCTCCGGCGCAATCCAGATCCGTATTTCCGAAGCCCTGTGTGTCCTGCCCTTTTTTACACCGGCGGCCGTTCCCGGTCTTTTTCTGGGCTGCCTGCTCAGCAATCTTCTGACCGGGTGCATCATCTGGGATGTGGTATTCGGCAGCCTCGCCACTCTCCTGGGTGCTCTGGGCACAAGGCTTCTGACCGGCCGCTCCCGCAAATCCTCCGGCGATACCCCCGGCCGGGAGCAGACGGGCAGGCCCGGCTGGCTGGCCCCCCTGCCTCCCATAATTGCGAACACGCTGATTGTCCCCTTTGTGTTACGCTATGCCTATCAGTTTCCCGGCTCCGTACCCTATTTTATGCTGACCGTAGGCATCGGCGAAGTCATTTCCTGCGGTATTCTGGGCCTGATTCTGCTGAAGGTGCTGAACAGATATAAGAAATATCTCTTTTAGTTACCTGCTGCTTCTGATGTAGGTGATAAAGCAGTTCCCGTTTTCGGCGAACCATTCGCTGGAGTCGTTCATCCCCTTTTTATATAATGTCCCGGTGGACGGCTCCATAATCACCACATTGTATTCATTAAAGCCCGTGACCAGAACGGCTTCCCCGTTTTCCAGCAGGGCCAGCACAGGGATGTCCCTGTTGACATAATACAGCATGGCATCAAGGCTGCAGCCCGTCATATTCAGGATCTTCGCATCCTCCAGGTTGTCCTGCAGCACCTCCAGCACGGTCTGCCCCTGGGCAAGGAGATACTCGGAATTGCGCACAAGACCCTCAAACTTAAATATGGTATCCAGGCATACCGCCAGGCTGTTCTTCTCCTCCGTGACGGACCCTTCCCTGATCGCCATGATCTGGTTCCTGGCCACCCGGTTTCCTTTCAGCCAGATACACTCGCCGTGTCCGTTTACTACTACTCCGGGCAGATCATATGCCAGGTTCACTGCGCCTGCCGGAGACAGGAAGATGCCGTCTATACCGTAAGGCCCATACACATAATATCTCTCCGGCTCCTGCTCGTGGCTGAGGGAAAGATTTCTTCCTCCCTCATATACCACTTCTTTGGGCGTCAGTATCTTTATTCCTTTGACATCTATGCTTTTTCTGACCTGTATCTGGATATACCGCTCATAAATGTCAATATCTGCCGCCGCCACTACGTTTTTACCCGGAACGGCTTCCGCGTTATTCATAATGTGATCCCTGTCAGCCGGCCTGTACTCGCCGTCTTCCGATCTTTCCAGCCGTTCCAGAACGATCTGGTTATCCTCCACCGAGCAATCCGTAATATAGATATCCGGCTGCTTATATTCCTTTAACAGCCTGCCCTCGGAATTGCAGATACAGATCTTGTACATCGGGAAGAAAATATGGCCGGAATTTTCCCGCTCAATATCTGTCTTTCTGGCCACTCCGTAAATAATGTCCTCTCCCATAAAGCCTAACGGCATAATGGCTTCACTTCCGGCGGCCTTGACTGTGTTCTGTGTATCCAGGCTCAGATTGCGGATATTCAGGGCCGAGCCGTAATGCCCGTCCCCTCCCTCCGGCCATATGGCAATCTTATGGTCTTCGGATACCCAGAGGCTCTCATCCTGCGCAATATCGATCAGCGTTGTATAGCTCCGATTCATGATGTCAATCTGATATACCGTATGGTCCAGGCTCAGGTACAGCAAGCCGTCACGATTCAAATAGAGAAGCTGCTCCATCTCTGCTTCCAGCACCGCATAGGACCTGTCGGAGGGAATGTAAATCAGCTCCTCCACAGTATTCAGACTGCTGTTATAGGTGCAGATCTGGATACCCACCTCTCCCTCGTGCCTGCCCCTGTTCATATACCCGTAGACCGCAAACTGAGCATTCCCACCCTCGTCCACATCCAGAATTTTGATGGAATGCTCACCGTATATGGTTCTTTGATCCCCGTTCTCACTGTCATAGAAGCCAAAAATTACCGTAAGCTTGTTGTTATTGACATCATATCCGAACAGGCGGTTTGCCGTTTCAAACAGTACGATATTACCGTCCCGGCTCTCCTTCATGACCACATCCGGGTCAGCAATTCCCAGAAGGATCTTGTCATTGCCATACATATCCTCCGGATCCGGTATCTGGGTCATTGTACGCTCATAGCTTAAAAGGTACATTCTATCCGGAGAATATCTGATCCTGAAATACTCCTCCACCAGATAATAAGTCTTTATCCCGTCGGACAAGGTGCTGACCACATAGTCCCCCACAAAGGAAGCCGTCTGGCCGGTAATCTCCTTCAGCCGGAATACCGGCTCCAGGACTTCCCTGGCATTCAGGTCTCCCCAGGTGATCTGCCGGAAGCTGCTGTGGATGTTTACCTTATGAAAACTGCTGTTATCCTCCAGCCTGGCATCTGTCTCCAAATATCTGGTAAGCTCTTTCGCGGCCTCGCGGTCATAAAGCCGTCTGTGAAAGTCCATTACATACGCAAGCTTCTCCCTTTCATGCAGGCTGTCGCTCCAGATCACCCTGGTATAGTAGTAAACCTGCCTGCCGCCCTCCAGCTTCAGGATCATGGCAAGCGAGTACTCCACATCGCTTTCAATCAGATCCTTAAGGGCAAGGGTACCGTTGATCTGATCCATCTTTACCGTATAATCCGTCAGCACTCTGTTCTCGATCAGCCGGGAACCGTCAATGCTTCTGACCTCTGCCGAGATCTCTTCTATCCGTACCCCATAGGTGTCAATGACAAATGCGGTATCCCGATTCGTGCCCAGGACAGTCACCGCGTCCCGCTGAAACGCCACATCCATGGCATGGGCATATCCGTGAAGCTGGTTGTAGGCTACACCGTCCATCTCCATAGTAACCAATGGAAAGCTGGCGCGGGGCATCTCCACCGTCAGATTATCGTGCCCTTTATTCATGATCCTGCTTGCGACAATCAAGGTCAATACGAACACAACCGAGAAGACAGCCGCTTTTATAACGCCCTTCCGCATAGTAACTCCTAATCCTGCACGCGCCTGAACGGGCAGTATCCCAGAAGGTGAAAAAAGTGCTTCTCCCTTTTGATGCACGTGCCTGGCTGCGCAGTTTCTATAAGGTGAAAAAGCGCCTGCCGCCATGGCGGCGCTTGTATATTTCGTTAAACAGCAGTACCTGTATCATATCCTCCGAAGGAGGATTCTCTTCTTCCTTCTTCAGTACTGTATATATGGAGCCCGCCAGTGCCCTGAGGCTGCAGCTGTCGGGATACTCGTCGTAGATCATGCTCCCCTCGTAATCCGCTTTGTCCAACACCTCTGCAACTCTGTGCTGGCAGCGCTTTACCTCTGCGGGATACATCTGCTGCAGATATTCCAGATCCTTCAGCAGCATTGCTTCCTGACCCGGCGCAAAATAGCCCGGATACGTCATATAAAAAGGAAGGGGCCCATTCCAGCCCCTTACCTTTTGTTCCGGCATCGGCTGTAACAGTTTAGAGTGAAAATCCATATGCTTTCCTCAATAAGAGCCTTTTTAACAGCATATGCACATTCACATCCAATCGTTACTGTCCGAACCCACTATCTCAATACCTGTATACGTGCTACCGCCCTTTGAAGCGCGGTCTCGGCCCTGGCCAGATCAGTCTCGGCGGTCTTGCTCCTGAGCCTTTCCTCCGCCCGCTCCCTGGCAGCCTGTGCGCGTTCCACGTCGATCTCCTCCGGCCACTCGATAATCTCGGCCAGAATCGTCACACGATCCGGAAGTATCTCGGCAAATCCCGCATGCAGCGCTGCTGTCTTGTCTCCTCCTGACTCTGTAATGTCCAGAATCCCCGGCTTCACGATCACCGTCATGGGGACATGGCCCGGCAGCACGCCGATCTCTCCCTCTGTTGTGTTAAATTCCACCATTTCCACCTGATTCTCATAGAACAGTCTGTCAGGTGTGATGATACGTAGAAGAAAGCTGTTCTTGTCTGCCATTTTCAGCTACCTCCCGTTACTTGGAAACTTTTGCAGTCACATCGTCAATGCTTCCCACATTCAGGAAATAGCTCTCGGGAATGTCGTCATGTTTGCCTTCCAATATCTCCCGGAAACCGCGGATGGTTTCATTGATCGGCACATACTTGCCTTCCAGTCCGGTAAACTGCCCCGCTACGAAGAAGGGCTGGGACAGGAACCTCTGTACCTTACGGGCACGGGATACTACCAGTTTATCCTCCTCAGACAGCTCATCCATACCAAGGATAGCAATGATGTCCTGCAATTCCTTATATCTCTGCAGGATTTCCTGCACGCCTCTGGCAGTCCTGTAATGCTCCTCGCCCACAATTCTGGGATCCAGAATGCGGGAAGTAGACTCCAGCGGATCCACTGCAGGATAGATTCCCAGCTCAACGATGGAACGGGACAAAACGGTGGTTGCATCCAGATGGGCAAAGGTCGTGGCCGGTGCCGGGTCAGTCAGGTCGTCCGCAGGGACATAGACCGCCTGTACGGATGTAATGGAACCGTTTCTCGTGGAAGTAATACGCTCCTGAAGAGCGCCCATCTCCGTCTGCAGGGTAGGCTGATAACCCACCGCAGAAGGCATACGTCCCAGCAGAGCAGACACCTCACTGCCTGCCTGGGTGAAACGGAAAATGTTGTCGATAAAGAGCAGTACGTCTTTCCCGCCCTTGTCACGGAAATATTCCGCCATCGTCAGGCCCGTAAGGCCCACACGCATTCTGGCCCCGGGCGGCTCATTCATTTGTCCGAACACCATGGTGGTCTTCTCTATAACGCCTGACTCCGTCATCTCATGATAAAGATCATTACCCTCACGGGTGCGCTCGCCCACGCCGGTGAATACGGAATATCCGCCATGCTCCGTAGCGATATTTCGGATCAGCTCCTGAATCAATACCGTCTTTCCCACACCTGCGCCGCCGAACAGTCCGATTTTTCCGCCTTTCTGATAAGGGCAGAGCAAATCGACTACCTTAATACCCGTCTCCAGCAGCTCCGTCTCGGTGGACTGCTCCTCGAATTTGGGTGCAGGTCTGTGAATGGGCTCATAATTCACCCCCTGGGGAGCAGGCTTGTTGTCTATAGGCTGTCCCAAAACGTTGAAGATACGTCCCAGCGTATTCTCGCCCACCGGAACGGAAATGGGAGCGCCCGTTGCAACCGCATCCATTCCTCTTACCAGGCCGTCGGTACTGCCCATGGCAATACATCTGACCGTGTCATCGCCCAGATGCTGGGATACCTCCACGACCAGCTCACCGCCGTCTCTGGTAGGAATACGAATTGCTTCGTTGATCTCGGGAAGATTACCCTGGTCAAAGCGGATGTCAAGGACAGCGCCCACGACCTGGGTAACCTTGCCTTTGTTTTCTCCTGCCATTCTAATTCTCCTTTTCTGCCGGGCTTATCCTATTGCCTCCGCACCGGCGATAATTTCTGTCAGTTCCTGTGTAATAGAGCCCTGACGAGCCCTGTTATACTTCAGCGTCAAATCGCTTATCATTTCCTCCGCATTGCTGGTAGCATTGTCCATCGCCTGCATACGTGCGCCGTTCTCACTGGCCACAGCCTCCATCAGCGCGCCGTAAATCAGGCTGGTTACATACTTGGGGATAATCATATCAAGAGCTTCCACGTCCTCCGGCTCAAAATTCATGATAGCGGATGGTCCGCTCTCCTTTTTGCCGGACTCCGGAGAAACCTCTACAGGCAGCAGCTTCAGCAGGGTAGGCACGTGGCTCACCGTATTTTTAAAGGCGGTATATGCCAGATGGATCTCGCCGACTTCGCCGTCCGCAAAAGCCTTCAGAAGCTCCTCGGAAATGTGCATTGCATCCCTGTAGGCAGGGCTTTCCACAATGTCACTGTTACATTCCCTCACATCATACCCATGCCGTAAAAAGGTCTCACGCCCCTTGGTTCCCAGTGCGTATACCACCACGTCTTCCTTTTTCCACTCCGGAT
>CAJTKW010000020.1:47481-63989 GCA_910577035.1 uncultured Acetatifactor sp.
CGTAGCCTTCTCTTACAAAGGCATCCTTGCCCTTGCGGCCCACGGCATAGATCAGCACATCTTCTTTCTTCCAGCCCTCGTGGCGGGTCACCAGCTTCACAATGTTGGAGTTGTAGCCTCCTGCCAGACCTCTGTTGCCGGTGATCACGATAACAGCCTTCTTCTGAGAATTCCCGGACGCCAGATATCTGTGTTCCACATGTCCCACACGCTCCAGAATACTGTTTACCGTTTGATACATACAGTTGAAGTATTCCCTGGAGCGCTCCGCGTTTGCTCTGGCACGCTGCAGCTTTACGGTGGACACCAGCTTCATCGCCTTTGTGATCTGCTGAGTGCCCTGAATACTGCTCTTTCGGCGCTTAATATCACGCATTGATGCCATATTCTACATCTCCTTCACTCATTTGCCGGCTGCCGCAAACCCTTTGATAAACTCTGTAAGCGCCTTTTTCAGCACTTCCTCCGTCGCATCGGAAATCACCTTTTCAGCGGCGATATTCGCAGGAACCTCGGGATACTTTGTATCCAGGAACTCAAAGAACTCCGTCTCAAACCTGGTAATATCTTCCACCGGTACGTCCAGCAGATACTTGTTGGTAACCGCATAAATAATGATAACCTGGTACTGGACAGGCATGGGCCTGTACTGGGGCTGCTTTAAGACTTCCCGGATTCTCTCACCCTGGGCCAGCTTCTCCTTGGTATCATTGTCCAGCTCGGAGCCAAACTGTGCAAAAGACGCAAGCTCCCTGTACTGCGCAAGCTCTGTACGAATAGGCGCCGCAATCTTCTTCATCGCCTTGATCTGCGCCGCACCGCCTACACGGGATACGGAAAGACCCGCATTCACGGCAGGACGGAATCCTGAGTTAAACATTTCCGTCTCCAGATAGATCTGTCCGTCTGTAATGGAAATGACGTTCGTAGGGATGTATGCAGACACGTCGCCTGCCTGAGTCTCGATGATGGGAAGCGCCGTGAGCGATCCGCCGCCGTACTCAGTACTCATCCTGGCTGCTCTTTCCAGCAATCTTGAATGCAGGTAGAATACGTCGCCGGGATATGCCTCACGCCCGGGGGGACGACGAAGCAGCAGGGAGAGTGTACGATATGCGGTAGCATGTTTACTTAAATCATCATACACTACCAGCACATCCTGTCCCTTCTCCATCCACTCCTCGCCGATGGCACAGCCGGAGTAAGGAGCAATATACTGCAGGGGGGCAAGGTCACTGGCCGTTGACACCACTACGGTGGTGTATGCCATTGCGCCGTGCTCCTCCAGGGTCTTTACAATATTGGCGATAGTGGATGCCTTCTGACCGATCGCCACATAAATACATTTCACGTTCTGGCCCTTCTGGTTGATAATCGTATCGATGGCAATTGCCGTCTTACCTGTCTGGCGGTCTCCGATAATCAGCTCACGCTGGCCTCTGCCAATAGGGATCATGGCATCGATAGCCTTGATTCCTGTCTGAAGCGGGGCATCCACCGCCTGCCTGGTAATAACGCCGCTTGCCACACGTTCGATCTTGCGATAGCTGTCTGTCTGGATAGGGCCTTTTCCGTCAATTGGCTGCCCCAGGGAGTTGACCACGCGTCCCAGCATGGCATCACCCACGGGAACCTCAACCACTCGCCCGGTAGTCTTGACAGTGTCACCTTCATTTATATTTCTGGCACTGCCCAGCAGAACCGCACCGACGTTATCCTCTTCCAGATTCATCACCATGCCGTACACTTCTCCGGGAAATTCAAGCAGCTCACCCTGCATGGCCTTTTCCAGTCCATGGACACGGGCGATACCGTCTGCCACCTGGATAACAGTACCCACGTCTGACACATCCAACGTGGACGCATACCGCTTGATCTGATCCTTGATAACTGAACTTATTTCTTCCGGTTTTAAATTCATGGATCTGTCGCACCTTTCTTCCAGCCGGTTATCCCAGCTGGATCTGTAATAATTGTTTTGTCAAACTGTCCAGCTTCGTGCGGATACTGCTATCCACAACTCTGTCACCAATGCGGATGACCATTCCCCCGATCAGGGAAGCATCCGTATTATAATACATTTCCATCTCTCTGTACCCGCTGGTCTCAAGGAGCCTTGCCCTGACCGCAGACTTCTGAGACAGCGAAAGCTCCTGCGCGGTAGTTACCTGCGCGATACCGATCTTCTTCTGCTCCTTTACCCTGGCGGTAAAGTAGTCGAAAACCGCGGGCAGATCCCGGTACCGCTCCTTGGAAATAATAAGCCTCAGAAAATTCACCAGCTCCGTACTGGCGCGTCCTCCAAAGACCGCATCGACCACCTCCAGCTTCTCCTGCTTCGTAATCCCGGGATGTTCCATCATCTCATCAAACCGGGGATTTTCCGCAAGAATCTTCCTGACGGCATCTATCTCCTCCAGCAGCTCTCCAGCCCTGTCCTCGCCGGATTCCATAGCAGCTTCGAACAAGGCTTCCCCATATGTCTTGGATACTAACTTAGCCATGTCTTATCTCCTATTTCCTTTAAGGTTTCATCGATCAGCTGGTTCTGTACAGCAGTGTCGATAGAAGCAGCTACCACCTTCCCGGCCATAATGGACGCGACCGCAACAATCTCCCGCTTTACTTCATCGGACATCTTCTGCTTTTCAAGCTCAGCCTCGGTTTTTGCACGCTCTAAGATCCGTGCCGCTTCCTCCTTCGCCTGAGCAATGATCTGATTCTCGTTGTTCAAAGCCTTCTGCCGGGCCTCGCTCAGGATGCCTTCCGCTTCCTTATCGATCTCCCGCAGCCTGCTTTCATATTCTTCTTTCAGGCGTCCCGCCTCTTCCATGTCCTGCCTGGCCGTCTCCAGCTCGGAGCGGATCTTCTCCTTACGATTGTTCAACATCTTCCTTGCGGGGTTGAACAGCGCATAGCTCATCACAAAGAACAGCAAAAACATTGCTATGATGAGCAGGCAGGCATCAGCGATCAGCTGCCAGTCCAGGTCAAAAAGTCTTGACAGCGACGGGCTTTCCGTTAAAAGTATCATCCTCTGCCTCCTTTCTGCCTTTTATAAGCTTATCGGTATTCCGCCTAAGCTCAGGGCAGAAGGGGCTTCAGGAATAACAGAAGGAACGCGATCAGCAAACCGTACAGACCGGTGGTCTCGGCCACTGCCTGGCCAAGCAGCATCATGGTTCTGATCTGTGACTGCGCGCCGGGATTACGTCCCACTGCCGCTGCAGCGTGTCCTGCTGCGATACCCTGTCCAATACCAGGTCCGATACCGGCGATAACCGCCAGACCTGCACCGATTGCCGAACAGCCCAAAATAAAGTTTTCATTGAAATCCATAGCTTTTTTCCTCCATGATATGTTTGTAGTAAATAATAAAATTCTTCCGATACTTGCCGGACGAAACCTGGATCATGATAAAATCTTTTCGTCCTCAGCGGCGCGTCCCATCACCTATTTCATTGGCAATATAGGTCATGGTCAGCATACAAAATACATACGTTTGAATTGCTCCCGAGAACAAATCAAAATACACATGCAGCGCGGCGGGCCAAAGGGTTGCAAACCAGCCCAGCAGACCGTACACCAGCGCCATCATTGCCGTTCCCGACAGAACATTGGCAAACAGACGCAGGGATAGCGAAACCGGGACGGCCAGGTTGCTGATCACATTGATCGGGACCCAGATTGGCAGCCATTTAGGAAGAGGAGAACAATAATCTTCCCAGATTGTCAGCGGCTTCTGATACTTCCACTTGTTGATACGGATCAACAGGAAAGTAATCAGGGCCAGCGGCAGCGTCACTCCGTAATCCGCAGTAGGCGGACGCAGTCCGAACAGGCCGGATATGTTGCTGACCAAAATGAAGATAAAGACGGTGCCGATATAATTATAATATCTCGGCGCCGACGCCTCCATAGAGACATCCACCATACCGTCCAGCTTTTCCACGATCAGCTCCACCAAATTCTGGAAGCTGCCGGGCGTCTCGGACGCCTTTGCCATACAACGCTTCGCCGCGAAAGCAAAGACGATCAGAATCAGCATGACAATGAATACGCATACGTGTGTAGTTGTTATCCAGACCGTATGACCGAAAAAGGAATACTGAAAGACGCCGTGAATCATAAAATCCACATCGCCCCCGCCGGATAACAAAATCCCATGCTCCATACTCTCACCTCCTCTTCTCTCGTATTTTGTTTATGGGGAGAACTCAGGGTTCTCCTTAAGAGGCTTCTTCCGGCTCCCGGGTTTCCTCGTCTGGAAGCGCCGTGGGCACAGGATCGGTCTCATGAAACAACATATTATAGAATTTATGGGTGAACGGCTGCAGATATGCCGTTATCTTCAGGCTCATGTATCCCAGAAAGACGATCAGGGTACTCATCACATTCGTTACGGAAATCACCGCCAGAATTATAATTACCATCAGATAGCGGAATACATATCCCCTGGTAATGATCTTTGCGGCCTCCTCGCCGTTTGGCAATGCCCTGTCCAGCGTCCTGGCCATGTGAATGCTGTTTATTACCGCGAAAAGAACCCCGAACCACAGGCTCGAAGCAAATCTGAGCTGCTCCTCTGCAAAAAAAGCTCCCACAAGCTGACACGCGAAACCGAACAACAGCATTCCCGTGTGCATTTCCAGCAGCGTCCTATCTGTTTTTTTCAGATATTTCATCATCTTTTCCGTTATCATCCCTGTCTGCCTTTTTTACCAGGCGATAGATCCCCTGGCCGCCTGCTGCGGCGCCGACGAAAAACAGGATCACCGTAAAGAATCCGGTTCCCAGCCTGCGGTCAAGCCACAGCCCCAATGCGGTCGCCATTCCCACGGAGGAGATCATGACCAGGCCAAGCTGCGTAATCAAAGGCAGTATTCTGAATGTTTCCCTTTTGTCATCCTTTCGGTACTTCATGCTCTTCATTATATCCAATAATGAATAAAAAGTCTAGAAATATTTACAACTTGCCATTGACTCCGTGGCCCAACGGTTATAATATTTTGGTATCGGTTCAGCCGTATTGTAACGGATTTTACCATATATTATATATAAAGGAGCCGGCAAATATGATGATCCGCACCGCATCACCCCAGGATGCCCCGGGACTGCCGGGCATCTGTCTGTGCGAAGCATGACCCGATAACGGAAAGGAGTACTCCCATGAACAAGGTTTCCCTGCTATACCGGCGAAGGCTGATTCCCCGGGAATGTATACCGCTGAAGGATGACATTATCGTGGAGCAGAACGATGAGGTCATTGTCACCAAATGGAAAAGCCTGCACCCAAGAGCGGACTTTTCCCACGGCTGTTCCTGCTATTTCCTGCAGGAAGGCCTTAAGGTCAGCAAAATATACCGGGCAGACGGTTCTCTTCTGCACTGGTACTGTGATATTGTGGAGTACAGTTTTCACCCCGAAGATTCTTCCCTGACAGTCACCGACCTGCTGGCGGATGTCATCCTCTCCCCGGAGGGGCTTATGAAGGTGGTAGACCTGGATGAGCTGGCAGAAGCGCTGGAGACCTCCCTTATAACGCAGGAGCAGATGATCGCCTGCCTCCGCAGGCTGGACCATCTGCTCACCATAATCTACCGGGATAAGTTCGACCGGCTCCGGTCTCATATTGACGGGCTGGGACTATAGCAGATCCGTCTCAGTAGAAGATATGCCCGCCGATACTGATTCCGGTCAGGCCCGGAATGGGGGTGCGGAAGAAAACGCAGTTTCCCACATTTGTCATGCCGGACATTGCTTCATCCGCTGCCCGGTAGCAATCCGCGTTAGCCTTGTTTACGGTCAGAGCCAGGTCAAGCCTGCCGCTTGCCACCGGCGAGAACTGTTTCTTCTGATAAATAACCCCCAGCACGGTATCCGGGAACTTGGCGCTGAGCACCCGGTTTATCACCACGCTTCCCACCGCCAGCTTTCCCTCGTAAGGCTCACCGCCCGCTTCACAGTAAATCAGGTTAGCCAGCAGATACCGGTCATTCTCACTGAAGCTGACTTCGGAAATGTCCCGCCACGCGGCCTGGGCCGCAGCCTTGGACAAAGCCATCTCCGCCGCCAGCTGCTTGCGCAGAGTCTCCAGGTTCTCCTCCTCCTGTTTGATCTTAGCCTCCACATCCCTGGCATGCTGTTCCGCCTCGGCAATCTGGTCTCCATAATCCGCAATGGCATTGGCAGTCTGCCGGATCAGTCCCTGTACCTTATCCTTTTCCGTCTCCGCCTGAAGCCTCAAACCGTCCAGATCTTCTCTTTCTCCCTGAAGCCTGGCCTCCTGTTCCTGAATATAGACGCGGGTAGCCGTATACTCATCCATTTTCTGCCGTTCGTACGTCGCCACCCTCTCAATGTAATCCGCCGCATTCAGCACTCCGGCAATACTGCCTTCCTTCAGCAGTGCATTCACGTAACTCTCATCCTGCATTTCGTACAGGGCTCTGGCCCGCTCCACCATACATTCATACTGCCATCTCTCCGCGGCCTCCGCTTCTTCCAGGGCCACCTGGGTTTCCAGAATTTCCTGCTCCTTGTCCCGGATCTGCTGCTCCAGCTCCTCCAGATTCGCCACCACCTGATTCAGCTGGGCATTCAGATTGTTCAGCTCCTTCCGAAGCCCCTTCTGTTCACCCTGAAGCTGATTCAGCTCATTTTCCTGTTCTTCTTTTTCATTTTCCAGCTGCTCCCGCCTCTCCTCGGCCTCGTTGATCTTCTGCTGGGTGCTTGAAGTCGCGGACACCACAAGGGTACCGGGGATAAAATGAATCCCGGCAAACCCTGTAACATCTGTTTTCGGCGGATCGGGAGAAATCACCCCTGCCATCAATACCGCCGTCATCAGCACAGCGGTTTTCTTCCATCCTTTCAACTGCCGGAACCTGCCTTTCTAGACCTGAATTTTGATCTGTCTGCCCGTGCGGGAATAGGGAATGTAACTGACTCCCGCCGCGTCAAACATCTTCTTGGATGCACGGTTTCCCGGTGTTCCCTCGTACTTGTCGCCGTCGTACACCACCGTGCGGATACCTGCCTGGATTATGGCCTTCGCACATTCGTTGCAGGGAAAAAGGGATACATACAGCTTTGTTCCCTCCAGGGAGCCTCCCCTGTAATTTAAAATGGCATTCAGCTCTCCATGGGTGACAAAAGGGTACTTTGTATCCAGTCCCTCTCCCTCCCTGTCCCACGGAAACTCCTCATCCGAGCAGCCGCTGGGAAACCCGTTGTAGCCCATGGAAAGAATTTTATTATCGCTACTTACAATACAGGCTCCTACCTGCGTATTCGGATCCTTGGACCGCATACCGGAAAGGTACGCCACCCCCATAAAATATTCATCCCAGCTGATATAATCCTCCCGCTTTCCCATTTCGCGTCCTCCCTGGTACGGTTCTATTTTGTGCCGAAAATACGGTCCCCCGCATCTCCCAGCCCGGGGACAATATAACCGTGGTCATTGAGCCGCTCATCCAGCGCCCCCACATACATATCCACGTCCGGATGGGCCTCCTCCATGGCCCTGATGCCCTCGGGCGCCGCAATAATACACATGAAATGAATACTTTTACACCCTCTGTCCTTCAGCATCTGGATCGCCGCCACGGAAGAACCGCCGGTAGCCAGCATGGGATCCACCACAAACACCTCCCGCTCCGCACAGTCTGCCGGGAGCTTACAGTAATATTCCACGGGCTTTAAGGTTGCGGGATCTCTATAGAGACCGATATGTCCCACCTTTGCCGCCGGAATCAGGTCCAGTATGCCGTCCACCATTCCCAGTCCGGCGCGCAGAATCGGCACCACCGCCAGCTTTTTGCCGCTCAGCTCTTCCGCCGTGGTACGGCAGATCGGTGTCTCAATTTCTACGTCCCCCAGCTTCAGGTCCCGGGTAGCTTCATAGCAGATGAGCATGGCAATCTCACCGATGGTCTGCCGGAAATCCTTGGTGCCGGTCTCTTTCCTGCGGATAAATCCGATCTTGTGCCGGATCAGCGGGTGATCCATTATTACTACCTTGGCCATTTTATCTTCCTCCCTCTATCATGTTCACTCTGCGCTGATGCTTTTCTTCCCCGGAAAAATCCGTATTCAGGAAGGTCTCCACAATGTCCAGGGCAAGGTTGACGCCCAGGAGCCCTCCCCCCAGCGCAAGCACATTCGCGTCGTTGTGGAGCCTGGTCATCTTTGCGGACAAAGGCTCCGAGCAGAGGGCACAGCGCACTCCCGGCACCTTGTTGGCAACCATGCTGATACCGATACCGGTGGTGCAGATGACAATTCCCTTGTCACAGGTGCCGTCCGCCACCGCTTCCGCTACCGCCCGTCCATAGACCGGATAATCCACCGATTTCCTGCTGTCACACCCCATATCCCGATAGGGAATGTTCTTTTCCTCCAGGTACTGCTTCACGCTTTCCTTTAACTCGTAACCGCCGTGGTCACTTCCGATTGCAATCATGTCTCTCCTCCTGTTCCGTTTTCCATTTTCGCCGTTTATACTTTCACGATATGATGCCCCGCCGCTTTCAGCAGCCTGTTCATAATAGCTTGTCCCAATCCCGCAGTATCAAAGGCCTCCGCATATATTTTTGTCACACCTTCGTCATCAAATTCTCTGAGCACCGTAAAAAGATGCCTGGCAATGCTCTCGTCATCCCACCGGCTGCCCACACATTTTACCACATCGGCACGGTAACTGCCAAGGTTTTCAACGGTACAGAGAATCCCCGTCCTCTCACCTGCCTGCTTCGCCGCTGCCGTCTGTCCGTTGATATATGCCAGCACCGTCCCCGGACTTCCCTCCACCACTGTCAGGTCGCCTGCCGGCGCATAATGACGGTACTTCATGCCAGGCGCCCTGGGGGCCTGTCCGTCCCCGCCGCCCAGTATGGTGACATCCGTGTCAACTTCTTGCAGAACCTTCTTCAGCATTTCTTCGGTGACATATCCCGGGCGCAGGATCTGCGGCGGCGACACAGTCAGATCCAGAATCGTGGATTCCAGTCCGATCCCCACCTGACCGCCGTCTATCATCATATCGATCCTTCCGTCCATATCCTGCAGCACATATCTGGCGCATGTGGGACTGGGCCGTCCCGAACGGTTGGCACTGGGAGCCGCCACAAATCCCCCGCTGCAGCGGATCAGCCTTGCGGCGATTCTGTCCGACGGGAAACGCACCGCCACCGTATCCAGCCCTCCGGTAGTCTCCGGCGGGACCAATGCGGTCTTATGCAGTATCATCGTCAACGGTCCGGGCCAGAAAGCCTCCGCAATGCGAAATGCTTCCTCCGGTATCCGGCAGGCAATTTTCTCAAGATCCTCCAGCCTGCAGATATGGACGATCAACGGATTGTCCGACGGCCTTCCCTTGGCTGCGTATATTTTCCGGGCGGATTCCCTGTTCAGGGCATCCCCGCCCAGTCCGTACACCGTCTCCGTGGGAAACGCCACCAGCCCGCCGCTTTGTATGATGCTGCCGGCGCGGCGCAGCGCCGCTTCCTCTTCTGCCGTGAATTTCTCCGCTTCCGGCCTGATCCTTACTGTCACTGTATTCATGATAACCGACGCTTTCCGTATTAATGTCAGGTATTGCTTCCGTTCCAGTATAACATACTTATCGAAAAAGATAAAGACTTAGTCTTTGGCATTCAAATACTGCAAAACTCCCATATGTATGGCCCAGGCCAGCTCCTCCTGATACTCGTCGGTGCAAAGCTTCTCCGCTTCCCTGCTGTTGGAAAGGAAACCACACTCCACAATAACGATGGGAACATTGGTCTTTTTCAGAAGATAATAGCTGTCGTTTGCCTTCACCCCCCGCTTGTTTTCCGGATCCGCCTTCTCCACAAGCTGCTTCTGGACCAGCTCTGCCAGCTCCTGCCCTTCCCTGCTGCCGGTATAGTAGAACACCTGTGCCCCGTGCACATACTCCTCCGGGTAGCTGTTCTGGTGAATGCTGACCGTAATATGGGGTGCGGCTTCTTCTATCATGGTTATCCGCCTCTTCATGTCCTGTACCTTTTTATTGGAGGTGTCGGCATCATACAGCCCCTCGTCGCTGTCCCTGGTCATTACCACCTTGACGTCATTTGCCTCCAGATACTTTTTCAGCTTTTCCGCAATCAGCAGATTCAGCTTCTTTTCCTCCACACCGTTTATCCCTATTTTCCCGGGGTCCCTCCCGCCGTGGCCCGCGTCGATCACCACGCAGAATTCGGTTTCCCCGGGATCTCCTCCGCCCTTTTTGCCCACACCCTTTGCCCCTGTATAAAGTACTACTTCCCTGCCCACATAGACAAGAGATAACACCAGAAGCATTCCTAATGCCGCAGAAAGCAGCCTTTGGTTCCATTTACTCATGTTGCATGCCTGCTGTCACAATTTTCCTTATATATATATTCTTCTTAATTTTTGTTTAAAACCGTCAAAAGTATTGCATTGTCAGATTTTTTAGGCTAATATGGTCTGGAAGAGGTGTGTTTTATGAAAAAATCACGTAAAATCCTGGCTGCCATATTTGCTGTTGCTGCGGCAGCCTGTCTGACTGCCGCCGTGGTTTTAATCATCTGGCAGGTCAATGACACGATACGAACCTCGCGGAATACAGAAGAAGTGCAGGCGTCTGCCAATGCTCCGGAGATGACCGATCCGCCGGCTTTACCGGATCCCCCGGAGGATTCCTCCGAGGCTTCTTCCGAGGCTTCCGTACCGGAAGTTTCTCCGGATCCCCCGGAAGTCCCACCGGATCCCACCCCCGAGCCGGTGGAAAACCCCTACCGGGACAGCTTCCTTGCAAACAGCGATATGGCTGCATGGCTGCAGATTGCGGATACCAAAATTGATTATCCTGTCATGTGGACACCGGAGGATGAAGAATATTATCTGCGCCGGGGCTTCGACGGCTCCGCCAACAGAAACGGCTGCCTGATCCTGGACACTGACAGCAGCCTGGAGCCCCTGACGACGAACCTGATTATCCACGGGCACAATATGAAATCCGGCGCCATGTTCGGCACATTGATGAACTACAAGGATGAGGCATACTGGCAGGAACATAAAACCATTGCCCTGTACACCAAAGAATGCCTCCGCAATTACGAGGTGATCGCGGTATTTTACACGCAGGTCTATAAAAAAACGGACCAGGTATTCAAGTTCTACAAATTCTTTCAGGCTGACACCACGGAAGAATTTGATGATTTTTATCAAAACATAAAGGATCTGTCTCTATATGACACTGGTGTCACCGCAGAATTTGGAGACCATTTCCTGACATTGTCTACCTGCGCCTACCATGTGGAAAACGGGCGCTTCGTAGTTGTGGCAAAGGAAGTGGAAAACGGAGAGACCTATCTCCCCATACAAAATTAAAGGAGGAAGAAATATGCACAAAAAAATCAGATTATTTGTATCCATGCTTGCTGCGGCAGCAATGCTTGTCTTTCTGCCGGGCAGCAGCCTGACCGTACGGGCAGCTGAAGGAAACACCTACTCCCTGAAGTATATCGGCGGAGACGTCAACGACTGGCGCTATGTATCCGGCAGCACTTTTGAAGACGGAATGTATCACCGGGAACTCTACACCTTAACCACATACGACCTGAAGGACGGAGACAACATTGTCGTTTACCCCGGCGATGGGGCACCGGCCAAGAACCTGGATCTCGGCAGCTTTAACCTGGGCAGTGTGACCATTCACCAGGGTGCCCAGGCCGTAGTCAATACCAGCGGCGTCATCAAGGATTGTTATGTGTTGAACGGCGCTTATGCTTCCGTCAACGGAGAGGTTACCAATGCTTATCTTTATGACAACGCTACCTGCACCTTTCACAACAACGTTCTGTACATGGTTCTGTATATCACCGATGTTCCGCACTCCAACATCAGCTGCGGCGGAACCGTGGGAGAATTCCGGATTTATACCACTGCCGGCGAATCCAGGGGCGCTTTTTATGACATTCCCGTCAACACAATGCGCCTGACCGACGGTACGATTCAATTCCCCGTCTGGTCCCCGAACCCTTCGGAAGCTTATCTTCAGGCGAAGGCAGAGGCAGACGGAACGGCAGCGAGCCAGCCCCCGGCCAGCGAACCCCCGGCAGACAGCTCAGCTCCGTCCGCTCCGGCAACAGATACTGCTGCCGACGAATACGATCAGGTTCCCAAGACCGGCGAAGACGGAACCGGCCTCTGGGTAATCACCCTGACAAGTGCTGCTGCCGTATTGTTCACGGCAAGCTGCAGACTTTCCAGAAAAGTAAAATAACCGGCAGATTTTCCGGTATTCCACAAAGAGAACGCTTTCAGGCTTTGGTCCTGAAAGCGTTCTTTTATAGATATGCTGTTACCTGGTTCCCGCGTATGCGGCTACCAGATCCCAGACAGCCTTCGTTCCGTATCCCAGCCTCCACACTGCAACACCGCCGATATTGCGTGCGCTCATGGCATTCAGCTTCACCCGCAGGGACTCCGCATCCTCTATCCACATCTGATAAAAACAGCTTGTCCCCTGCCACTCGATATAATTCTGGCACACCGTGTCATTCCATTCCACCGATTCATAAGTCTGGCCGTAATTCTTCAGACATTCCTCCACGTTGCTGATGGGAATTGCCGAATCCGTCACCTGCGCCCCTTCGGTTTTCCACAGCCTGGTATAAAAGGGAAGCGCATTGATTACCTTTTTTGCAGGTACCTGCTCCAGCATCCGGTCCAGCCCGCCGGTCACAAAATCAATGCTGGCAACACTCCCTGCCTCCCCGCATCCGCCCCAGTGCTCGTCATATCCCATCATAATCACATAATCCACTACCAGGCCCTGAACGTCCAGCCTGGAAGCATTAGCGGAATTCAAGGGAACCTTTTCATCTACAGACAGCACCAGCCCGTTCTGCCTGCACAGAACCGAGAGCTCCCGAAGGAACTGATTAAAGTGCGGCCTGGTTTCGTCCGTCAGCTCCTCAAAATCAATATTAATCCCGTCCAGCCCATATTCCAGCGCGGTAGCCGTCATATTCTGCGCCATCTCCTGGCGCCTCGTGGTTGAGGCCAGTATCTGATAGCTGTCCACCGCTGTTTTTGTGTCCAGTGCATAGTTGAAATCATCCCAGACGCCCCAGACCTTCAGTCCTGCATTGTGTGCTTTCTCCACGTACTTGGCGGAAGCATAGGATCGGAAAAGCTCTCCGTCACTGTCCTTTAAGCTGAACCATGTTGGCGCTATGACATTGATGCCCTGCCCCTCCTTAATCATATCCGCCAGCGTATCGTTTCCGCCCACACCGCCAATGGCATGCCAGCCCAGGCTTACCTTCCCCGGCATGGAAACAGACGTATACTCCTCCTGCACGTAGTCGGTGACCGGCGTTTCCACCTTCGTGTCCAGATTGGTCAGCCGCTTGTTTTCCACATAACCGATCATGGCATCGGAGGTCTTTACCTTGGTCCAGTTCTCCATTTCCTCCAGGAATTCCACCGTTTCCCCTGCCTCCAGCTCCCGGAGGATCGGACTCTTGATCCCCCCCTGCACACGCAGCTGGGTCTTCTTCCCTATATTATACGTTCTGGCGACTCCCCACTCCGTATAGAGCTGCAGATGCCTGTCATACCTTTCCCAGGAGAAATTAGCAAACTTTCTGATATAATCGGCCGCAATATATACCCTGTCATCCGCCATATAGCACACGACATACGCAGTCTGATGGGCACCGTCCCTGTCCTGATAGCCCGCCTGGTCAAACATTGCCGTGACGGTGTCATTAGCCGTGGTAAATAAAAGCTTCCTCTCTCCCTTATCCACATAGAAAGTATCGTTAAAATACTTCTGAACCGTCCCCAGGTCAAAGTAAACCGTGCCGTTTTTTGCTACCGCCTGCTCCTCCACCAGCTCATCCTGAAGTACTATGGCAAGCCTGCCGTCCATCTCTCCCACAGCAGCGTCCGTCAGGTTAAAATATTCATCCAGGTCCGCCTGCTCCTTGCTGTAGGAGTATTTATCGATCAGCTTGCTCCCAAACGCTATTCCCCCGATTATGACTATCAGCAGCAATGCAATTAGTACCGGTAACGCCTTCTTCATAATTTTATCAGTTTCCCTTCTTTCATCCAAAAGTGTGTACGTGTAACTGTCCGTAATATATGGAAACGAACAGTTACATCATACCACACTCGTCCCTTTAAGTCATTACCATTTTTTAAGTCTGTAACCGTAACCGCCGCGGTCAGCACGGGAGGCAATCCGTTTCTATATTTGGCGGGGTTCCGGTACTCAGGAGGCCGGCCCTTCAGCAGTTGTGTACCCTGTCGAAGCGGATCTGCTCGATATTACCGGCTTCCCCCAATACATAGTCTGCCATATAGGGGCTGTCCTCGCACACCGCCCTGGCCGCCGCCTCCTTCGGCAGCGCAGCCCGGCCGTCCACGAAAAGCTTCACTCCCTGGCTGCTCATCCGTTCCAAAAGCAGCCTCATATTCTCTCTGGCATTTATCAGGTCCGTCGTTTCTCTGTTTTCTTCATACAAGAATATACCTCCTATTTCTGTTTTTAACCAAAAGGATCGTGATGAATCGTAAATGCGCCCGGCTGTACCTGTGCAGACAAAAATTGCCAATATGCAAAGAGATTAAAATGAATTATTATTGTGAAATATAGTTGAAATACTATGATTAAGCAGACGCCAGCACTTTATGCGCCAATACTTGTAAGACATCCCTGATAATATGTCAGAAATTATGAAAACGCCATATACTATACAAGGATGAAATGAGACGATACGTCTCTGAAAGCTAAATCAACCGAAAGTACAGACCGCCTCCCTTCCTGTACGGATTGCCGGAGGCATTTACATGATGATTATATACTATCGTTTTAATTTTTTCAAGTACAAAATGCAAAATTAATAAAATTTATGTTTCTTAAAAAAATCGAAATTCAAATCCTGCTATTGACTTACCGGTTGCGAGACGCTATGATACAAGAAAAGTACCAGTGACTCGGCATACCTGCAATGCAGAAAGAAAGGGTTGTCGTATGAAAATAGAAAAAGTAAACGAAAATCAGATCCGTTGCACGTTGACCCGTGAGGATCTCGTAAGCCGCGAACTGAAAATCAGCGAGCTTGCTTACGGCACAGAGAAGGCGAAGAACCTGTTCCGCGACATGATGCGGCAGGCAAATTTCGAGTTTGGTTTTGAAGCGGAGGATATTCCCCTCATGATCGAGGCGATTCCTCTGAACGCCGAATGTATTGTACTGATTATCACCAAGGTAGAAGATCCGGAAGAGCTGGATACCCGCTTCTCCCGTTTTGCCCCTTCCGTTACCGAAGATGACGAAGATGAATATGCGGCAGAAGATACAGATGAGGTTCTTGATTTATTCCGCAGGCTTCAGACTTCCTCGCCCGAGGCCGGCACGCCGGAGCCGGAACCGCCCGCGGAAGCTATCCTCTCCAGGATCTTCCTCCTGAACTCTCTCAGTCAGGCCATAGACGTCTGCAGGCTGATAGCAGCAAACTACAATGGTTCCAGCGCCCTTTATAAGGATAACGCCGGACAGCAGTATTTCCTGATGCTGACTGCAGCCTCTGACCTCAGGGAAGGCTTCGACAAAGCCTGCAATATTCTGTCGGAGTACGGCACCCTGCAGCGGAATTTCCCCGGCAGCGAAAGCTATCTGGCCGAGCACTGCGAAGCATTGATTGCCCGGGACGCGGTGCAGGCCCTGGGCAGCAGGTAATCCGGTGAAACCATTCTCCCGGCTGCTTCTCCCGAAAATACCACAAAAAAAGCGCCCGGGCTGCGGCTGGCCAGCCGCCTGTCCGGACGTTTTTCTCATGCTCTGCTTTAAACCTCTTCGATAGCTTTCATCAGCTCGTCAATGTCTATGCCGTGCACCATTGCTGCTTCCTCCAGCGACTCCCCCTGGGCGGAAGGACAGCCCAGGCAGTGCATTCCCGCCTCCATCAGTACCGGCGCCACGTCAGGATTTGTCCGCAGGATCTCGCCGATGGTCATTTCCTTTGTAATTCCACTCATAATGTATACTCTCCTTTCGAATGTCATAACGGTTCCGCTTCATCTCCTTCGCAAACTGGGCGTGTACCGATTATACCAAGATATAGTATAGAGTATTCCTTACTATTTGACAAGTTATTCTTAAAACCGGATTTCCTATCTGCCTCTTCTCGATCAATTCCTCCTCCCCCGGAAAGCGCCTATATATAATTGTTAAATACGATAAAATATTATTGACTTTATGACAGGATTATGTTATCATCCTATTACAAAATAAAAGGAGGTACTCATATGAAGGGTAAAATCTTAAAAACGGTTTCTGTATTGACGCTTTCCACATTTTTGGCTGTATCCTCAGTGATGTGTCCGGTCAGAGCTGCAGGCTCATATTATTCTGATTGTGATGAATGCCATCACTCCAATATCACCGGAGTTTTGAAGTTTATATTTTGAAATGATCCAGCAATCTTTTGTAGATGCTG
>CAJTKW010000021.1:0-52074 GCA_910577035.1 uncultured Acetatifactor sp.
GCATTTTCCGCGTGATATGAACCACTCCCAGAATTGCCCCCAGGATACAGCCTCCCAGATAGGCGCCCGCAAACAGCCCAATCTGTGCTGCCGGTATCTCCGGGAATCCACAGTATACCACACAAATACCGATCAGCAGCCCGGCCAGGCTTAGAAGCACCGGTTCCGCAAGCAGCATCCGCCTTGTGCGCCCCCTGCTGTTCCCCAGCACCCGTAGCAACGCCGCCTCCTCCGTCCGCTGTAACAGCAGCAGGAAGATCAGGCCGCCTCCTGCAAGGACGGATACCGCCGTCGTCACCGGGAAGAGCAGCTTCATCAGCTCCAGGTTCTTCTCAAAAGGCTCCACCACCTGGCGCAGCTCGCTGGTCCAGAGCATCACCTCCGCATCCTGCTTTGCCATCAAGGGGCTCCCCAGCTGCCTTGCAATCTCCTCCTTGACCGTATCCAGCTCCCGGTTAAAGGCGGGGTCAACGGTGAAACGAACCGTGGAATAGAGCCAGTCCTCCTTCTCCTTACACACTTTCCACGCAGACGCAGGAATCAGGATGCTATCCCATGTCCCTCTGCCGATGCCATCCCCCGTATCTACATTGCAGATACTGCCTGCTATGATAAAGCCAGGATAGGTGCCTCCCTCATCGGTAGTAATACCCAGTTCCTGTCCAAATTCCAGCTCGTACTGCTCCAGCCATATTTCCGGCACAATAACGGGCGTACCTGATTGAAAAAATAAACGATTTAGTTCAGACGACCAAATACTCCAATCTATCGTAAACAGCTCCGCTCCATAGCCATCCGCATAATCGATTGCCACATGATTCTCTGCGCAGAACCTCTCAATATCCTCCGTACTTCTCATGGAAGTCTCACCAGAGATGCCAATCATGGTAAGCTCTTGCTTGCCTGCTTTTAAGCTGATAACAATACGGTCTACCGCAACGGCATCCGCCACCTCCGTATACAGATCACACAGATAACCGCTTTCCGCCAGCCAGTCAATCATATTCTGTGTCAAATAGGCTCCACCGGAGCCTATGTAGGTAAAATCCTTTTTTACCAGCTCCCCGTCTATCTCCGTCATCTCATACAGCCGCTCCACCTCCGCTGTATCCCGCGCAATGGCTGCCTGCATCCAGGTAACCGCTGTCAGAAAGGCAAGCGCTACCGCGACGACCAGCATTGTATGCACCGGCCTTCTACCCGCGTGCCGCAGAATAAAGCGGCATGCGAACATGGTTCCCCTTCCCTTTCCTGCTTCCATCTGCAGATATAACTGCCCCTTCCACACTTCCTGCTTTTGATACTCGCCTGCATCTTCCGCCTTCTGCAATATACTGCCGTCCTGCGCAATTGCTTTTCCTGTACTTTCCGGACCTACGGCACACAACGCTTTCATAGCATCCGGTGCTGTCCCCTTCGCACTCTTTGCTTCATTGTTTTTCGCCGTTCTCCGTCCGCTGGATACATCCTGCATAAGCTCCAGCATCGGTCTGCGCGACATGACGAAAATACCAACCGCCGCTTCTATTGACAGCAGGGCTGCCGGCGCTGCTGTTAAACCTGCCATCCACCAGACAGATAACCCCGCCTCGGCATGCTCCTGCATACCAGTCAGCAGATGTTCCGCCTCCTTGAGGGCATAATTCCAAGACAGCAGCACGCCTGTACCGGCTCCTGTCACACTCAAAAGAAGCATCGGAGACAGGCACATACGGAGACACTTCCCCCCGGGAACCCCAAGAGCCCGGGCAATACCAAAGCTTTTCCGATTCTGCCGGCCATACAGGAATGCAATCAGGGTAAGACCCAGGAACAGCACGCCAGTAGACACCAGCACGCCGGTGCATGACGTCTGCTCCATCTCATTTGCAGAAACCGCAAAATGCTCCCAATTATTTTCCAGCAATTGAATCCGCATCCCCATTGCCGCCAGCGGCTCCCGTACCTCGCTTATAAACGCATCCGTATCCTGTGGATGCTTCAGCACAAAACTGAAATTCTGCGAAGCTGTCCACCCGCTTTTGATATATGCCTCCGGGGCGCTCCCATAAGGAATGTAAAGTTCAAGGTTTTCCTCACTTGTATTATGAAGGGATACATTTAACGGCATATAATCAAAGATTCCGGCAATGGTATATGTCTTTGTCTCAGCCTCATAATCCTGCCAGCTTAAGAGATCCTGCTCGCCAATGGCATACGCATAGAACTGCATCTGCGTCGGTCGGAAAGTAAGCTCTACCGTATCTCCCACCTGCAGTCCTCTGGCTTCGGCAAAGTCCTTATGCACGGCACAGACTGCCGCAGCGGTACGGTCATCGTTCCGATCCAGCCACCGTCCCTCCGTCAGGAACATCCTCCTTTGAGAGTCCTGGGCTGACGGCATCGCACTCATATCCCTAGTGGTAATCACCATCATGGCATGACGGTTTACCTCGTCTAACTGCATTTGCTTATCCGACAGAAGCGCTGGAAGTACCTCATTTCCCTCCGCCTCCGTCATTAACAGCCTGTTCCCCTGTACAGGCATTGCAAACAACGCATGCTGCTTTACCGCCTCCGCCCAATATTCGTACCCGTTCCAGCGCCCGTACCGGTCGCTGCTGTAATATGCCCTGACCAAATAGCGCTGCCCCTCTGTCAGCTCCGGCAGCTTCCAACCGCCGTTCTCCGCCATTTCATCAGTGAATACAATTCTAACGTCTTCATCCTCCGCCACATAGTCCGGATAGCCGCTGATACGCTCCGACACGGTGAATACAAGACGGGTGGCATCTACCTTTTTCGAATCCGTCAGGCGTTCCTTATCCTGCCAGTCCTCATCCACCCCTTTTAAGACACCCCAGAACAAAACCTCGGAATTATTTACCCCATAAATATCCCATAAATACCCTTCAATCTTCCCCTGCAGATCCGCATTATACAGATCTGTCAAGGTTCCCCACAGAAACTTCCGGGCATCGGCCGTCTCTACATAGGGGGATCCGCTGACCAGCTGAGCCCCCATATTCACGTTCCCGTCGTCTTTCGATGTCAGCCACCCAATGGGGCGGTAATGCTCGGAAATACGCGCCAGTTCCTGCCGGATGGCAAGGTATTCCACCGCCCTGGAGGCAAAGCCAAAGGACAGCGCCGCCGTAAGCAGTGTCAGGGTCAGGGTAAATAAAGCTCTGCGCCGGTTTTCTTTTCTGAAGACATTCATGTTCATGGGCCTCCTCACAACATAAAATCAATTTTTCTTGATTTAAATGATCTGAAACTCAGTATTTTCAAAGGACAAGTATGCATATGTTAACGCACACTTGTCCCATTGATACAACTAATGAATTGCCGTTGATTCCGCTGAGTTGCTGCTTTGAGCTTTTAGTGCAGAATTTAAATAATCAAAGTCAAAATTTGTTGCTGCTTGTTTTGAATCAATGTCATCATTAGGTTTTTGGCATGCACAAAAACAAAGTGTTGTACTGCAGCTACATATCGTAACTGCCAGCGAACATGCACAATAGCTGGCATAGCCCATCACCGTATGCTCATCGGCATTATGCTTCCTGATATTCATCCTTTCACCCCCTTTCTGCCTCCCGCCTGGATTTATCGAAATGCTGCTTCTTTCCTATCAGGCCTTCTGCCTTTTATGCTTTCAGCAACACATCCCGCCACTTTTTCTATCGTACTGAACCCATAATTTTCCAATTGACCTTCCGTAATTTTTATGTCAAACGTCTTTTCCGCTTCAAACAACAGATATACCAGATCCGCGCCTGACAGGCCAAAATGGAAACCGGTCAGCGGTTCTTTCCAGAACCTTTCCTCCAGCTTTTCTTCCGCAATGTCGAAGTGTTTCCTTAAAAGCGCACAGATTATTTCCGTTATATTCTCCTGTGTCCCCATATCCGTCTCCTTATGCAAACAGCCTGTGGGCAATCCCCTGCCCCCGCTGTAATACCGCGTTAAATGCAAACAATTCAGACGTTTCTTCCATCCTTTGCAGCGGCGGCTTCACCAGCTGCATATCGCCGTAAAAGACAGTCATTTTTTTCATATGCGCAACCTCAGAACCGTCAATAAGCATATTACTGATATGTACGGCATCAATACCAACGCCATAACGGGTGCTGAAATCCCTGCTGAAATATTGAATCAACTCATCATAAGCCATATCTGCAGGCATACAGCATACCATATAGTCCGGCTTCACGGCTTGGGCCAGCATATAGGAATAGATTCCAAACCCATTGGGAGTCAGGCTGTGGTAACGGATCAATGCATCCGGTGCTTCCATCAGAATCACGTCAGGAAGCAGTTCCTTCTCGATAGCCCGTACCGTCTGATTGATTTGCGTAATCACAATTGGCAGCTCTGTGAATTCCCTGTAAAGGGCTGAAAAATCATAGCCCCCCAGCAGAGTACATACCGGCTCGTTGGTGATACAGGCAACGGTCTTCCCGCTGCTCCTAAGCTCCTCGGCAAGAGTCAGTATCACCTCCAGCACGTCTTCCCTGCCCGCAATGCCGCCTGCCAATATTACCGGGGTTTGAATCGGCTGATACTCCTGTGCAACCTTCACTTCCGGTAAAAAACTATCCGTTGACTGCAGCTGCAGCTGGGGGATTTCCCTTTTCAGTTCTTTCACCCATCCCTGCTGCATTTCGTTTTTTGAGCCGATTCCGATGACCTGCTTCCCCTGCTGCAAGACACGCCGTAACATCGTCTTCGCATCATACATGTGCGGCAGATGGCGCAGTGTCAGATACATAACCTCCCAATTTCCAGCCTCTCCCTCTGTATCCTGCACTACAGGGATGCCTATATCCGGCTGATTACAGGCATATGCCGCATCCCTTCCGATTCCTCCGTAACCCGGAACCGCCATGACACTGCGCAGGGTATCTTTCTTCTGCATTGTCTCAAAATGCCGGACTACCGGAAGAAGTGCTGCGTCATAAGGGTACAATGCCACTCCGCTCATTCTGTTTCCTCCGCTTTCGTTGTTCTGATCTGTTCCTTATAGTATTCCACTGCTTCATTGGCCAAAATAATGTTCCGAATGGTCCGTTTGGCCGCATACCGGGTATCCTCACAATTACGCAGTCTTTCCGCCGCCGAAAGCTGTTCCCCGCAGCAGTCCGCCTTTTTGGCGCATTGGTTGCAAAAGCGGAAGCCCCAGCAGTTTTTACAGACATTCTTTGTGAGCTCCCCTACCTGCAGGATCCTTCCTGCCTTCTCCAGGTCAAATCCATCTTCCAAAGTACCGATATGCATGTTGGGAGACGTCTCGCTCACCCTTTCGCATGGGAACAGGTTACCGTCCGTATCCACAAACATTCGCAGCTTCCCCGGGACACAAGGACCTGACGGAATATCCGTCATATGTAACGGATCTGCAAAATCCATTTTCTCTTTCTCGCCGTGCAGCAGGCTCGTGCTTATTAGCGTTATGGGGGAACACTTTTCCCTTGGGAATCTGTTCCAGGATGCAAGAAAAGCCAAAAAGCGCTGATATTCCTCTTTCCACACATAATTTTCGGAAAACTCCAGCGGCGTTCCGTCATAATCATTATCCACCAGGGTTGCGCTGATCTGGTCGGCTTTGATCATGTCACTGTGGCATATTTCATTGATCTCATCAAAATCATTCTTCGGATCCATCACCATGCTGTAGTGAACCTTTTCCCAATATTCCGGATGATTCTCCTTAATATTTGCAAGCCTTTTCATGACAACATCAAAGGTTCCCGTTCCGTCCGCATACACCCTGTTCTGATCCTGAATCCGTTTCGGCCCATCCAGGCTCACCAACAGCGAAACATTGTTTTCTTCCAGAAAACAGACATTTTCCTCCGTTAGAAGCGAGCCGTTGCAGGTCATGCCAAAGGTAAGGATCTTCCCGGCAAAACGTTCTTTGGCATACTCTATAATCCTTTGAATTAGGTCACTCTGCAATAACGGCTCTCCCCCATAGAAACCAATATTGACGCCCTCGCTGTCAATCGTGTGCTCCCAGAAGAAATCCACCGCCTGCCTTGCCGTCTCCCATGTCATAACCTTTTTGGAATGACTGCGTTGTTTCTCATTTCTTTCTGCAGAATAAATGCAGTAGGAACATCGAAAATTACAGTCCTGCGTAATCTGCAGCGTCATCTGTGACAGCTTTCGCGCCAGCACTTCTCCTAAAACCCCCATATAGGGATGCCGAAACTGCTCAACAGGGCTTTTATCAGACAGAAAGCCCTGCTCCATAAGCCTTAACAGCTCTGCAGGCTTATTATCCCCAGCATTCCCCTCTTTTTCTATATAATAGTAGGTTTCTTCACTTATGTTTAATAATTTGGTTTTTACCGCGTCAAATACATAACAGGCGTTGGGTGTCTTAAACAATTGATACATTGCCATTGTTTTTACCTCGCATCAAATTAAAATACTCGTAAACTATGTTTACAGCATTATAACATAGTGTTTTTATTGAAGCAATATAATTCTTTCATTCAGAAACATATTTACAAACAGAAGCGAACGTTCGACTGTGAATATTAAAATGAAGTTAACAATGGAACCAGCTCCAAATGTGGAAACGGTAATGAAAACTTTGATCTTGGCCTGCTGCGCCGCCGGGCGCATCACAAGAAGCGTTAGCAGCTCCAACTGAGCTGCTAACGCTTCTTCTATTACTTTGTTATGCTTTATCATGCTTTGCTGCGTGCTGCTGTCCTGCGCCTTCAGGCAAAACGCGGGATTTTGGAATACAGGAATCCGTCAGAACCGTTCCGGCAGCAGCTCATTCTGGCCGGTAAGCTTCCAGGTAGTGGTGACCTTGAACAGATCGCCGTCCACCTCCAGCACCAGCGTGCCGCCCTGGAGCTCCGTAAAGCTTCTGGCAATGGCCAGGCCCAGGCCGGAGCCCTCCGTATTACGGGAGGCGTCGCCCCGGACAAACCTCTCTGTCAGATCCCCGGAATCTACCGTCAGTTCCTGGGCGGAAATATTCTTCAGGGTTATGACAACCGTGTCGTCAATGCGGAAGCCATTGACATACACCCTGGTGCCCTTCATGGCATATTTGGCAATATTGCCGAAAAGATTCTCATAAATGCGATAAGTCTTCTGGCTGTCCAGGGGGATCAGCACCCTTTCGTCCGTTAGATTCATCCTCAGCTCCAGCCGGGCCTCCTCCAGCTTATCGGTCATCTCAAAGGCCACCTGTTTTACCAGGTTCATAATATCCACGTCCGCCAAATTTAAGGTAATATTCTGGGAATTTGCCTTACTGACCTCAAACAGATCCTCAATCAGGGCCTTGAGCCGCAGGGATTTTCGCTCCAGCACACTCAGATATTCCCTGCGCTGTTCCTCGGTAATATTTTCCTCCTTTAACAGGTTCACATAGGTTATGATGGCTGTAAGAGGCGTTTTCAGGTCGTGGGACACATTGGTAATCAGCTCCGCCTTCATCTTCTGGCTCTTTACCTCCTCGTCCACCGCCTTGCGGAACCCGTTCTGAATCTTGGTCAGTTCCGGCTTAAAGGGTTCGAAAACACCGATGTCCTGCTGTATGCTGATATTCAAATTCCCCTCTGCCATCTCATTGGTGGCCTTCAGCAGAATACTGTAATTCTTCTGCAGGTTACTGATATACTTTCTGAGGATAAAATACAGCAGCACGGAATATATTACCGTCACCAGGAATCCGCCGTACCAAAGGCTGCAGATTATAAACAGGATGATGGCATTGCAGATCACGATCCGGATCATCGTCCGGTTCGCCTTTTTGCTGACGCTCAGGTCCATATGCTCCGCCGCACGCCAGAGATTCAGCACTGTCCTCCTGATAAAGGGGAAAAAGCGGTAAATCAGGCTTCGTTCCTTAATATAGCGTCGGATTCCTTTCCCCCTGACGGCCCTGGCGCATACACCTACGTACCAGCCTCCCCAGAAAACACAGGTCTGGATGGCCAGGCTGTACAAGAAGCTCAGCACATCGGCAGCGTCCCTGGAAATATCCAAATAGTTTTCAACGGCCTCTGCACCGGCTTCGCTGGTGCAGAAAGCGATATGGAATGACGCGAAGGAAAGCAGGGCCACGGTCAGAATCCCCGCCGCTGCCATCAGCTCCGCAGGAGGAGCAAACAGCCTCCCCTCCTCCCAGGGCCTGGTTTTAACCGGCACCGGCAGAAACATTCCCAGCATCACTACCATGAAAAGCAGCAGAAGCAGAACACCGGGATACGCCGGCAGGGCATACCCGTCATTATCATAAGCGTGCACTACAAAAGCGGAAAAGTCAGTTCCGCTCAATGTCCAGCGCTCCATCCAATAACTGCCGGCAGACTTTGCCTCGCCTCCCCCGGCCGTCACCCCGTAAATAACGGTGCAGTTTCTGGGAGGAACAATACTTCCGATCCTGCCGAAAGTATTCATATTCGATGCCAGCAGGGTGGAAAGGGTATTCTCCCGGATTACAATGTTGGCGTTCTTTCTGGCCAGATCCTCGTTCCGGCTGCAGACATTTCCTATGGATACGTTGCCTGCCTCGTCGAACTGAAAGGTCATAAGAAATTGATACTGGCTGTAATCTTCCCCCAAAAGAGCCTCTGCCTGTTTTTCCGACATATTTGTCAGGTACTTTCCTGTGGTATCGTCCCGGATGCAATAATGATAAAGGCTGTTTAGATCCTTAAAGCTTTTTTCCAGCGCATTAAAATAATTTTCCAGATGGTCAATCTCCATCAGGACCTCTGCCACCTGCTCCTCATTCAGCCGGGCACCGGCCGATAGGCTGTCCGGAATCCCGGTGATCTCCTGCCCTTCTTCCTCTGCGGCCGCCAGCAGATACTTATATTCCTCATCAGGCTGCAGATAAAGCTCCCTGCAGTCGATGTGGGTACCGTTCTGCATGTTGTACAGATCTTCATAAAGCAGGTATACACTTTGGTAAAGCCATTCCATATTGTCGGTCTGCTCGTAAAAGGTATCCTGTTGTAATTCCCCATCGCTTCGAAAAACGCCGAAAGGCAGGATCACCGCCACAGACGCCGCAAGACTGACCAACAGCCCCCACAGTATCCAGGGAATACTTTTTTTCATAGCTTCCTCCCGTCAGTTTTGCTTATCAATTTTATAGCCAACACCCCAGACCACCTTCAGATACTTGGGATTCCTGGGGTCAATCTCGATTTTCTCCCGGATGTTCCGCACATGCACCATAATGGTGTCCGTGTTCACAGCCTTTTCGTTCCAGATTCTTTCGTATATCTCATCGGCGGAAAATACCCTGCCGGGGTTCCTGATCAGCAGATGTACAATCTTGAATTCCATGGGAGTCAGCTTCACCGGCTCGCCGTCCACGGACACCTCCACGGTATCTTCGTTCAGCTCCAGGCCGCCGATGGAGTAGATATGATCTCCGCCGCCCTCCATATTGACTGCATCCAGATATTTGGAATATCTTCTCAGATGGGAATTTACCCGGGCCAGCAGCTCCAGCGGCGTAAAGGGTTTCGTCACGTAATCGTCTGCCCCCATGTTCAGTCCCATGATCTTATCTACCTCCTCAGACTTGGCAGAGAGCATGATCACCGGGAACTCCTGCTCCATGGCCCGCAGCTTCATCAGCATGGTAATCCCGTCCATCACGGGCATCATAATGTCCACAATCGCCAGATGCAGCTCCTCCTGCTCTGCCACTTTCAGGCCCTCCGCCCCGTTTGCGGCCTGAAAAACCTGATACCCCTGGTTTCGCAGGTAGATTTCAATTCCCTCCCGAATCTCCTTATCGTCTTCCACTACTAAGATCTTATATTTCTGCTCCATTTTCTGTATCCCCTCATGTTGTGATTAACGCAGACAGTAAATTCCGGCGCTTCTCCTCAAATCCGCAGCGCCAACGGCTGGGGGAAACGGCCCCTCAACACCTCATTATAGACGCGGGCCGCCTCCAGCGCAACAGTTTCTTCCCGATAGCGCAGGCCGGAAGCATAAGCGTTTTCCGAAAGCCGCTTTCGGTCAGGCTTTCCCTCGCAGAAGCCCAGCATAGCCTCCGCAAATTCACAACGGTCTTCCCCGGTTAAAACGCCGTTTACGCCGGTGTCCACCAGATCTTCCACCCCGGAAGCCCGCACCGCCAGGACAGGTGTCTTTCCGGCAAATGCCTCCAGGATTACAATGCCCTGGGTCTCCGTCCTGGAGGCAAAGAGAAAGGCATCTGCCGCCGCGAACCAGGCGGCTGTTTCCCCGTTGGGAAGCATTCCTGTGAAAACCGTTTCTTCCCCAATGCCAAGCTCCCTGCTAAGCCTTTCATATCTTGCCCTGTCCGGCCCGTCCCCTACCAGTGCCATGCGGAAAGGCTGCCTCCAGCGCCGCTTGAATTCCGCCAGGCTCTCCAGCAGAAAGACAACATTCTTTTCCGAGGCCATTCTGGATACCGTCAGGAAAAACGGCATGCCGCCCGGCGCATATTTTTCCCGGATTGCCTCCTTTTCCTCCTCTGCCACCCGGAAATTCCGCTCCTCAATGCCTGTGGGCAGAATTCCCAATCTGTGGCCAGGCACCCTGCAGACTTCCTCCAGATAATCCCTGATTCCCGCCGTGGGGGCAAATACATAATCACAATGCCGCAGAAAGGTATGGAGATAGAATGGCATCACCTTATCTACTTTTCCCAGTCCCCCGGTGTAGCATTCCACATATTTTTCATAGCGGGTATGATAGGTGAATACCAGGGGAATATCATATTTTTTCGAAAGCCAGACAGCCGTCCTGCCAATCAGCATGGGATGATGCACATGGATGATGTCAAATTTCTGTTTTTTAAATTCCCTGCCTATCCTGATGTCAAAAGGATTGGGAAGGGGGATTCCGCCGATAGAGCGCTTTTTCAGGACGGCATAGCGAAATACATTGTTCTCCTCCTCAGCCTCCTCACAGGAAGGCGCAAATACGGTCACCTGATGTCCCTGCTTCTCCAGCCCGTTTTTCAGCCGTTCTATGGAAACGGGAACGCCTCCCATCACAGGTTTGTAATTGTTGGTCATAAGTGCGATGCGCATGATTTTTCCTCCCCTATGCCACTCCCAGCAGCTCAAACACCCGGTCTCCCAGAAGATAGCCGGCTCCCACAAACACCAGATTCCAGATAAAGATTCCGCAGGTTGAGCTTACAACATACTTAATCATATCCATCCTGACCACGCCGGCGGGAACGGAAATCAGCGTGCGCACCATGGGAAGCAGTTTCCCTAAGAATACACCCACACACCCCTTTCTCCTGATCCAGTCCAGGGCCTTGTCCAAAGCATCCTTCTGTTTCGGAAAACGGCGGGTGTATGCGTTCAGGAATACCTCGCCGCCCTTCCGGCCAAGCCCGTAGAGCATCAGGCTTCCCAGCAGTCCTGCCGCCACCGTGATTACCATCACCCAGAAGAAATGGATATTTCCCCTGGCCGCCATGATGCCTGCCAGCGGCATGATGATCCCCGCCGGAAAGCCCGGCAGATTCAGGTACTCCAGAAAAACGATTACAAAGATGGCCACGGCGCCGTATTGGGTAAAATATTGTGTCAGTGTCTCCAGTCCCATAGAGATGTCCTCCTCATGGAAATCAATATAAAACCGAAACCTAAACATGTCTGACACAAAAAGGAAAAGAAATTCTAAAGAGACTTTAAGAAAAAAAGAAACCGCGCACCGGGAAATCCGATGCGCGGACGATATACTTTAATTGTTGATCAGCTTGTCCTCTTCGTTGTTCCAGCTGTAAAGCTTTCTGATCTCCTCTCCCACCTTCTCCGAAGGATGCTCGGAAGCCAGCTTTCTCATAGCCTTGAAATGAACCTGTCTGCCCGCGGGAGACATATCCAGCAGAAACTCCTTGGCAAAGCTTCCGTCCTGAATATCGCTGAGGATCTTCTTCATGGTCTTCTTGGTCTCCTCGGTAATCAGCTTGGGACCGGTAATATAGTCACCGTATTCCGCAGTGTTGGAAATAGAATACCGCATGCCGGCAAAGCCGCTCTGATAGATCAGGTCAACAATCAGCTTCATCTCATGGATACACTCGAAATAAGCGTTTCTTTCATCATAGCCTGCTTCCACCAGGGTCTCAAAGCCTGCCTGCATCAGTGCGCACACGCCGCCGCACAGTACGGCCTGCTCTCCGAAGAGGTCTGTCTCGGTCTCGGTACGGAAGGTGGTTTCCAGCACGCCTGCCCTTGCGCCGCCGATGCCCAGGGCATAAGCAAGTGCCAGATCCTGTGCCTTCCCGGTAGCGTCCTGCTCTACGGCGATCAGACAGGGAACACCCTTGCCGGCCTGGTATTCGCTCCTGACGGTATGTCCGGGGCCCTTGGGCGCGATCATGGTGACATCCACGTCTGCGGGAGGTACGATACAGCCGAAATGAATGTTGAAGCCATGGGCGAACATCAGCATATTGCCGGCCTCCAGATTGGGTTCAATATCGTTTTTATACAGATCCGCCTGCTTCTCATCGTTAATCAGGATCATGATAATATCTGCTTTCTTTGCCGCTTCCGCTGCGGTATACACCTCGAAGCCCTGATTAACTGCCTTGTCCCAGGATCTGGAGCCCTTGTACAGGCCGATGATTACATGGCAGCCTGAATCCTTCAGGTTCAGCGCATGGGCATGTCCCTGGCTTCCGTAACCGATAATCGCTATGGTCTTTCCTTCCAGCAGAGACAGATTACAATCTTCCTGATAAAAAATTTTTGCCATTTTCTTTTCCTCCCGCATTCCTTATTTGTAATAAATGCCTATTTGTTATTTCGACTTACAATTTATACTTATTTGTCCTGAATGTCAATGATGAATTTTATGCAATCAAAGGTTCCGCCATAAAATCATTGCCATATCCAGCCGTGTCCGGGTAAAGCCGGGAATCGTTACTCGTCCAGGTAAATAATATGCTCGGTACCCCTGCCGAGACCGGCAATTCCGGTTCTGGCCAGCTCTAAAATACCGTACTCCTCCATCAGACGGATAAAGGCCTCTACCTTCTGCTGATTGCCCGTAAGCTCAATCACCAGGCTTTCCGGCGCAAAGTCGATAATCTTGGCCCGGAAGGAATCCACCACCGCGATCACGTCCTGGCGCTGCTCCTTGGAAGCATGCACCTTGATGAGGACAAGCTCACGATACACGCTTTCCTCCGGCTTCAGCTCATGAATATCCCTGACGTCCACCAGCTTTTCCACCTGCTTTTCGATCTGCTCCAGGATCTCGTCATCCCCGGAAGCCACAATGGTGATCCTGGTAAACCTGGGATCCGCCGTCACCCCTGCCGTAATACTCTCGATATTGTATCCCCGTCTGGAAAACAGGCCGGAAATACGGCTCAGCACGCCGGAGGTATTATCGACCAACAACTGAAATACTTTTTTCTGCATGAAATCACTCCTCTTACATATTTTATAATTTGACACTATTTTGCCTCATCGTTCTCACCGCACTTTGAAAGGGCCAGAGTCCCCGTCCGTGCCACCTCCACAATACTGATTGTCTCCAGGAGGGTAATCAGCGACCTTACACGCTCCGGGGCATCACAGATCTGAAGCATCATGAAATGCTTTGACATATCCACGATCTCCACCGAATTCATGCTCTCGCAGACCTCAAGAATCTCCCGGCGGTTGTTTTTATTATATTTCACTTTAATCAGCATCAGCTCTCTGGTGATACACTGCTGCTCCGAAAAGGTTTTGACCTTGATTACATCCAGCTTTTTGTTCAGCTGCTTTTCTATCTGCTCAATGGTACGCTCGTCGCCGCTGCTGACAATGGTCATACAGGACACTGCCGGATCGTCGGTCTCTCCCACCGCCAGACTGTCGATGTTAAAACACCTTCTGGAAAAGAGTCCTGCCACCTTACACAGCACGCCGGAACGGTTTTCCACCAGAACGGAGTATATTCTTGTCTTCATCTTCATGATTCTAAATCCGCCTCCCCTCTATTTTACCAGATCCATGGGATCGATCAGGCACTCCAGCAGAACGGATCGGTCCCCCCGCAGGAATTCATTTATGGTCTCGTCGCAGTTCTCCATAGTTTCCAGACGCAGGAAGGGAATGCCGTAGGCCTCAGCCAGCTTCTCCAGATCCGGGCTGCCGGAAAGATCTACTACGGAGTAATGATCCTTATAGGTATAGTGCTGATACTCCCGCACCATCCCCAGATAATGATTCTTCAGCACCACGATCTTCACCGGAATGTCATGCTGGCGCATGGTAGCCAGCTCCATCATGGACATCTGGAAAGAACCGTCCCCGCAGACCGCAACCACCTGTCTGTCCGGTGCCGCTGCCTTGGCTCCCATGGCCGCCGGAATGGAGTACCCCATGGTCCCCATGCCGCCGGAGGTCAGGAATTTTCCCTCCTTGACCCTTGCATAGCCGCAGGACCAGATCTGGTTCTGCCCCACATCCGCCACATAGACCCCGTTTTCCGCCATCCTCTCGGACAGCCGGGTAATAAAGGCCGCCGGATCCACGAAATCAGGGTTCGGGCTGCGCCTGGGCACCATATTCATCCGATACTGCTCCAGGGTCTGCAGCCATTCGTCACAGCAGCAGACAAATTCTTCCTTCGCAAAGTCACTGAAAATATGTTTTGCGTCTCCTACCAGCGGAATGGTCGGCCCGGCATTTTTGCCGATTTCGGCCGGATCCACGTCAATATGCACCAGCACCTTATCCCTGGTAATCAGATCCGGCTGGCTCACTGCCCGGTCTGCCACCCGCGCTCCCACCATAATCAGCAGATCGGACTCATTCATGGCCCGGTTGGCGCAGGGTTTGCCGTTATTTCCCACCATACCGAAATAAAGAGGGTGGTCCGTGGGCATGACGCCGATTCCCATCATGGTGGAGACCACAGGCACCTTATGCTGCTCCGCAAAGCTCCTGAGCTCCCCTTCCGCCTGGCTCAAAAGCACGCCGCCGCCTGCACAGATAATAGGTCTTTTTGCCTTTTCCAGCTCCCGGATTACCTTTTTAATCTGTACGGCATGTCCCTTGACCGTAGGCTTATAGGTACGCAGAAACACCTCCTCGGGATATTTGAATTTGCTCACGGACCCATTCTGGATGTCTATGGGAATGTCAATCAGCACCGGCCCCTTCCTGCCGGTGTTGGCAATGTGGAACGCCTCCTTGAAAATGCGTGGAATATCGTTGGCATTTTTCACCAGATAGCTGTATTTTACGAAGGATTCCACCGCTCCCGTGATGTCCGCCTCCTGGAATACGTCACTGCCCAAAAGCTCACTGTTTACCTGGCCCGTGATACAGACCAGGGGAATGCTGTCCGCAAAGGCCGTGGCAATTCCCGTGATGACATTGGTGGCACCGGGCCCTGAGGTCACGGCGCAGACTCCCGGCCGGTTGGTCATTCTGGCCATACCGCTGGCCGCGTGGGCCGCGTTCTGCTCCGTTCGGATCAGAACCGTGCGGATTTCCGATTCCAGGATACTGTTATAAAAAGGACAGATAGCTACTCCCGGGTAGCCGAACACAGTGGTTACCCCCTCCGCCTCGAGACATTTAATAATGGCATCTGCACCTATCATGTTTCATTTCCTCCCTGTTGATTTCCTGTATTCTCCGTCAGCCGCCGGGCCAGCCTCACGGCTTCCGCAGCATCCCGGGAATACCCGTCTGCGCCGATTTCATCCGCGTATTCCCGGGTAATAACCGCTCCGCCGATCATGATTTTTGCCGGGACTTTCCTTTCCCTGGCATATGCCACCACCTCCCGCATCCGCTGCATGGTGGTAGTCATCAGGGCGGACAGGGCAATGATTTCGGCCTTGTGCTCCAGCGCCGCCTCTATGATCTTTTCCTTGGGTACATCCTTGCCCAGGTCAATCACCTGAAAACCGTGGTTCTTTAACATCAGCGCCACCAGATTCTTGCCGATGTCGTGAATATCTCCCTCCACAGTGGCAATCACCACCACCGGCATATCCCTCTGCCCGCTCTCCTGCAGCAGCAGGGGCTCCAGCACCTGGATGGCATTTTTCATGGCCTCGGCGCTTCCGATCAGCTGGGGCAGAAAATATTTACCCTTGTCAAACAGCTCCCCCACTTCGTTGATCGCCGGCAGCAGAACCTCGTTTAACAGAGCAGCCGGCTCCTCCCCCAGCCCCAGGGCCTCCCCGGTGATGGCTGCAATCCCGTTCCGGTTCCCTTTCATGACTGCGTGGCGCAGCTTTTGCCTGCTCTCACTCTCTCCCGGGCTGCCCCCGGATGCCGGCACTGCCGCTGCGGACGAACTTGTCCAAGCCACACCTGCCTGTGCCGTTTCCGCATGCCCTGCCCCGGTCTGGCCCGTGCCGGCCCCGTATGCCTGCGCCGTTTCCGGCCGGGCCTGCCGGTTATTTATCTGCTCTTGTCTTGCCCTGGCTTTCTCCCCAAGGGTATTGGTATATTCGATATAACGAATGTCCGCCCCTTCCCTGGCCAGCAGCAGATCCGTGGCCAGGGCGCAGCTGACCAGCAGCTCCTGGGAGGGATTGGCGATGGCCATGGTCAGCCCTTCCCTGACGGCAAGAGCCAGAAAAGCCGTATTCACATAGCTTCTCTCCGGCATACCGAAGGAAATGTTGGACAGCCCGCAGATCGTGGCCAGCCCTTTCTCCCGGCAGTAACGGATGGTCTCCAGGGTCTCCAGCGCCGCCTTTTTATTGGCTCCCACCGTAGCCACCAGCCCGTCCGCCACCACATCTTCCTTTGTCATTCCCAGGGCGTATGCCCGTTCCAGGACGGTATCTATGATCCCGATCTTTTCCTCTATGTTTTCAGGCAGTCCCCTGTCCGACAAGGGCAGTAAAATAAACATGGCACCATATTTTCTGACAATGGGCAGAAGCTTTTCGATCTTTTCCGTCTCCAGGGACACGGAGTTGACCAGCGCCCTGCCGGGATAATGCCGAAGAGCCGCCTCCAGCACCTCCACATGGCTGGAATCCAGAGACAGCGGCAGATCGGTGACACCGGATATTTCCTCAATGGCCCGCAGCATCATGACTTTTTCGTCAATACCGCTCATGCCCATATTCACATCCAGAATACATGCCCCGTCCCGTTCCTGTTCCTCGGCGTATTGCAGCACCCTGTCCATGGCGCCTTCCCGCAGCCGGGCCTGCAGCAGCTTCTTGCCCGTGGGATTGATCCGTTCCCCCACAATCATGAAATTGCCGTCCAGACCAAATTCCAGGGTTCTCCGCTCCGAAGCCAGATACCGTATCCCCGGCTGTCTGCGGCCGGCTGTATACTTCGGCTCTCTGCCAAAGGCCGCCGAAAGCCTGCCGATAAACTCCGGCGTAGTCCCGCAGCAGCCGCCCAGCACGGTAGCCCCTGCCGTCACCAGTTGTCCCATCTCCTTCGTAAAGGCTTCGGCGTCCATTTCATAACAGGTTCGCCCCTGCTCGTCCAAATAGGGCAGCCCCGCATTGGGCTTGGCAATGATGGGAATTCCTGCGGTAACCGCCGCCATGTCGGCCACGATCCCGCACATGGCTTCCGGCCCTGTGGAACAGTTTACGCCCACGGCACAGGCCCCCAGACTCTCCAGCACCACGGCGGCAGTCCGGGCGTCTGTGCCGTACAATGTCCTGCCGTCCCGTTCAAAGGTCATGGTCACCATCACAGGCAGCTCACAGACCTCCTTTGCGGCAATCAGGACGGCCCTGGCCTCTGCCAGGCTCATCATCGTTTCCGCCACCAGCAGATCCACACCTGCGTCCGCCAGGGCCAGAATCTGCTCCCGGTACACCCCAATCAGCTCCTCCAGCCCCATGTCCCCCATGGGGGCAAGCTGGCGTCCCGTCATGGTCAGGTCTCCTGCCACATAGACTCTGCGGCCTTCCACGGATCCGGCAGCCTCTATGGAAATCGCCGCCAGCTCCCGGTTCATCTCCGCCAGCCTGTCCGCCAGCCCGTATTCCGAAAGCTTTACCCGGTTGGCCGTAAAGGTGGGCGCATACAGAATATCCGTTCCGGCAAGCACATACTGCCTCTGAAGCGCAAGCATCACGTCCCTGTGCTCCAGTATCCACTGCTCCGGACAGACGCCGGACGGCATCCCCGCCCTTACCAGATTGGACCCTGTCGCCCCATCCAGATACAGATATGATTTTGATAGATTCATAAATTCGTCCCGAGTCATACCGTTCCCTCCATGCCGCAGCTTCGCTGGGGCTCACACTATTATCCATCATACCATAGAACGAATTGAACCGTAAAGTATATCTTGCCTAATAAGATAAAATATGATAAATTTATGGGTATAATGTCTGATGACAAAGCGGAGGCTGAAATAAAGTGAAAAAGAAAATTCTTATTCTGATTGCAGCGGTCCTTGTCTCGGCCATGCTGACCGCATGCGGGGAAGACAGGGAGCTGACACAGTTTCGTAAAAGCATAGATGATTTCTGCGATAAAGTTTCCCAGATTGACAGCGCCATGAACAATATTGACGCCGAAGGGGACAACGCTGTCTTCCAGTCCTTTGCCAAAATGGATTTTCCGGCAGAATTTGACTATTTGGAGCAAACTGCCGACGAAGCCAGCACTTATATGACTACCGCCGTGGAAAATTACCACGAGGCCTACAGCAACGGGTCTTACAATGAGTACATTGCCGAGTATGCTTACGGTAATTACTCCAGGGCCTGCAAAAGGGTACAGATCATCTTAAGCTTCCTCAGGGGAGAAACACCTGACGATGTGGATATCATTACGGAACCGGAATAATCCGGTTCCGCTTTTTCATAACCTTATGGGAAACAGCGCCGTCCGGCGCGTGCATTTACGAATTTGTAAAACAACTCCCGGAATTGTTCGAGGCTTGGTTTTTACATTGCAATCCGGAATCCCAACAGAAAAACATTTTTAACCACCCAGTTCAAGGCAATAATCACGATCCCCACCCACAGATACCAGTAATGGAATTTCCAGCCCCGGATCTGTTTTATGCCCAGTCTGTGCAATCCCTGGGTCAGCAGGAATCCCAGATAAATCACTGCAAAATACGGAATAAAGGGATGATACCAGAGCGCCTTCAAAATCTGTCCGTGCAGCAGTGCGGACAATGCCCTCGTTCCGCCGCAGCCCGGGCAGTAAATGCCGAAAACAGTAATAAAAAAACAGGGAACCTGGGGAAGGATATGCCTCAGAACACATTGATACAGCACTGCCAGGGCTCCCGCCGCTGCCAGTGCTGCCAATCCGATCCAAAACAGTTCATCCTCCAGATCTTTCCGTAATGTACTCATGTCAAGAATTAATAAGGAAGGCTGTATCCCATATCCTCAATTAATTCGGCAAAAGGCCCCGAGCCCATCAGTCCCATGAAAATCATCGCGTAATATGCTGTCGCCAGAACGCCGAAAAGAATCGCAATGATAGAGCAGACAAGGCCGCCGATTCCAATCCCTGACCCCTTGTTGTTCTTGTTTCCCACCAATGCCAGAATCAGACCGATAATACCGCACAGAAGTCCGACAACTCCGTAACAGCAGCATCCGGGGATACCCAGAATGCCCAGCACAAGACTGGCAATCTGCATTCCGTTGGCCTTTTTCGGCCCGTTGTTCTCAGGCGGTGCCTGATACTGACTCACATTGGAGGTGTAGTCCTGATAATTTTGTTCGTCCATTCTTATCTCCCTTTCTATGTGTTTCCGTATGAGTAAGATTACTATACCGCATTTCAGGGGGATTTTCAACACCAAATTTCATCTATATTAATTCGTCATCCAAGAATACGGTTATATCCTCATACTCTTTCGTGCGGTTCAGAAGGTATGCTTTCATGTCTTCGGTTGAGCCAAAGATGCTTATTTGATATGGCATAATCGGATCAACCTTTTCAAAGAAATAAGTATTGCCTTCATTTTCCAGAAGAACACCACAATGCAGATTTGTAATCTCGCCATTCTTTTTGCCCCAGAGTGAAACAAGGTGTATATCACTTCCCGCAAACTCTATATTTTGACTTTTCCAATAGCCTTTAACGGCATCGTCTACAGACTGCCCGGAGTCAAACGTGGCAAATAAAGCTTCTTCCATTTCACTATCTCCCACAGGGAAATCCGGCGTTTTTAAAAACGAATGATACATAAGAAATGCTGCTTTCCTGCAGTTTATATCTTCAAACGGCGAACTTTGATAGCAATTAATTGCTTCTGTATAGTCATATAAGGGCTCCGTTATTGTCGCTTTTTTCCAACTCCCCTGCAATTCTTTTTCGGCATAACTTTCTTTGCTGTAAGCACGGATAAAACCGATAAGTCTGTCAATATCTTCGGAGGGAACGGCATGTGATGACAAAACTTCACAAAACTCGGTAATACTCTGTTCACTTGTCAGATTATTGTAACTATATTTCCGACCGTTCAGGGAACAGGCGGATAAAAAAATAGCCAAAATCAGAAATACTGATAAAAGGTACCTGCATTTCATAGAATTTCCTCCGATAGATTTATGATAGCCGATGAATGTACATCCGCGCCGGTTCCGGTTCCCCGTCACCCTGGGCCATGCACAGGAATTCCCAGCCGTACCGTTCATAGAAGGATGTGTGGTCCGTCAGCAGATATAAGGTGCCGATCCCCCTCTCCCCCATGTCTGTACAGACCGCATCCAGCAGTGCGCCCGCTATCCCCTGTCCTCTTTTATCTTCCTCGGTGTAGACGGCACAGACATTGGGCGTAAGGTCCTTTCTGTCATGGAAATCATTCTCAATCACTCCCATACCGCCGATAATCCGGTTCTCCTCCACCGCCAGATACCATTGCGGGACAGCGTTTTCCAAAGTCAGGCAGGCTTCCATGCTCTCCCGGTATGCCTCCGGCGGAATGCCCCATTTCTCATGAAACCACTGCGCCGCCCTGTCCATTAAGTCCGGCCTGTCCACCAGACGAATGATCTCGTAGGTCATTGCTTCCAAAATCCTCCTCCATATTTCCTATCCTCCACTATACCTGATTTTCTTTTAAAGTCAACTAAGGACGCGCTGATTTCATCAATGTTCCCTAAACAAATTTATTTTCCGAAATACTTTCACCGCCGCCGGATCTCGGGTACTATATAGACAGGAAGCGTAACACACGGGCCTGTGAGCAATACCGCTCCCTTAACCGAAACTGTCAACCGTCATACCCGAAAGGAGAAATACCATGGAGCCGAGCCTGATCGCCGATTTTGCCCGGGAAAATATGAAAACCATCTATACCTATGCCCTCTCCCGGGTCTCCAACAGGGAGGACGCGGAGGATCTGGCCGGAGATATTCTGCTGGCACTGCTCTCCTGCGCCTCCCGCCTGCGGGACGAGGACGCCCTGTACGGCTTTGTCTGGGCCGTTGCCGGGAACACTTACAAAAAGTTCCTGCGCAAAAAGAACCGGCATCCTGCAGACCCCCTGTCCCCGGACGACCTGGAGCAGCTGGCAGATCCGGAGGATTTCACCCTGGAGCTGGCGCTGGAGGAAGAGCGTCAGGAGCAGCTGGTAAGACTGCGCAGGGAATTATCCCTCCTGTCCCGGGAATACCGGGAATGCACCCTCAACTACTATTTCAGGGGGCTTTCCTGCCGGGAAACTGCCCGAAAAATGGGAATTTCCCTGGATATGGCCAAATATTACCTGTTTAAAACCAGGAAACTATTGAAAGAAGGAATCGGAATGGAACGAGAATACGGAACAAAAAGCTACCAGCCCGCTGAATTTACCTTTAAAACCCTCTTTGCCGGCTGCTATAACCAGGAGTATGTGAACCTGTTCAACCGGCTGCTTCCCGGCAATATTCTGCTCAGCGCCTACTATCATCCGGTGACCATCCGGGAGCTGGCGCTGGAGACCGGCGTACCCACCGCTTACCTGGAGGATGAAGTATCCCTGCTGGTAAAATACGGGCTGCTGCAGTTACTGTCTTCCGGGGCACCCTCCGGTGAAGAAGCGTCCGGGGCCAAAGAGACTGCCCCATCCGGCAGGAACCGCTACCAGACCAATATGATTATTTATACGGAGGAATATATGCTGGAGCTGTATGAAAAGCTGACACCCCTCTGTACCGGACATCTGCAGGATATTCTGGCTTCCCTGCGGGGACAGCTGGCTGCCCTCAGGGCTATCGGCTTCCGCGGTGCGGACCTTGAGGAGGAGCGGCTGCTGTGGCCGCTGTTCTGGCTGATACTGCACCGGGGCTATACTCTTTCAAGGCAGCGAAATACCGGGCTATACTCCTATCAGATGATATATGCCCAAACCACAGGCATCAATGTAGGAATCAATTATTCCAGGGAGAAGGATCCCTATGCCGCCTTTGGCTTTGCGGGGTATTCCCGAATTGATGAAGAGTATGCCGCCGCTTTTGCGGACTTCGGCATACTGCCTCCCCAAAACCGTTACCTGCAGCAGAATATACAGGCTGTCAGGGACGCCGTCCATGCAGATTCCGGAGAATATGTACTTTTTCAGAAAGCACAGCTGTGGGAGGTGGAAAATCTTCTGCAGCCCCGGATCCGGTCCATGGCCGATCTGTATGAACAGATGATTTCCACTGCCCGGGAGCTGCTCCGGTCCCATGCCCCGGAAAGCGTATGGGAAATGATTCCCAATGTTGTCGGAATGAGCCTGTTCTTTGATGTCGTGGGACTGTTTGGCAAATGTGCCGTAGACAGCGGCGCGTTAAAGCTGCCTGACACGGAATATCCCCTGGCAGTATTTATATACAGCACAAATTCCGCGGAATCCGGACAGCCCGGAGATAACCGCAGCTGATATTGGCCTATATCACGGGGGATGCCTGAGGTGTCCCCCGTTTCCCGGTCATAAATCTCGCAAAATTGCATGTACGCAATTTGACTTCGCGGCAGAGGTGTCTGAACCGTTACGGCCAAACAAATAAATTTTTAAAAATTTTATAAAATATATGTTAAAATTTCAGGAAACGATGTATAATAAAGTTGCAACCGTAAACCATTAATAATTTAGATGAATTATTATCATATTGTTAAATCGTTTTCTGCTAATCTTCCATTACTCTTGCCTATTCGATTACATGTTGTTTGTCTATTTTATTAATCCAGCATACTAACGGAGAGATACTTCGTGTTAAAAGGAAAGGTGATTAGTATGGAAAAATTTTTAAAAGGAAAAAAGGAGAAGGATGACGAACGATTTGTCAGTATTGAAGTAAAAATTTCAAGGCGCTTTGGGCAGGTTATCATGCTCTGCTGTATTATACTGGGGGTAGTCACCTCGATTCTGAGTTACATATCTTCGATCAGTGCCGTATCGGAGACCATCAATGACACGTCTGATGTGGCAGCCAATTATGTTTCTGCCTCGCTGAAGGAATTCACTGCCATTGCTTACGAAACGGGAAGCATTGCACGACTTGCCGATCCTGAAAGATCCGTGGAGGAAAAGGCAGCTATCTTACAGCAGAGGATTAAGGATCACAATATGGAGGGCGGTTACCTTCTTGACAGCAGCGGAATTGACGTGATCACCGGACAGGACTTTTCCGACAGGGAATATTTTAAGGAATGTATAAAGGGTAATACCTATGTTTCAACACCGGCCTACAGTGAAGTAACGAAAAAGGTATCCTATGTAGTTGCGGCTCCTCTGTGGGAGGGCGGAATTCCCGGAACAAAATCCGTAGGTGCCGTCGTCTATATTCCGAACGGCGAATTTCTGAACGATATTATGCGTTCCATAAAGGTGGGCAAAGGCGGAACCGCCTTTATGCTGGATAATACCGGCATTACGATTGCAGATGTCAATTCGGAGCTGGTGGGTGTAGAAGACAGCATTGCCCTGGGCGACACCAATCCCCGGCTTAAGAAATACAGCAGCATCTGTAAGAAAATGATTGCGGGGGAAAACGGTACAGGCACTTACAGCTATAACGGCAAGACAAAAGTAGTCGCTTACTCTCCGGTTCCCGGTACAAACGGCTGGAGTATCGGGATCGCGGCAGTGAGAAATGAATTTCTGGGGAAATTTTATATTGCATTGGTGTTTACCATTCTCTTTGTCATTATCTTTACGGTGCTTGGCGTTAAGAGCGGTGTGAAGCTGGGGAAGGCAGTTGCGGCTCCCCTGGGCAAGGCAGTAGACAGGCTGAAGCTTTTAGCAGAGGGAGATATTCACTCGGAGGTTCCCAGCCCCACCGTAAATGACGAAACGGCAATCCTGCTGAGCTGTATGTCCGAGACCATCCGAGATTTGAATCTGGTTATTTCCAACATAAACAAAGATCTGGCAGAATTGGCAGAAGGCAACTTTATGATTGACGTCGATGAAGATTACAAGGGAGACTTTTCCCGGATCAGCGAATCTTTCCGGGGAATTATCGCTTCCCTCAGCAAAGCCCTGAGGGACATTGACACCAACGCGGAAAGCGTCAGAAACGGTGCCACCGACCTGGCCGGTGCATCTCAGCTTTTGGCAGAGGGCGCCACGGATCAGGCAAGTGCGGTGGAAGAACTGACGGCAACAATGACGGATATTTCGGAAAGAATCCAAGTCAATGCCGAAAATGCGGAAAAGGCCAGAAGGGTCGTATCCGGCATGAACGATCAGGTGACGGAAAGCAACGCTCAGATGAAACAAAGTACGGAAGCTATGGGAAGAATCAGGGAAGCCTCCGACAAAATTGCCGAAATCATCAGCAGCATTGAAGAAATTGCCTCCCAGACCAATCTGCTTGCACTCAATGCGTCTATCGAAGCGGCAAGGGCAGGCGAATCCGGAAAGGGCTTTGCAGTGGTTGCCACGCAGGTTGGTATCCTCTCCGAGCAAAGCAGCAATGCGGCGAAAAATACTAAACAGCTGATCCAAAATGCAATACAGGCAGTGGAGGAAGGGACAAAGCTTGCAAATTCCACAGCCGAATCCCTGCTGCGTGTAGTCGATAACGCCAGGACAGTGGGGGAAGCAATTGACGAGATTGCTGTCGCCTCTGAAGAACAGGCCGAAGCTACGGCACAGGTCACACAAGGTATCAATCAGATTTCGGAGGTCGTTGAGTCCAATTCCGCCACCTCGGAGGAAAGCGCGGCGGCATCCCAGGAGCTGTCAGCACAGGCTGACCTACTGAAGGAATTAGTAGACAGATTTAAGTATTGCTCATAAGTCTTACTGTATTTGCCCATGAGCCTTAATGTACCCATGAGTCTCAATGAATGCTTTATAAAAGTTCCCGGCTTCCCGGAAAGCCGGGAGCTTTTATAATCTCTTCTGTGTTCCCTGCGCAGATGCGCAATCTGCTCTCCCATTTCCCTGGCATCAAACATAGTCATTTCCTCCTTTATCATAACAGTTATGTGTTACGAAATCATTATGTCTGTTACATAATATAAAGTCCATACATGACGGGTTGTTTTTATAAGGCAAAGCTCAACCCACAGTTGTGAACCGGCCAAAAGATCACATCCTATTCCATTATGCTGCAGCCAATATTATCGCTTTCCATAATACTCCAATCATAACCCCATCCTGTAAAATTACCTGAATTTGCATAATCCAAACATATGTTTGTCATGCTATAATTACTTTATTCATCTGTTTTACCGTTTCATAACCCCCGGTTCGCCAGAAAGGATGTGTGATTCATGGAAAGCATACTTTGCGTTGACATACCTGTACAAATGATTTCCTGCACCGATACAAACGGCAAGATCACGCCCATAAGATTTCGATTCCTTGACAATACGGGAGAGCTGGTCACCGTAAAAATTGACAGGATTCTATCAACAGACCAGAATAAAAACCGTGTAGGCGTAAATTTCTGCTGCACTGCCCAAATTCACGGTTTTCAAAAGAGTTTCACTCTCTGGTACAATTACTTTGCCCATGAATGGCGGCTGTCACGCCTTAAATAATCAGCCCTCCGCACCGTCAATGAATTCTGTTTTTTCAATTTAAACTTGCCAAATAACTGATAACCTGTTATACTAAAAACAGAATATTTGCCAAGAAAGGCAGTCAAAGGAGAACCGTTATGAAAAATAAACTTTTCAGAACAATTTATGGTGTAATATTTTCGACAATATTAACATTTTCTCTGCTTTTGACCGGATGCGGCCAATCGGCATCGGACAGCAATAACCTTTCCGTTGAAAACAAAGAAAACTCCCAGAAACAAACGGTATCCACAGACATCGAAGTATCAAGAACTTCAGGAGGAACCACAGACATCGAAATATCAGCAACTATAGGAGGGACCACAGGCATCGAAGTATCAGCAGCTACAGGAAAGGCCACAGAATCCGGAGAATCAGAAACCATAGATGAGGCAGCAAAAGCCCAGGCACAAACCCGCTATGAAGCACTGCGAGATAAGCAGCTTTCCGAAATGTTAGGGGAGGATGGCTTCCTGCCAATAGAGGAAGAACAAGCCGTCGCTGACGGAAAAACCGTCCTGACACTACTTGCAAATCTGCCAAGTACCTATCTGGATAATATAGTTGTAGGTTTTAACAGACAAAGTACCGATTACTTTATTCGGCTTGAACGTGAAACAGGCGATACAAAGCGAGTGTTGACGGAAATCATAGCAGGGCGGGGACCGGACATTATTTCCGGCGAAGTGTTTAAAGTCACTGAAAGTATCCTGAAACAGGGAGTGTTAGTTGATTTGGCACCGGGGCTGGATGCCATGGGAATCACCGATAAGGACTATTTCCCTGCTTTTCGGGAGCTGCGCATGGGAAATGGGATCTATGGAATCCGAACTTCTATTGATCCGGATGGACGCTGGATCCGAAAAGAGGTATTGGGCAGCACGGAACTGCCGGATATAGAAACCCTGGTAGAAAAGCTTTACACCTATCCGGACCAGGATGCGGTATGGGCGGCTTATTCACGTACTGAGTCGATTCTGGAATATCTGCTGTGCGGCTCGGAAGACTTGTGGGGAATGATCGACTGGGAAAACGGTACCTGCGATTTCTCAGGGGAATTATTTGCCAAGATGCTTATGATTGCAAAACGCTATATGGATCCGGAGGGATTGACCATAGATACACCGGACAGGTGGCTGATAGATTATTATCATCCTATGTTTGAACCGCGGGAAAAATTGGAAACCGAGGGAAAAGTAATCATCAATTTTCTCTTTGACGATGGGAATTATCCAACTGCCCTGCGTTTGGGCGATACAATTATGCTGAATGCCAATTCCAAGCATCAGGAAGGTGCCTGGGAATTTCTGAAATATCTTCTGAGTGATGAGGCACAGGCCTATGCGGCAAACGGCTACACACTGGTTGCCAGCAAGGAAATGTCCCTGGGCTCTTTTGAATATTATCTGCAGAAAATGAAAGAAGGAAACATGAGTGGTACCTCCGATCTCACGCCGGAGGTAACCGAAGAGCTCTTTGCATTTATAGAGCAAACCCGGCCGACTCCCCTGCATACGAAGGAAATCCTTTCCATTATATATGAGGAAGCTGCCGGCTACTGTGAAGGTAATAAGCCGCTGGAGGAAGTTTGCAGGATCATCCAAAGCAGGGTGTGGCTCTATATCAGTGAAAATATGTAATCCGATGTATAATAAATCCTTCCTATCACCCTTCCGTTTCCTTAAAGTGCTTCACCTGCTCTGCCAATAAGGGGTAAAACATAGAACTGACATACCGAAAATCGTGCAGGAATCTCCCGAAAGGGTCTTTATCCTCCTGAAAGCTGTCAGTCCTCCGCACCGTCAAACACATCCCCCTCCATGGCGATAATATCGTCCATGGGGAGGGATGTCCCGTCTTTCAGCACAATCTCCCGCCGATATCCGTCCACCTTTTTCACACTCCCCCACACGGGCACATAGGCTCCGCCGTCCTTTTTTTCATCCGGCTTAAAGTAGGTGACTGTAATGACCGGCTCCTGTCCGGGATTTTCCCTCAATGCCTGAATCAGCAGCGAAAGGCGCTGATCCAGACGCTCCCTCTGCCCTTCCTCCAGTTCTATATAGGAATCCGTCAGCCGGGCCGTCTCCCTTACCGCCTCGTCATGCCCGGTGAGAGCGGCAAAGGGCGCAAACTGCGCCGCCCTGTCCTGTAAAGGCATCTGCGGATGCCGTCCGGATACGGGACGGGGCAGATAAAGAATATCCTCATATTTCCCCTGCTCTTTCTTTTGATTTTTCTCCGGCTCTATCTTCTGCGCCGTTTCCTGTTCCCCTTCCTTCATGCCTTGTGCCCTCCGATCTGGCGGTTTCTCTCTATGGTGGTGGCGCCCTCCTGCAAATTCGTGCCCTTTAAAATGGCATTCTTGCCGTATTTCCTTTTCACGGCCAGCATGGCCTCCTGTAATCTTCTTTCCTTTTCCTGCCGGGCTTTTTCCGCCTCCCGCTCCTGCTCCTGCGCCCCATAATCCGTGAACAGGTCAAGCTGCTCATACCCCTGCGTGTCAGCTTCCACCGCTTCCCTTTCATCCGCCAGCCGGTTTGCGGCGATTGTCACCCGCCGTATCGTCAGGTCAGGGGCAATGATCCTCTCATACAGCTCCATTACCGCCTCCATGATTTTCTGCGTTGAAGAAGTCTTGCAGCCTAAATTTGCCGTACCATGGGCATGTTTGGGTACTTTTCTGCCGTAACGGTCTGTCGTCACTTCCCCCTGGTACCCTTTCCGCCGCTTTGAGTCCGTCAGGTTTTCCACATCATAGCCTATGGTAAGCGTCATCTGGTCCGTAACCAGCTTTTTATCGACCAGGTCCAGGACCAAAAGCTCCGTCATTTCCCGGACAATCAGCTTTCCCTCCCCGAAATCATAAGGCCGCTGCAAGACCTGGCCGGAGCTGATGCTGTTGGTCTCCGGCTTGTAGGCTTTGATCTGCTCCATGGTTACAGGCTCCCACCCCCAGGCATGGTCTATCAGAAGCTCGGCGTTAATGCCAAATATCCGATACAGCAATTCCTCGTTATAAAAGTCCCTGTCCCCGCCCAAGGAACAGCGTGCAATATCCCCCATGGTACATATTCCCACTTCTGCCAGGCGTTTCTGATAACCGCCGCCAACCCGCCAAAAGTCCGTGAGCGGCGTATGCTCCCATAATTTCTGCCGGTAGCTGATCTCGTCCAGCTCACCGATTCTCACACCGTTTTCATCCGGGGGCGTATGCTTTGCCACAATATCCATGGCCACCTTGCACAGATACAGGTTTGTGCCGATCCCCGCCGTGGCGGTAAGCCCCGTCGCGGAAAACACATCCTTTATCATCTTAACTGCCAGTTCCCTGGCCGTCATGCGATAAGTGTCAAGATACTGCGTTACATCCAGAAACACCTCGTCAATGGAATATACATGAATATCCTCCGGGGCAATGTATTTCAGATAAGTATTATAGATAATGGTGCTGTATTCCATGTAAAAGGCCATCCGGGGCGGGGCTATGAGATAAGCAGCCTCCAGCTCGGGATGCTCCTTTAATTCCGGAGCAAGGTAAGAGGAACCCGTAAACCGCCTGCCCGGTGCCCTGGAAAGGCGCTCTCTGTTTACCTCCCTGACCCTCTGCACCACCTCAAAAAGCCTGGCCCGTCCCGATATTCCGTATGCTTTCAGGGACGGGGACACCGCCAGGCAGATAGTCTTTTCTGTCCGTTCTGCATCCGCCACTACCAAATTTGTGGTAAGCGGGTCAAGCTGCCGCTCCACACACTCCACGGAGGCATAAAAAGATTTTAAGTCAATGGCAATGTAACTTTTCTGTTTCCTATCCATAGCAGCGCCCTCATACCTTAATCAAAACAAACAGCCGTATTACCGTCAAAACAGACGCATTTGCTCATAGTCCTGTCTGCGTTCCAACATCGGGGAACACTTAGCCAGGAAGCTGCCCACCTGTCCCCCATTGTAAATCCACGGCAGCATTTCCTCTTCCTCCAAAATAAGAGGCATCCTGTCATGGACGGGGCTCACGGAATCATTTGCCGCCGTCGTCAGGATGACAAAATGGAGCCCGTCCTCCTGCTCCCGGTAAAATCCCGCCATATACAATGCTTTACCCTGTTTTCTGCAAAAGGTCACTTTCTGCTTATCTCTGTCCCATTCATAAAAATGCCTGGCCGGGATAATACACCGCCGCTGTCTTACGCTGTTCGCAAAAGCAGGACGCTCCAGAGCCGTCTCCGCCCTGGCATTAATCAGCAGCCTTTTATCCTTTCCCGTAAATCCCCACTTCATTTCTTTCCCGCACAGTTTTTCATTCTTGCCATAGATAACCGGCGCTGCATTCGCCGGAAAAATATCTCCTGTCCGCTCCGTCCTGAGTTTTTCGTCTATCTCCTGCAGCACCCGGTATAATTCTTCCTCTACATCCTTGTCAATGTAATATCGACCGCACATTTTCTCTCTCCTGACCTTTCCTGCCTGTGACAAATTTCAGTAAGAATATTATACCAGAAAATGTGTTCGATTATAACCCCTTTTCCGATTTTTTGTGTACCATTCCCACCCCCGCCCCTTTGGGGCGCCCCCGGCTCCGGCTCCGCTCCGCTTCGGTCGGGGAACAGGGCCGCTTATATGAAAAGCTATCTGAAGCTGTCCTATCTGGCCGGCAAATACCAGCTTACAAAAGATACATTCCCCCTGTTTGAGACAATTCTCCCACTACCTCAGGCGAAAGGTTTTCGGCGCAAACTGCCTGCTTATAAAAAACGCCGCGGCCGACGCTGCCCCTGCCGCAGACACCCAGGGCAGTGCCTCTGTCAGATCTCTGCGCACCAGCAGCACAAGCAGCCAGAAAGCTCCCTCCAGGTATGCCAGCGCCTTAAAAACCGGACTCTTCACAGTCAGGTCCGCAGAATACGGCTGTAAGATATAGTACAGGATGCACTCGTATGTATCCCAGAGCATCAGAAATAGAATGCACACCGCCACGAGTCCGGCCACCGTCTCCACAGGCAGGGATAAACCGGAGAGAATCAACATCAGCAGGGTATTCCCCAGGATCACAGCAGACAGAAGCAGATTGCCCTTCAAAAGACACAAATATCGCTGCAGCATGCTGCTGCGGATAAACGCAGGCGTAGCCATATGATGGTAAAGCATGTGCATGTCAATATTGCGGAAGTAAATCTGCATCAGGCGGCCGCCGGAGGACAGGGAAAGCGCCAACGAGATCAGCACCGGGGAAAACTCCAGCACATTATCTGAGGTGACAGGCAGCCAGCCAAAACGGATCCCCAGACCCAATACCGCACCGGCCAAAAGCATGACCAGTACCCTGTCCCTCTTTTCCCTGCGCAGCGCCTTGCCAAAACGATTGGAAAACGCAAGCTCCAGATATTTTTCCGGCGCATTTTCCCGATGCAGATCAAAAAAGTCCCTGTTTTCCTTCCAGCCGGATTCCGACAGTCCTTCTGTTTCCTCTCCCATCGAACTGCGCTGCACGGAAATATGAAAGGATACGGCGGCGGGATCTGCAAATTTTACTGCGATCCTTTTATAATCCGAATACTGCAGATGATAGATCCAGCAAAGTACCGAAAGAATGGCACATACAATGCCCAGCGCCCACTGCCCCGACGGCGGAAGCGCCGCATCCCGATACCAGCCCAGGTATGCCCCTGCATATCCCAGCACACACAGGAGAAGCATGCCCCACCGCCGCGCCCGCCTGCCCGGCAGACGTCCATACATTTTATAAAACTGCAGGTAAACCACATTTCCGAGAAGCACGCTGCAAAGCTTAAGCAGTACCAGGGCGATTGTCAGTCCCCAATTCCGAAACAGGAAATACACTGCAGGAAAGAGCATGAAGCCGGAAAAGAATACCTCCTTCAGCGCCTTATAGCGGTAATAGCACGCAGGATTTACACAAAAATGATTCAGAAACGCATGATCCTCCTCCGACGAATGAAACAGCCCACAGCCTGCCGGCACACTGCAGACGCATTTCAATAAAACAAAAAGCATGAGGAAGACCCCGGTGGTCAGAGCATCCCTTCTTAAAAACAGGTGAGGGAGCCCATAAAGCAGGACCAGCGCGCCCAGGTTGCCGGCCAGCGCCGACCGTACAAAGCCAAGGGCAAGACCGAACAGACTGCAGAGCTTTTTCAGCCGATAACAGCCGTACCATGTGCCGTGTACTATTTTCCCCAATACCGGCATCCTGCTCAGGTAATACAAAAAAGCATTGATCTGGATTGTCAGAAAGACTTCTCCGTACACGATAAACCGATTCGAACTTCTGCCATTCATTCCGCTTCCCCCTCCTTCTCCTGCAGCGCCTGAATGATATAATCTTCAAAGGCCTCGCCTCGCAGCCCCTGGTCCCTCACCGCCTCCAGCATGATATCCCGGGCAAGCTGCATGATATGTGTGGCCATGAGGATAATGTGCCCCTCCCGCATATGCAGCAGAAGCTCCTTGATATCATGGGATACCACAATATCAAAGGAAGACAGGGGTTCGTCCAGCAGGATGACCCTTGGGCGGCGGATCAGGCAGCACATGAGCTGCAATTTGTTCTTCATGCCATAGGAATAATTTTTTATCAACCGGTGCCTGTCTTCCTCCTCAATGCGCACCAGATCAAAACAGGAATCTATGCTGCTGACATTTTCATCCCCGTTCAGCTTCACAAAAAAATGGATGAATTCATATCCGGTCAGGAAATCCGGCAGTACCGGCGATGCCGAGACGATGCCTACATCCTCATAGGTCAGCGGGCGGCAGCAGCCGTTTTCCTCCAGGACCACCCGCCCGCCTTCAGGCTCCAGATCTCCGCTGATGCAGCGAAACAGCGTGGTCTTCCCGGCGCCGTTCCGGCCGAGGATACTGTAAATGGAGCCCTCCTGAAAGTCAAAGTCCGTGTGGTTTAAGACCTTCTTTTCTTCAAACTGTTTCTGTAATTCCATGACGCGCAGTCTCATGACGGAAGCTCCTCCTTCCCCTGCTCTCCCCCGATGGCCAGAAATCTTTCCGTTCCGCGCACAAAATCAAATACGGCCTCCTTCAGTTCCTCCCGCAGTTCACTGAAATAGCTTGTCTCAAAATTTTTCATGACGCTTTCCTTTTCATAGCAGATCGTATCCATAAACATGGACGTAAATCTGCCGGGAGTATAGTGATCCATCTCCATGGCATGCTGTCTGGCATTTTCAAGAGCCTGTAAGGTTTTTTCACGATTTTCACATTTTGCAGATTCCTTTGCGATGCTCATCCAGATCAGATAGAGGGTACCGTGCATAAAGCCGTAGTTTTCATCATACAGGAACAGTTTATAGAGCCGGTCCACCGTTTCATACGCAAATGTCGTTTCCTCCGCGGTATATTCCCCTGCGCGTAGCATGCTTATGATGGAACCGGTGATCAGGCCGATATACCCCATGATATTTTGCTGCGCCAGTTCCACACAGGCCTTTCCCTCCAGTACGCTCTCGAGCACCACATTTCTCGTACAATGCAGTCCCGGCAGCTTTTCCGCGTATTCCTCCGCCTTCCCGGTGTCTTTTCTGCCGCAGGCACAGACCAGGGTCCGCAGGGCTTCATATCTCTGCCAGTCGTCGGTGCTTCTGTCCAGTATTTTTTCACAGAGATCGATGCACTCGTCAAGATGCTCTTCTTTGTCAATGAACAGAATGGATTCCGCCAGCTTATGTTTAAAGTCAAGCTGGTTTGGAAATTCACGCAGCGCCCGGCGCATCAGCAGGATATTGTCCTCAATTCTTCCTTCACTGCCGTTTGCGTCGTACTGCGCCGTGATCGACTCTATCTTCTTCTCCCGCTCAAGCTCCCCGCAGCCAAGCAGATCGTCCACAGTCCTGCCGTAATAAGAAGCGATGGCAGGTAAAAGCGTTATGTCCGGATACCCTTCGCCCCTCTCCCATTTTGACACAGCCTGTACGGAAATACCCAGATGCCTTGCAAGCTCCTCCTGGGTATTGCCTTGTTCTGTACGGAATGCTCTCAGTTTTTCCGCAAGCAAAATATCCATAGATTTCCCTCCTGTTGACCGCCGGTTGTTTTCATAATGTCATTATAGCCCTTTTCCCAGTGCATTCAATGACCGGGTCGTTTAATTTCAGTTTATTTTATCAACTGTGCGTTGAATTTAAGTGCATTTCGCATGCTCCTCCCCATACAAAAAGCCTCCCTCGAATTTCTCCGGGGGAGGCCTGCAATTATTGATATTACTGTATATATCGCTTAAAACTTCCTATCGTTTCTTTAGAAACGATTTTCCTTCGCCGCTTCCTCGATGGAAACCGCCACAGCCACGGTAGCGCCCACCATGGGGTTGTTGCCCATGCCGATCAGGCCCATCATCTCAACGTGTGCAGGTACGGAAGAAGAACCTGCAAACTGTGCGTCGGAGTGCATACGGCCAAGCGTATCGGTAAAGCCGTAAGATGCAGGACCTGCCGCCATGTTATCGGGATGCAGGGTACGTCCCGTGCCGCCGCCGGAAGCAACGGAGAAGTACTTCTTTCCAGCCTCGGTTCTCTCCTTCTTATAGGTACCTGCAACGGGATGCTGGAACCTGGTGGGATTGGTGGAGTTGCCGGTGATGGATACGTCCACATTCTCCTTCCACATGATGGCAACGCCCTCGGGAACGCTGTTTGCGCCGTAGCAGTTTACCTTGGAGCGAAGTCCCTCGGAATAAGGAATCCTCTCGATTTCCTTCACCTCGTTGGTATACGGGTCATACTCGGTCTCCACAAAGGTAAAGCCGTTGATACGGGAAATGATCTTTGCCGCATCCTTACCAAGACCATTTAAGATAACCCGCAGGGGCTTCTGGCGAACCTTGTTTGCCTTCTCGGCAATCCCAATAGCACCCTCTGCCGCCGCAAAGGACTCATGTCCTGCCAGGAAGCAGAAGCAGTCCGTATCCTCCTCTAAAAGCATCTTGCCCAGGTTACCGTGTCCCAGACCCACCTTGCGGGTATCCGCCACAGAACCGGGAATACAGAATGCCTGAAGTCCCTCGCCGATGGCTGCAGCAGCCTCGGAAGCCTTACGGCAGCCCTTCTTGATAGCGATAGCCGCACCTACGGTATATGCCCAGCATGCGTTTTCAAAGCAGATGGGCTGAATCTTCTTCACCTGGTCATATACGTCAAGACCTGCGTCTTTGGTAATCTTCTCAGCTTCTTCGATAGAGGAGATACCATAGCTGCTCAGCACAGCATTGATCTTATCAATACGTCTTTCATATGATTCAAATAATGCCATTTTACTGTCCTCCTTTTATGTTTCGGAACCTTATTTAGGAACCTTCTCAATTCGCTTCGCTCATCGAGAAGTATCGCATAACTGCTCCGCAGCCATGCTCTATTCTTTTCTGGGGTCGATAACCTTCACAGCATCCGCCACACGGCCATACTGGCCCTTTGCCTTCTCGTACGCAGTATTGGGATCATCGCCCTTCTTGATGAAATCAGTCATCTTTCCAAGGCTAACAAATTCATAACCGATGATCTGATCGTCCTTGTCAAGAGCAATTCCGGTCACATAGCCTTCTGCCATCTCCAGGTAACGGGGACCCTTCTTCAGGGTGCCATACATGGTTCCCACCTGGCTTCTCAGGCCCTTGCCCAGATCCTCAAGACCTGCGCCCACGGGCAGGCCTTCCTCGGAAAAGGCACTCTGGGTACGTCCATAAACAATCTGCAGGAACAGCTCTCTCATAGCGGTATTGATCGCGTCACACACCAGGTCGGTATTCAGGGCTTCCATAACGGTCAGACCGGGCAGGATCTCGGCAGCCATAGCAGCTGAATGGGTCATGCCGGAACATCCGATGGTCTCTACCAGAGCTTCCTGGATGATGCCCTCCTTCACATTCAGGGTCAGCTTACATGCACCCTGCTGAGGAGCACACCAGCCGACACCATGTGTCAGTCCGGAAATGTCTTCTACCTTTTTTGCCTGTACCCACTTGGCTTCTTCGGGGATAGGCGCGCAGCCATGATGCACACCCTGACGAACTGTGCACATTTCTTCAACTTCCTTTGAATAAATCATGTGAAATCTCCTTTCAGTTATGTAAGTTATTATTTATTCAATTCTCTCATTGATAAAATAATATCATTCGCTTTCCATTTTCTCACATTTATATCAAAAAATCCAGAGGTTTTTACAATTTTTATGCAAAAAGCCTCCCCCATCTGTTATACTTTACTGGTAAAACCAATCATAAAGAAAGGACTGCCTGACATGAATATAGTAATGGATCTCCGCGGCCAGTGGCAATTTCGCCTTGACAAAGAAAAGCAAGGCCTTCACGCACATTATGAACTGCTGGATTTTGACGATACCATCAACCTCCCCGCCACTGTTTCAGAAGGTTTAAAGGGCATCCCCCACCTCAGGACAAATACCGGCTGCCTCACAGACCCCTATGAAATGGAGGGTTACAGCTGGTACAGAAAAACGGTGGATCTGCCTGTGGAAAATCCCGCCGGCCTTTCCGATAAGCATTTTGAGCTGACCCTGGAACGCACCAGAATTTCTTATGTCTGGGTGGACGGCAGGTTTGCCGGCAGTTTCGACAGCTTTGTGGCCAGGCATTGTTATGACCTGACAGGACTGGTCAGGACACTGCATCCTGTTATCACCATCATGGTTTCCAATACCGATTATAAGGTGCCCGGAGGGCATCTGACCTCCCCGGATACCCAGACCAACTGGAACGGTATTCTGGGCAGAATTACCCTCACTGTCCGGGAGCGGATCCGCCTGGGCCGGATTGAGGCCGGGTGTGACTACGCCAGACAGGGCTTTGCCCTTAGGATACCGGTGCAATATGACGGGGAGCGGTCCTGCCCCGGCCGCATTCAGGTGCTGCCGATCCTCTGCCGCCTGAAAGATATATATGCCGGGAAGGACAAGAATATCCCCGACACCGATAATTATAAGGACCTTCTGGATTGGACGCCTCTTTCCGGCCAAAAAGGTCTTTATGAAGTAATCCTGCAGCCCGGTGAGAATCATTATGAACTCTTTCTGGATCTCTCTGAAAGCCCCGGATTCTGGGATGAGGAAGATCCTTATGTTTACCGCCTGCATCTCTCCTGCCGGGAGGTCTGCGCAGGAATCGAACCCTGCACGGACCCGGAAATCCGGGGCGGCGGAAATGTCCCCGAAACCGGACGTATCCCCGAAACCGGATGCTCCTTCGAAACCGAAAATACCTCTGAAACCGGATGCTCTTTCGAAACCGAAAATGCCCCCCAGCCTTCCTGTGATACTGCTTCCCTCTGGTGCGGGCTGCGCTCCTTTACCGCCGGCAGAACCCACTTTTACATCAACGGCAGGAAGACCTTTCTGCGGGGCAGGCAGGACGGCATGATCTTTCCCCTCACAGGCTATGCGCCCACGGATGTGACAAGCTGGCTCCGGGTGATGAAAACCGCCCGGAACTACGGCATCAACCACTACCGCTTCCACACCTGCTGTCCGCCGGAAGCCGCCTTTATCGCCGCCGACCTGCTGGGCATTTACATGCAGCCGGAAATTCCCTTCTGGGGCACATTCTGCGGTCCGGAGGATGAGGGCTATGACGGGGAGGCCCAAAGCTTTCTGGAACAGGAGGGCTTCCGGATGCTGGAGGCTTTTGGCAGCCATCCCTCCTACTGTATGATGACCATGGGCAACGAGCTGTGGGGAAACGCTTCCGCCATCAACGACCTTCTGGCCAGGTACAAGGCCTTCCGCCCGGATATACTCTACTCCCAGGGCTCCAACAATTTCTTCTGGACTCCGAATATCCAGCCCTGCGACGACTTTTTCTCCGGGGTCCGCTTTACCATTGACAGGCAGATCCGGGGCTCCTATGCCATGTGTGATGCCCCCCTGGGGCATGTGCAGACGGCGGTTCCCGGAACCCGCTTCTGTTACGATGAAGCCATCCGTCCGTCCTGCCTGACAGCATATCCTGATCTTGCAGATGCCGGGACACCGGCGGGAAATAAAGAGAATACAGCCGGCCCGCCGCTGGTAAAGACGGCCCTTTCCACGGAAATCGCCGCCGGCGGCAGCTTCACGGGCAATGGGGCCGACGAGTGTACCGACACTGTGGAAATCCAATATGGCACGGGAGTGAAACGGGTCAGGCTCTCGGAAGTCCGTTCCCAGCTGATCCCGGAAATCCCGGTGATTTCCCATGAGGTCGGACAGTACGTCTTCTATCCTGACTTCAGGGAAATCCCCAAATATACCGGCGTTCTCAAAGCCCGCAATCTGGAGGAATTCAGGCGGCAGCTGGAGAGAGCGGGAATGCTTGACTTTGCCGAAGATTTCTTCCGCAATGCCGGTGCCTTTGCCGTGGCCTGCTACAAGGATGAACTGGAGACGGCCCTGCGCTCCTCACAGCTTGCCGGCTTCCAGCTTCTGGACCTCCAGGACTTTACCGGCCAGGGAACCGCCCTGGTAGGCATTCTCAACCCCTTTATGGAAAGCAAGGGCCTGATTACCGCCGCAGACTGGCGGAAATTCTGCTCCGATGCCGTGCTTCAGGCGGAATTTGACAGTTATGTCATTCTTTCCGGAGCACTCTTTGAATTTACGGTTTCCTTAAGTTATTACAGGAAAGCCCCTCTGCCTGCCGACGAGCTTGTCTGCTGCCTGGCGGACGGCGATGGAACTGTCATATGGCGTGACAGTAAGCCTGTGACGGAATTGACGGAAAGGAATGGGAAACGTTCCGAATCCGAATATGGTGTGTTCCCCCTGGAATCTCTCTCCCTGGAACTGCCAAAGACTACGAGACCCTCCAGGCTGACCCTCACTGTGGAGCTGACAGGCCTTGGCATCGACAACGGCTATCAGCTATGGCTATACCCGGCCATGGAGCCGGAGACGGCGCTTCCGTCCCTGCTTCTTTCACAAAAGGCCGCCGTTGCCTGCTCCCTGGAGCAGCTGCCCGCCCTCGCCGGAAGCCGGCGGACGGGCCTGCTTTTCCTGCCCGCCGGGGAGAACAAAGCCGCCGTCCAGGGAACCTACTGTACGGACTTCTGGTGTTATGCCATGTTCCGCAGTATTTCCTTAAATATCGGCAAGGAGCCGCCGGTGGGAACGATGGGACTTTTGATTCACAGGGAGCATAAGGCGCTCTCCGGCTTTCCCTGCGAGAGCCATACCACGCCCCAGTGGCATTCCATTGTGAACGCCTCCCGCTCCACCATCCTGGACGGCACAGATATTGTTCCCATTGTACAGACCATTGATAATTTCTACCGAAATCATCGTCTGGGCCTGCTATATGAAATCTATCTGCAGGATCTGGACCTGCATCTGCTGGTCTGCACCAGCGACCTGCCGGGCCTGGTCGGCGAAGGACATCCGGAGGCTCTGGCCCTGTACAAAAGCCTGGTCTCCTGCCTGCCGTCCCTTGCCGGGATGCCCGGAGATGCCCCTGTCTGCACCATGACTCTGGCCGCCTTCCGTGAACTGGTTTCCAGAGAAATCACCGAGGACCCTTCGGATTCACTGGTGTAAACTCCCCGGCAGCAGGAATCCGCCCCTTAATACTGATACTTCTTCCGCTTTGCCAGCAGGAAAACCAACGAGATCACAAAGGCAAAAACCTCTGCGGCCACGTCAGCCAGCCAGATCCCGTCCAACCCCAGCAGCAGCGGCAGAATCAGCACCGCTGACAGCTTGAAGCCAAAGGTACGCAGGAAAGAAATTGCTGCCGACACGCCGCCGTTGTTTAAGGCCGTGAAAAAGGAGGAAGCAAATATATTAAATCCCACCACCAGGAAAGCGGAGGAAGCAATGCGCAGCGCCCGGCAGGTCATGTCAAAGAGCTCCCGGTCATATCCTACAAACACCTTTGAGAGCGGCGCCGCCAGAAGCTGGGCCACCGCCACCATGGCAGCCCCGGCCAGAACCATCAGCAGGATGCTCTTGCGGCGCAGATTCTTCAGTTCATCATGGTTTCCCGCGCCAAAATGATAGCCCACCACCGGGGCACTGCCAATGGAATAGCCGATAAATACCGCCACAAAAATAAACTGCACATACATGAGGACGCCGTAAGAAGCCACACCGTTTTCCCCCGCATATTTCAACAGTTGAAAGTTGTACAGCATTCCCACCACGGAAGCGGTCACATTGGATACCATTTCCGAAGAACCGTTTCCGCAGGCCTTCAGGATCGGCCCTGCCTCCAGCCTTGTCTTTACCAGGCGCAGCAGGCTGGTATTAGGACGCAGGAAATACACCAGCGGGATCAGCCCTCCCACACTCTGGCTCAAGCCCGTAGCCAGGGCTGCCCCGGCCACACCCCACTGAAGGCCGCCGATAAACAGGGCGTCCAGCACCATGTTCGTAAGCCCTGCGGCCACCGTTGTAGCCAGTCCCAGCTTGGGCTTTTCCGCGGTAATCAGGAAGCCCTGAAATACGTTCTGCAGCATAAAGGTCACATTAAATATCATGGTAATACGCCCGTAAACCACGCATTCCGGCAGCATGGCCTCATCCGCCCCCAGGGCTGCCGCTATGGGGCGCATGGCGGCAATGCCCGCCAGGGATACCGTTATTCCCACGATCAGCGTAATCCATACCATCATGGTAAAATACTGCTTTGCCCTCTCCGGCTTCTGCTCGCCCAGGGTCTTCGCCACCAATGCACTGCCCCCTGTACCCAGCATAAAGCCGATTCCGCCAAAGATCATCAGCACCGGCATAATCAGGTTAATGGCGGCAAAAGAGGTCTTTCCCACAAAATTGGACACAAACAGACCGTCCACCACACCATAGATGGAAGTAAAGACCATCATGGTAATGGATGGCAGGACAAATCGTAACAGCTTCCCGTAAGTAAAATGATCCGAAAGCTGTATCCCGTTGCCGGCCCTCGAGCCACTGCCCACAGCACTCTTGTCCGTGGTCTCCTGCTCTGCCGCCGCTTTCATTTCTACCGTTTCATTCTGATTCCTCATTTAACAATCCCTCGATTTCCTTTTTCAACAAATCCGTATACCTGCGAAACAATCCCAGAAAGGCAGTCTGCTCCTCTGCCGTCATCCCGCCCATCGCCCTCTGCTCTGCAGCCAGCACCCGGTCAACGGTCCGGCCGGCCAGGATCGTTCCTTTTTGCGTCAGGCGCACAAGCTTACTTCGCCTGTCCGCCCCTTCTGCCAGTTCAATGGCACCGTCTTCTTCCAGTTTTTTCAGGGAAGAATTCACCGTCTGCTTGGGCGCATAGATGGCGGAGCAAATACCGCTCTGGGTGAGCCCGCAGCCAAGCCCCTCCCCTCTTTCCCGCAGGAAATAAAGAATCCAAAACGCACAGTCCGAAAGACCTACCCCTTTTGCCACGTTTCGATACAGTTCATCATTCTCCTTATAAAGCCCATTGTATTCCAAAAGATGCTCCCGTTCCGCTCCCATACAACCTCCTGTCCTGGTATCATACACGCGTCTGGCGGCGCAGTTTCCTGTAAAAGTAAACCATCCGAAATCGGACTACATTCAGTATAGTCCGATTTCGGATGGTTGTCAAGTTTTTTCAAGTCTTTCTGAGAATCCGCACAATGCTCTCCGGATTCAGGCACAGCAATTGATCGCCTGCGGTCACCCGCTTTCTGATTGAATTGCAAAAAGCAGAGACTCTTCTGAATCTCTGCTTTCTGAAATCTCATTCCCTTCCCCGGGCCATTCCTTTTTCCTTTCCTTACACCCTCGACAGAATCAGCTCCATCTTCCCCGTGAACTCCAACTGTTTTACCCCGTTTGGCACCAGGAAATGATCTCCCTTTTTCAAAGGCTGGCTGTTGACAATGCCGTCACCTGACAATACTGTCGCCAGCATAAAGGGGCCGTCAGGTGCAAGGACAAACCTGTCGTCTACAGTTACCTTGTAAATCCGGTAATACCTGCAGGAATAAAGCTCATTGAGGCAATTTGCAGGCAGATCCGCCGCAGACTTTACACTGTCCTCTGCAGATTTTGCAGGAACGGTGATCACGTCTATGCTCTGCTCTACATGAAGCTGTCTGGGCCTGCCGTCCGAAAGCCTGTCATAATCATAGACCCGGTAAGTTATATCACTGTTCTGCTGGGTCTCCAGGATCAGCAGCCCACCCTTGATGGCATGGACGGTGCCGGGATCGATCTGGATAAAGTCCCCCTTCTTCACGGGAACCTCCCGGATGAATTCTTCCCAGCGGCCCTGATGAATCATGTCCGCCAGCTCTTCCCTTGTCCCGGCATTATGGCCGATCACAAGAGACGCCCCTTCAGGACAGTCCAGCACATACCAGCACTCCGTCTTCCCCAGGGAGCCGTTCTCATGGATCCCGGCATAGACGTCATCCGGATGTACCTGAATACTCAGATCCTCCCTGGCATCAATGATCTTCACCAGAAGGGGAAAGCGGTCATACTCCACATTCCCGAATATTTCTGGGTGGGTCTGCCAAAGCTCCGACAGCCTTACACCGGCATACACCCCGTCCCGAATCGTTCCCTCCCCGTTGGGGTGGGCAGAAATGCCCCAGCATTCCCCGATGTCCGTCCCTTCCACCGCATATCCGAAGTCCTCCCGCAGCCTGCTTCCCCCCCAGATATTATGGGTAAACACGGGATTCAGGAACAGAATATCCCGGCAGGGATTATTACAGGAAAGATTTGCCCCCATACTTTGAATCACCTCCTGATACCAGAAGGCGGAATCCTTTACGATCCTCTTCTGGGTCTGATAATTTACATATACAATACCGAAGCGCTGCTTATACCCGTCGCTCCACTCGAAATTGTCCAGGAATGTCCACAGAAAATATCCCCTGACATCCGCGCCCTCTTCCATGGCCTTCTGCATTGCTCCCATATAGCTGTCCAGAAAGGTGATCCTGTCGCTGTCATGCACTCTGCCGTCAGGTGCCACATTGTCATGACACCCCATGCCGTTTTCCGTAATGTAAAGAGGGAGGGCATATCGCTCCGTCAGGAAGCGGATGCCGTAATAGAAGGCCCTGGGCGTCACCGGCCAATCCGTTCCGGTCTTGGGGAACCCCGGCTCCCTGGTGACAAATTCCGGCTCTCCGTCCTGGCCGGCCCTGACATAATACCCATTATAGATATTCTGTCCCATGAAATCCAGGGGTTGATGAATCAGCTCCATGTCCTCATCGGTAATTTCCGGCAGGTACTGCCGAAACTTCTCCAGTCCCTCTGCCGGATACTGCCCCAGAAATACAGGATCGGAAAACCATGCCACATTCCAGGTCCAGTTGCTCATAGGATTGTAAAATCCGAAATAAACCTTCTTTGCCGCCGCAATGTCCTCCGGTGAATCCGTGTAAGGATATGCCACGCCTCCGGTGGGAGCATACCCTATCCGAACCGGCCGTCCGGCGTATTTCCGCAGCATGACCACAGCCTTCCCGTGGGCCTTTAAGAGGTTATGGGCGACCTGAAAGGTCTCCCGGTAAGAAAGCGTAAGGCCGGGAGCGTGAACACCGCTCAAATGCCCCAGTCCCACAGCACACTGTGGTTCGTTGACGGTAATAAAATTGTCGCACAGGTCGGAAAAGTTCTCCGCCACCACCCTTGCATAGTTTCCGAACCATTCCACCACATCAGGATTCAGCCAGCCGCCCCTGTCCTGAAGTGCCTGGGGAAATTCCCAGTGAAACAGCGTAATATACGGGGTGATCCCGTTCTCCTTCATGGAGAGGAGCATATTTCTGTACAACTCCACTGCCTTAGGGTTCACCGCCCCATCCCCTGTGGGAATCAGCCTTGCCCAGTTTAAAGAAAAACGATAGGCCTTGATCCCCAGATTACGCATCAGGGCATAATCTTCCCTGTAACGGTGCATATGGTCGCAGGAAACGTCGGCCGTCTGGCCCTCAAACACTCTTCCTGCTTCCACGAAGGTATCCCACACACATTTTCCCCTTCCGTCCCCCGGATCGGTTCCCTCTACCTGGTAAGCGCTGCTGGCAACGCCCCAGACAAAATCTTTTTGAAACATATCATCCACCTTTTCGTTTTTCACTGTTTTCTATTTTCGATGCCGGAATCTCCGTCAACGCGCTCCACGCCTTTTCCGGACGCAATCACCGACACAAGGTAAAAGGGCTGCTTATCTGCCTCATGGGATTCTGTTATGCGAATCTCCACCCGGTGCTTTCGATCCTCTCCGTGCTCCAGCACCGTATCCAGTTCCAGTTTATCCCCCCAGGTCTCGCCAAAATTGGCATCCAGAATATGAGGATGTTCCTCGTCTCCGTCCAGAATCAGCTCCGCCACCGGTGCCGGAAGCTGAATGGTCTTGCGGTACTGCACACCGATACAGCTGCCTTCCACCTCAAATACAATGGATGCACCCTTTTCGGAGGCCGTCCAGCCCTTTTTGAAAATGTCCGTAATTCCCTGCTGGGGCTCATTATCAGGAACAAACCCTGCCAAAACGGGAGACACAGTATCATTCCGGTAACGGACGGAATCCTGGTACGCATTGGCCGTCAGGGGTTCCGCCTTTACCGCCGCCGGCTCTTCCCTGTTCCCCAGGTCTGCCTGTATCTTTTCCAGGAAGTAAGTGATGACGGACGCCACCAGCTCATGTCCGTAATCGTTGGGATGCAGGTCATCCGGCGTGATCTCGCGGTTCTCCAGCCGTCCTGCCGCAAGCTCCGGGTAAATACAGCTCTGCATGCTGACTGCCGGCAGCTCATAATACCGGGCCGCCTTGCCGTGCATCAGCTGGGCATTGGCGCCGTTGTCATAGCATACATTATGTACCAGCAGCACTGCCGGCTGCCACTCCGCGCCGAAGATCCTGCGGACCAGCCCCTCATAGGTTTCCAGATAATGAGGGGTGGAACCGTCGTTTACCGAGAATTCCACGATCACGAAATCCGGCCTGTAAGCCAGGAGGTCACTGTCTGCCCTGGCACAGCCAAACTGGGAGTCCGTAGCGCCGATACCGGCGTTGATATACGTAAATTCCGCCTTGGGAAAGGTCCTGCGCCACCACTCATAGACATGATAAGCATAACATAGCTTCGGCTCCGATGCAAGGGAACCCTGGGTAATAGAGCCGCCTATGAATCCGATGGTCAGCTTCTCCCCCTGCTCTGCCCGCCGAAATACCTCCTTGATTCTTCCCTGATTGCCGCGGTTTGCCACCGCCGCTTCATAATTTAACTTCATTTTCCCCTCCCTGTCATGGCTCTCCGCAATTCTTTTCGCACTTCCCGCCATGCCGCCAACGGCGGCAGTGCCGTCGGAGACGGCACATACAATCCGTGAAATCGAGCAGGACTTCCTTCATGATTTCCAGACATCCTCTCCCAGCGACCCGATGAACGAACTCAGCTCCTCCGCCATCTTCTCCGCCTCGGGAATCCGGATATGTCCCGGCGTTCCGCAGCCGTTCTTCTCATATAAAAAGTGATGTACCCGGGGACTGTCCAGCTCTCTGCAGACCTCCTCAATGGCCCGGTCCCAGGCAGCGTCATGCCCCAGAATGGTAGTCGTCAGCACGAAATGGGCATCCGGGTACAGCCCCATCAGCCTTTCAAGAAAGACCCTGTAATGGCGGCGCCAGCTCCGGGATTGTCGGGAATCATACTCCTCTGCCATGTAATTAACGGGATTGGCATCATTCTGTCCGATAGCCACAACCGCCACATGGGGCTTCCAGCACTGGAAATCCCACTGTTTCAGGACTCCCAGCTGGGGATTATACTGTATCTTGTCATAAATGGACTCCATCCCCACAAAGTCCGGCCCGCAGAACCATCCCGTCTGATCCAGCAGGGCAGCTCCCCCCTGGGAGGTGATATGCAGCTCTGCTTCTAACCTTCTGGCTGTCATCCAGGAGTAAGAATACCAGCTGTTGGAATATTCCCCGTCATGGGGGGGATCTTCCCTGCCCACATAGTCCACCGCTTCAGACACCTCGCCGCAGGACACGCTGTCCCCAAAGACTTCCATACGCCGCCCGGACATTTGGGGAGGCGGCAGGACCCTGCTCCCATCCTCCAGTTCGAAACCGTGGAGGGTAAAATAATGACAGGCATCCATCCTTTTGAACAGCAAAAGTTCATGCTCCCCTGCCCCCAGATTCCGCCCCAGACAATATCCGTGCCGCTCCTCATCCTGCGCCGCGGGCCCTCCGGCCTCCAGCAGGAATTTCCCCTGCACGCCGTCCAGGATATATCCCACGTAATTGGATCCATAGCTTCTGTGATTCGTAATAATGACTCCAAGACAGTTCCCGCTGAACCTGAGCCGCACGCAGCTTCCCGCATAAACAAATACAGGGGCTTTCCTGTCTTCAAAGTCGATCCGTCCGCTGTAGCTTAACAATTCATGATCCGGTAAAACCAGCATCTTCCTGCCTCCAATCTCTCTGACCGCCAGTCAAAAGCTTCCCTGCGCCTCCCCATCCGAAGGGGCATATCCTTCATTCTGCCAGCAGCCGGAGATTTTTCTCAATCAATCTGCACCTCTGGGCCACACACTCCACGCTCCTGCCCGGATCGGAAGGGGTGTGGAAGACGTAGTCCTTTAATCTGTCCAGATCGGTGACCGCTACATGCAGCCGGGTATCCGAGGAAGCATAATACAGATATACCTCTCCCTTTTCGTTGACAATTGCGCCGTTGGTAAAGACCACATTGGAGACGTCGCCCACCCGCTCCCCTCCCCTGGGGCCGATCAACAGCCCGGAGGGCTCTGCAATGACCCTGGAGGGATCGTCCAGCGCCGTGGCAAAGGCATAAATCACATACCTTAGGCCTGCCGCCGTATTTCTCACCCCATGGGCAATGTGGATCCATCCCTGATCCGTCTTTATGGGCACGGCACCCGCACCGTTCTTGGCTTCCGTAATGGTGTGATATTTGCGCAGGCTGGTCATCTTCTCCTCATCGACCACCCCATGGGTAATATCGTCGCAAAGCCCGAATCCCACACCTCCGCCGCTTCCGGTTTCAATGAAATCATCCATGGGCCTGGTATAGAAAGCGTATTTCCCGTTTACAAACTCCGGGTGCAGCACCACATTCCGCTGCTGGGGAGAATGCAGGGTTACAAGGTTATCCAGCCTCTCCCAGTGCTTTAAGTCCTTTGTGCGCACAATCCCTGCCGCCGCCACGGCAGCAGACAGGTCCTTGACCGTTTTATCCTTGCTCTCGGAGCAGAAGACACCGTATATATAGCCGTCTTCATGCTGAGTCAGACGCATGTCATATACATTGGTCTCCTCGGGACAGGTATCCTCCAGAAGGATGGGATACTCCCAAAACCGGAAACCGTCCACCCCGTTATCGCTCTCCGCCACACCGAAGAAGGACTTGCGGTCATTTCCCTCAATGCGGGCCACCAGATAATACTTTCCGTTTAAATAGATCGCTCCCGAATTCATGACCGCATTGACCCCAAGGCGTTCCATGAAATACGGGTTGGCCTCCCGATCCAGGTCGTACTGCCAAGTCAGGGGAATATGCTCCCTGGTCAGGACAGGATAAAGGTATCGGTCATATATTCCATTATAAAAATGAGCATCCTTTTGATTCTTCCGGGCCAGCAGCCTCTCCTGCTTATCTGCCATCTCAAAATATTTTTCGTGTATCATGTTCCCCTCTCTTTCCCATGCTCCGGCCCGGCTGCTCCGATTCCTCCAAAACCGTCTGCCGACGCAAAATCTCAATACACATCCGCCCGTTATGATAAGGACATTTCCAGGGCTCCACAACAGGCCTGCCAGGATAAGGCTTTCCTTCCTCGTCCACCTCCCAGAACCATTCGGATCCCTTCCGGCTGTCCACCACATACCTGACTATGAACTCCCACTGCTTCAGCGCAGCCTCCAGGTATTCCCCACGGCCGCCGTCCTTCTGATACCCGTTTAAAAAGCCGATGACACCTTCCGCCTGAACCCACCAGATCCGATGGGTATTGACCACACCCCTTTCACACTCGTTGGCCAGAGAATGCCCGTCAAAGGCAAGCTTATAGACCTGCGCCGTCAGATCCCTTGTGACGGGAGACAGCTTTGCCTCATATACAGGATCCTTCAGGATTTCCACTCCCAGGTCGATGAGCCATGCCGTCTCAATGTCATGCCCATAGGAATGCAGATCAATGATGGAATGATACTTTTCGTCGAAAAACACCTCCAGACGATGTTTTTCGGGATGATAAACCTTATCCGCAAAGGTATCCAGAATCCATTTCAGCTTTCCTTCCACCTCCTTGTCCCCGGAAACCTTAAAGAGCTGAGTATAAGCCTCAAACACATGGAGCAGTGTGTTCATGGTCTTTGCCGCCATGACACCGTTCTCTGACAGCTTCTCGTTGGACTCAGGCTGGAAGTCGATGGTAAAAGACTCCAGATACCCCACATGATCCGTACACCTTTCCTCGATCAGCCGAAACAGCTTAAAAGCAAGCCTCAGCGCTTCTTCCGTCCCCATGGCTTCGTAGTAAGCGGACAACGCATATATGCAAAATGCCTGATTATAGGTATGCTTGGTCGTGTCTTCCGGTGTGCCGTCCGCCTTCAGGGACCAGTAGATCCCTCCGTTTACCTTATCTACACAGCACTCCTTCAAAAAGGCATAGCCATGTTCGGCCTCGGCCCTTATATCTGCCGGAGAAAATCCATGTCTTCTGCAATCCTCTTCCGTAATCAGCCCGTCCTTACAGCAAAGATATACATTGGAAAAGAACCATGTGATTCTGCTGTTTAAGATACAGCCCTTCACTGCATCCCTGTCGGTTTCCAGGTCATAGGACATATAGCCGTACCAGCCTCCCCTTACGTCGTCCCGCAGGCTCCGCCAGAAAGGAATGATCTTTCCCAGCAGATGCTCTTTCGCCTCCCCGGCAAGCTTTTCTGTTTTTTTCATTTACTCTTCTCCGTTTCCTCTCAATCCGTAAAGCCGACAGCCTCGGCCATATCTTTGCCGCCAATCCTTCACGCCCTGCCCACCAGCGCTCCCAGCACCTTGGGATAGACACAGGAACAATCCTTCCTGTGAAACAGTCCGAACAGCTCACCCTTACCCTCAAACAGTCCATTGTCCCACCAGACACAAGGGACACCTGCGGCAGCTGCGGCATCCGTATAATACTTTACCCACTCTGCCCGCTCGTCCTCATTACCGTCCTTATTCATGGCGCCAAACTCACCGATAATGACCGGGATTCCCCTGTCCGTATACAGCTCCTTCAATTCCCTCATAAGCCTGTCGATCTCTTCCGTGTCATGGTTCCATGTCTTCCTGCCGGGAATCTGCAGGGCAAATTCATAGGGTTCATATGCGTGTACCGATACGATCACCCTTTTATCATCCTCAGGCACCGAGATATGCCTGATTCCTGCCTTACAGTTTGCTCCGTATCCCGGAAGCATCACATAACGGTCAGGATTATGTCCACCGCAAGACCTTACCGTCTCCAGAAACGCCCGGTTGGTGGTATTGACTACCTCCCAGCCCTCCTCATCGCCGCCGTTCCACTCCAGCTCCGTGCCCACCTTTCTGGGCTCGTTCTGGGCTTCAAAGATAAGATGCTCGTCATACTCTGCAAAACGCCCGCAGATCTGCCTCCACACCGCCTTCATTCTCCTGCAGACCGCCTCGCAGTTATCGTAATAAGGGTAGTTCCAATCCTCATGATGAAGGTTCAAAATCACATACGCCTTCCGCTCATAAGCGTAATCCACTACCTCCTGTACTCTGTCCATCCAGCTCTTTTCAATCCTGAAATCGGGTTCCGGCCCCATATGGCCCGTCCATGACACCGGGATCCGGATCAGCTGAAACCCTGCATTTAATATCGTATCCACCAGCTGCTTCGTAATAACCGGATTGTGCCAGGCCGTCTCAAAGGCACTGGGATCCGCCTCCCTGGGCAAACTGTCATCCGTGGAATCCAGCGTGTTTCCGATACTGATTCCCACCTTAATATTGCTTACGAATTCCATGGCATTTGACATATGTATTTCCTCCTATCGTCCGCCCTGACGAACAAGAACCCCCCAGTGTAGCAGCACCAGGGGGTTCACTTTGGGGTATGATTTCTCAAATCATCCCTGCATGAAATCAGGATATGCTCTGTCACCCGAAATGTCAACCGTATTTTACCGCATCCCGATTTCCCTGTCATTATCGTTAGTTACGCTGTGATCCTTGATATAACCCACGATCTCCTCCAGTGTGGTAAACGCCAGCCCTACATAGCTGTCCGCACAGCCGTAGTAAACGGCGATTTTTCCGCTTTCGGAATCATGGATGGTGGCACAGGGGAAGGTAACATTGGGAACAAATCCCCTCTCCTCGTACCACTCCTCGGGAGTCAGCAGGAAGTTTTCACAGCGGTACAGCACCTTAGACGGATTCTCCAGATCCAGGATGGCGCCTCCGATGGAATACACATATCCGTTACAGGTGCCGCTGACACCGTGGTAGAATAAAAGCCAGCCCTCCGTAGTCTCGATGGGTGCCGCGCCGCCGCCGATCTTTAAGGATTCCCACCATTCGCTGCCCCGGCTCATCACATGCCTGTGTTTTCCCCAGTAGACCAGGTCCGGGCTCTCACTGATAAATATATCCCCGAAAGGCGTGTGGCCGGAATCGGAGGGACGACTTAAGAGCATGAAATTGCCGTTTATCTTCCTGGGGAACAGCACCGCGTTGCGGTTAAAGGGCAGGAACGGATTTTCCAGCCTGGTAAAGGTCTTGAAATCCGTAGTCTTTGCCATACCGATGGATGCCCCGTAAAAGTCCTGGCACCAGATGATATAGTAGGTGTCCTCCACCTTTACCAGTCTGGGGTCATAGGCATAAATCGGCATAAAAGGCCTGCCTGCCTCATCCACGAAGGGGATCTTTTCCGGATCAAACTCCCAGTGAATCGCATCCCCGCTCCTCCCCAGGTAGATATAGGGGATACCGTTGGTCTGCTCCCCCCGGAACACACCGATGAATTTGCCCTCATAAGGCATGACCGCACTGTTGAAAATGCGCGCCACCCCTTCCAGGGGATTGCGCCCGATAATGGGATTGTCCGAATATCTCCAGATCGGCGCCCCCTTAAGCCCTGCAGGCTTCTCCTGCCAGGGTACATTGGGAACCGCCGGTGAAATCATCTTTATATTGCTCATACAAATACCTCTCGCCGTTAATATTATGGGGCGGCACCAGCCGCCCCAGCCATTGTCAAATTTCAAATGCCCTGCTGCGCCTTACTTATAAGTAGCATCCAGTGCATCCTGCACCTTCTGCTTGAAGCTCTCCTGGAACTGCGCGGGAGTCATCTCCCCCTTCATCAGGAGCTGAAGGCCGTTGCCTGCATCGGTGGAATACATATCCTTGGACAGGGAATTCCAGAAGTCAACCGTGGAATGGGAGCCGGCGTCAAACATTACGTTAAAGTTCTCCTCCTGCAGGGCAGGCTCATAAGCATTCTCGGTGTACCACCAGTTCAGGGTCGCCTTATCGTCACGGAAAGAAATATCATCATGATACCAGTTAAAGAAATCAGCCAGCACATTATATGCGGTGCCGGGATTCTTGCTGCCGGCCGCTATGATGTAGTAGCTGGTACCGGATGCAGCATTCTTGCCGGGGTTGGTATCCTTGTTGCCGGAGGGGCCTACGGGCCAGCGTACATAAGCGGTATCAAAGGTCAGATTCTTCGCGCTGTAGTCATTAACGCCGTCGTTGGGTGAATAGTTGTTCTGTCCGTTTGCAATCCACACTGCGATGGGGAAGAAGCCTACATTGTTCTGACAGTACTGAATTCTCATACTGTCGGAGGGAGTTCCCTCATAATCGTAAGGATAGCAGATGCTGAAACCGTCAGTGGACTTATAGGTATTATACATATCATACATCATCTGCAGTGCCTCGCCTGTTGCCGCAGACGAAAGATGCTCCGTGGTGCCCGAAGCAATATCTGCACCGTTGGACATCATCAGCTGCTCAAAGGTCTCCTGCTCATAGCCGCAGTAGCCATACTGGTCTACCTGGCCGTCGCCGTCGGTATCCTGGGTCAGGATCTGACAATACTCAATAAACTTCTCCCAGGTCCACTCCCCTCTCTCCCAAAGCGCCCTGGGATCTTCCAGGTTGTT
>CAJTKW010000021.1:52084-63964 GCA_910577035.1 uncultured Acetatifactor sp.
CTCCAGAAGCTGCATATTAAAGCCCAGGGGATACGTACCTTCCACGTTGCTCTGCCCGGACTTCGTGTACAGGATGCAGGCCTTGCCGTCCCCCAGGTCCAGGTAACCCAGATTGGACTGGTCGGTAAGCAGATCATCGTCTGCAGGCAGAATAGTCTTCAAGTCTACTGCCAGACCGTTCATTTGTGCGGGAATCGCCATCTGTGCCTCTACCAGATAAACCTCACAGTCAGGAGAACCTGCAATGATAGAGGTATTGATAGAGTCCTGCACGCCTTCATAGGTCAGGTTCTCCCAGGAGAAGGTCACACCGTACTTTTCTTCAATGGCCTTTACATTGTCCCATTTTGCCTGGGCCACGTTCCGGTTGATTTCCTTCTCCTTTGCGGTTTTCTCATCGTCATCCTCCTTCGGCTGGGCATTTACCCAGTCCGGGCTGACATTCATATCCCCTGCCGCATAATTCTTGCTGTCATAATACTGCACCCACCAGGAACCAATCTCAATGCTGCCGTCGCCGGTACCGAAGGTATCTCCGGAAGCACCTGTATTCCCTGAATTACCGTCATTACCCGTATTGCCGGAGTTTCCCGTATTGCCCGAATTGCCGCTGCTGCCCTGGCTGTCGCCGCTGCCGTCGTTGCCGCAGGCTGCCATGGAGAGGGTCATTGCGGCGGCCAGACCCAGTGCCATAAATTTCTTCATATTTTTCATATTAGAATAAATCCTCCTATTCTTTGCGGCAGGCCGATGGCCCGAAAAGCCCGGCCTGCCTGTTTCACGAGTCTGTCAAGAACCGGACCGCCTTATTCCACGGTACCCACCTTGACACTGAATACCTCCCAGGCACCGGAAGACTCGCACTGCATCCTTGCGCCCCAGGTGGATACGTCGTCTCCGCAGACCTTCGCCAGCTGCTCATAGGTGATCTGGCAGACACTTCCGTTGTATGCCGCCCAGCCTTCCTCGTGCTCGTTCTGCTGCGCCACTCTCATCCAGCCTGCCGCGGAATCCGGCATTACGATCCACATGTCGCCACTTTCAGAGGTATAAGCTATCTCCACCACAGATCCGGGCACCAGGGCATCCAGGATTTCCTGGGGCATGTCAAAGCCGTTCTGGCCCCAGCCGTCGCCGCTGCAGGAAAAGCCTTCAAATTCCACGGGATCCCGCATCATCTTAAACTCCTTGGCAGGACCTACCTTTACGCCCAGTACCTCCCATTTGCCGGAGGATTCGCACTGCATTCTTGCACCCCAGGTAGATACGTCATCTCCGCAGACCTTTGCCAGCTGCTCATAGGTGATATATGCCTTACCGTCCACCAGGGTTGCCCAGCCTTCACCGTGCTCGTTCTGCTGTGCCACTCTCATCCAGCCTGCCGCGGAATCCGGCATTACGATCCACATATCTCCGCTCTCGGAGGTGTATGAGATCTCCACTACGGATCCGGGTACCAGGGCGTCGATAATCTCCTGAGGCATGTCAAAGCCGTTCTGGCCCCAGCCGTCCGCACTGCAGGAGAAGTCAGCAAATTCCACGGCCTCACTGCCAAGAGGCGCATAATAAGGCGCTGCCTGGCCAACACGCACGGAGAATACCTCCCAGGGAGTATCGGACTCGCACTGCATGCTGGTTCCCCAGGTGGAAACATCCTCCTTGTAGGCTGCCGCCAGCTGCTCATAGGTGATCTGGCAGGTGTTCCTGCCGCTGTTGTAATAAGAAGACGTGGAATTGCTGCCGTCAATATTGCCCACACCCACGCGGATCCACCCTGCCTGGGCACCGTTCATCAGCATCCACAGATTGCCGGACTCCGACTGGTACTGAATCTCCACTACGGATCCGGGCACCAGGGCATCCAGGAACTCCTGGGACACCTCTATGCCGTTCTGATTCCAGCCGTCGGCGCTGCAGGCAAAACCTTCAAGGGTCACGGGGTTTGCCAGATATGCCAGATTCACGTAATCGGGACCACTGGTCTCGAACATGGAATTTGCCACAAAGACTGCGGAGCTGTCCGCCTTCAACAGGTTCCCGGACGCATCCAGGAAGCGGATATTGTCAATATACATGGTAGCGTTGCCTGCACCGGCAGCCACACCGTTGTCTGTCTTCAGCTGTACCACAAACATATTGCCCGCATCCGCTATGAACTCTTCTCCTGCATCCAGGGTTGCCACCTGCTTCTTGGGATTCACCTTTTCCAGGTAAACGGACCAGTCATCACCGCTTTCCTCCAGCGCATCCGCTGCACCGCTCCAGGCAAGCACCTTGCCGGAAACGGCGTTAAAGCTGCCGTCCTCATAGGACACGCCAATGCTCATTTCCATGCTGGCCACCTTTGCCACGTCGGCTCCCAGCAGGCTGGTAGCGTCAATGGCTACATAGGGAACCTTTCCTGTCAGGTTCTTTACCTGCAGGGCCTTGCTGCCGTTAAAGTCCGCAACGGACAGCTCCACGTCCGCCGCGTCCGCAGGCTTGTTGTATGCCGCCACAAAGCCCATGTTCCCGTCCTCAAAGTCAATGCTGACTTCCTCCGCCACCGGCTCCTTTGCAGGCTCCGGAGTGGGCTCCGGAGTACTCTCCGGAACACTTTCAGACTCTGTGGTGGAAACAGAATCAGAGACCTTTTGGCCGTCATTGCCGCATGCTGCCATGGAGAATACCATGGCGCCCGCCATCAGGCAGGATAATAATTTCTTTTTCAACTTTTTCAATCCTCCTTTTCTTTAAAGTTGACGGGTTTTCAGGAACGCCGTTATCCTACGATACCGCTCCGCTCCACACCCTCTATAAAGTATTTCTGCAGGAAAATGTAGACCAGCACGATAGGCAGCAATACCAGGATAATGCCCGCATCCAGATAGAGCTCCTGGAGTGTCACAGACAAAATCTTGTCCTGGTTGGCAATCACACCCTGCAGATTCGCTATCTTCTTGCTGATTACTATGTCCTCACTGATCAGAAATAACTTTGCATAAAAAGTATCGTTAAACTGCCATACAATGGAAAACACCGCCACCGTAATGACAGAAGGCATTGCGTTTCTTAACATGATCCGGAAATAGGTGTACCACACCCCTGCGCCGTCCACCAGCGCCGCCTCTTCGATTTCCTTGGGCAGCCCCCGGAAGAACTGGTTGAAAATGTAAATATATAATCCGGAACGGACGCCGCAGCCCAGCAAAGTCATGATGTACATGGGAATGGGCGTGCCCATCAGGTTGATCGTACCTCCCGTAATCAGGGATACCAGCCCCAGGGGATTGAACTCCCGGAAGGAAAGGTACAGGGGAAGCATGATGGTGTGGGAAGGAATAATAATCATCACTACCACACAGCCGAATAACAGCTTCTTCAACGGGAAATCAAACCTGGCAAATCCATACCCTACCATGGAGCAGATCAAAAGCTGCAGCAGGGTCAGGCTTAAGGTATAGAGCAGATCCCTGGCCATGACGGGAAGGTAATTCAGCCGCAGGGCCGCCAGGGAATATCTCTCCAGCGTGGGATTCTTGGGCAGCACGAACACCATGGGATCCACGGCATCCGTATTGGAAGAAAAGGAGTTTACCAGCATACCGATCACCGGAGAAAGAATGACATAGCTTACGCCGATGAGGATCGCCGCCTTTAAAATAGCAAGGGCAATATTCTTGATGTCGTTTCCCAGGCTCTTTCTCTGGTCCGGATCCTGTACGGACACCTTCAGCTTCTTTATCAGATTGTTTTGGGCCGCTGTATTTTGCATGTTCTTCTCCTCCCTTCCTAGTTATAGTAGAACGCACGTTTCTGGATAAAGCCGCACACCAGCACCAGTATCACGCAGGTAACGATCGTGGACACCAGGCTGAATACCGAGCCCAGGCCGTAATTGAACTGCTCCAGGGTAGTGGTATAAGCCAGATCCACCACACTGCTCTCCGTAAAGCTGTCCACAATGGTGTAGACCACATTGGTGATAATATGAGGCATCACCATGGGGAAGGTCACCTTCCAGAAGGTCTCATACCCCGTGGCGCCCTCAATCTTCGCCACCTCGTACATGGAGCCGGGAATGGACTGCAGCGCCGCGATAAAGATAATGATCTGCACGCCGCTGGCGGAAATAATGTCATTGATCCGGGCCACCGCCTGCACAATATAGTCCAGAATGGATGCCGGCAGTCCCAGGTTCATAAACATGCTGATCAGGTAATCCACGTCGAAGGCCAGCGCAGTCCCCGCGGTAGCCGCGGTATCCGCAGCCTGGGAGGAAATGCCGCCGTTCATCATCTGCATGCTCAGTTCCATGGCCGCCGTGATGGCGCCGGAGTTCAAGATGATGGGCAGGAAGAAGATCGCCCGCACCAGGGTTCTGCCGGGGAACTTCTTGTTTAACAGCATGGCCATGAACAAACTGAAAAAGGTAATCAGCGGCACGTCAATCAGCATATTCATCACGGATTTGGTCAGCTCCTGTTTGAAGGAGGGATGCACCACAAAGGCATACCGGAAATTCTCGATTCCCACAAAATCCAGCTGATAGCCGCCGTTAATGGCGTCTATGGTCAGGGTATTAAAGGCAAACTGTCCCGTCATAAACAGGCTCCGCACATAGAAAACCAGGAACCCCACCAGCCAGGGCAGGATGAAAAACCATCCCATCATGCTTCGCTTCTGGAGAAGAGTTAATTTTTTCTTCTTTTTCATTTATATCCCCTCCATTCTGTAGGACATGGCAGGTATCTCCATACCGTCCGCCTTCTGCGCCTCGTCGTCATAATTGATGTAAATGATGACGCCGTTGTCATAAGTAACCTTCCGCACGCCCCCGTCCAGGATTTCATGACCGGTGATGACGGATCCCGATACATATTTCAACGCCTCGTTTACCTGCCGGTAAATATCCAATGCCTCGTTCTGCCACACATCAAAGGTAGTTGCGTAATAACGGTTTAATCCGGTATCCTTCATCCTGCTGGACTCTTCCCAGGTAAAGACATAATGGGGGGAGGCTCCCGCCTCTATCATCTGCAGTACGATCCCCGTCATATCCTCGTCGTCCTGGAAATTCAACAGCTCCGTGGAATAAGAGATACAGCCGTGAAGGATCATCTCGTAAAAAGGAATCCGCTCATCCACAATCTGGTATTTATTGGCATCTATGGGCACATTGATAATATCCGAGCTGTAGGCAAAGCTGTAAGCATTGGCCCCGTTAGTCATCAGCTTCTTGCCCGTACCCTCCAGGACATCCATCTGCCCCAGAAGCACATCCAGCGCCTCTTCCCTGTTAATCAGCTCCGTCCGCTTCTTGTCGGAGGAGAGCACATTGCCCAGGTCCCTGAGGGAAATCCCGTAGACATCATACTTTGCCATTTTCTTTGCAAAGCCGCCCACATATCTTGGCAGGTACTTGGGAGAGAGCAGATCATATTTCGTCTCCATATAGTCCAGGGACGAGGTATTTCTTAAGTTCACCGGGTTCACCTGTCCAAAGGAAGCCACAAAGCCTGCACCGTAATATCTGGAACCCTCCGCGTTATAATTGAAACCATCATCCGCAAAGGTTACCTGCTGGAAAGCCACATCCGTGTACAGCCTGCCCCCCATGGCTGACAGCGACTCGTTTAAATCCTCCAGGCCGGATTTCCCGCCCAGCTTACCCATGACCTTCACCTTGTCTGCCGCGTCGTGGTAATATCCGCCGTTGAACCAGCCCTGCAGGTTCATCACCTGGTTGGTAACCCCCTCCTTCATAAAGGATTGTGCCATCCGCAGCGCATCGTCAAATTTCGTCATGGCAAAGGTATGCAGATATTGTACCCCCAGGAAGTGGGCAGTCTCCTTCGCCCCTGCAATCACGTCGTAATAAAGAGGAATGTCCCCTCCTGCCGTCTGGGGCGTAAGCTTTCCTTCCGCAATCAGGCGGTTCCGGTAATAGTTTGCCAGGCCTGCATAGCCCTGAAAGGTGTCGTCGGGAAAGCTGTAGCTTACCATCAGGTCAATATCATACGGATCCGGCTCCATGACAAAGACGTCCGTGGCGGAATTGCCAAACATCCGCAGATTGTCGATATTCCTGAGCACAAAGGTGGGATAAGCATAGTTATAATCGTTGTAGCTGCCGGAAATCCCTGCCGTAATCACCGCCGTGGTCGCCCCCCGCTCCACCGTCACCAGCATACTTCTGTCCTCCCTGCAGATCCCGAAGACCGGAAGCTTTGCACTGCAGGTATTCTCGATGGTGGTATAATTGGCCGCCAGGGGGTCAATATCATAAATGTACTGTGAATAATTGGCCGCCGAGGTCTTGCCGTTGTTAAAGCGGATCAGGGAACCGGAGCCGTTGGGCACCACCAGGTAGCCATCTTCCGTGTTGTGGGCCGCTCCCATATAGCGCAGCAGCTGGATCCGGTAGATATACCCCCCGCCGTACTCCCGAATGCCGCTCACCGGCACGGAAACCTCCAGCCTTTCGCCGTTTAAGCGGTACTCCAGGGGAACATCGAAATGAATCTGTCCCTCTGTCAGGTCTCCCACCTGATAGACATAGCGGATACCCCCTGTAATACTCTCTGCCGTAAACTGTCCCTTGGCTACGGACTGGCTGAAAGAATCCATATTGCTGGACTTTACATCCGCGTTGTAATACTGCAGAAGGAACTGTGCCTTTAAGTAGTTCAGATTCGCCTTGTTGGCCACGCTGTCCTCATCCGCGTTTAAAGGATTGGCATAGGTGGTACTGCCGTTCCTCTTGTCGTACACGGCCACATTCGCCGTTGCCGTATCGGTGTAGAGCTTCAGATATTCATTTTCCTCTGCCAGCACAAAGCCCGGGACATCACCTGCAGCCTCCTGCTTTGGGGTAAACGGGCTGCCCGCCTCATACTCATAGCCGGAAAGGTACTGCTTATAGTCGTCATACCATGTATAGTGGATAAAGTAATACAGCAGGTACACCGCCGCCAGTACCACCACCAGGCCTAAGAAACCAAGCACTGTCTTTTTCTTCAGACTCATGGGCCTTTTCATGGGCTTTTTCAGTTTCTTTTCCTTGGAAGATTTCATGCTTATACCCCCTACGTCCTAAAGATGATTTCCGTGTAAACGCTTCTGAAGAAATTCACCACCATGCCCAAAAGGTTGCTCAGCAGAAGCAGCAGGAAGATAATGATAAACACGGCCACCAAAGTGAGGAACAGGGTAATCAATGTCTTTCCCAGGGAGTAATTGTGCACCTGCATGATCCCCACCAGGATCATAATCACCCCATAGGCAATCCCCGCCGCGATAATCATGGTGTAAAACGCCTGCTCGTCATCCGCCACAAACCGGCTGACAATCGTCCCCAGCAGCATCATGATGGTTATGGGCGCCGTCCCGTAGCCGATGGCTATGGCAATGTCCTTCAGCCTGCCCTCCCCGTTCATCAGACAGGTGATGGACCAGTTGCTGACACACAGCAGAAGGTATGCCGCCAGGACGCCAATCAGTTCAAAAAAGCTGTCCACGACTCTGGGGTCAATGTCATTTACCACAAAGGACGCCAGCAGCCTGTTAGCGGAAAAGCTGAAGGAAAACAGCACTACCAGTAAAACGGCGATGGGAACGCTCCCCCGTTCCTGATGGCGGATCCAGTAATATCCGTCCATGGGATGGGTAATGGTGTAAAACAGGTATTTCCATTTTTCCTTTGAAAAATATTTAGCCATTTTCCACACCTGCCTTTCCCGTTTTTTTCTTCTTCCACTGCCTGTAGATCAGCCGCGCGGCAATCAATGCCGCAATCCCTGTCAGGATATAGCTGGCATTGGCGGTCAGCTTTTCGTTTCTGAAACGTCTGTAAGCCACGGAATAGTGATCCCGGTTCATACCCAGCTCCAGATATTTCATGGCCAGCTCATACTCTCCCGCCGTCAGATAGGCCTTACCGATACCGGTATTTGCCAGCTCGTTATTCTCATCCAGCTCCAGAACCCTCTCCCAGACGGCTACCGCAGAGGCTTCGCTGCCATCGTATCGAAGTCCTACCGCCTCGTTAATCAGCCTGCCGTATTCCGTCACCTGGAAGCAGGAAATCTCTCCCCTGGTGGCATCCAGCACCACCATCCGGTCTCCGATGTCCTCTACTGCCACCGGCAGGGCAAAGGTCCCCTCCTGGCTTCCCAGGCCGCCAAAGATATAGAGCAGGTTTCCTTCATGGTCATAAGTGAAGATACGTCCCCGCTTCCTGTCCAGACAGGAGTAAATCCCGTTCTCCCTGTAGACCACATCGGTGAACTGGGACGGGCCGGCATATTCCGTGGTGCCGGTGATCCAAAGATCTCCGCCCACATTGCCGTTCTCACCCTTCTTAATGACGTCCTCTCCTCTCGGGTTCAGGCGTCTCACACCCTGTTCCCCGCCAGGATCGATATTGGAGGCATATACGAAGCCGTCCGGATCAATATCGATTCCGGTGAACTCCGTAGGGATGAACAGCACCTGCTTTGCCCTCTCCTCCTTGGACGCCAGCCTTGCCCAGAATTTCTCCCAGGCGCTGATTTCCACCTCGATGGTGCCGAAGAAGGTGGAAAAGCTGCCGTTGCTCTCAAATACCATAATACCCTCGAACATGTTCTGGGCAATGACATAAACTCTGTCCGCATAGTCAACCGCCACTTTTAAAGGGACAAACACATAGCCTTCCTCCAGGCTCTCGGACTGGGGATTTGCCACGATCTTCACAAGCTTCCCCGCCTGATCCAGGACAACGACACGGTTGTTCTGGGAATCCGCCACATAAATCTCGTTTTTCTCCGACACGAACACCCCGTAGGGCTGTTTGAAGCTGTCCTCACTCCCGTTATTGTCAAAGGTGCTGATGACATTTAAGACCTCCCGCATTTTCCCGTCCAGCACCACAATACGGTTATTTCCGGTGTCCGCCACATAAATCCTGCCGTCGTCCGCCTGACACAGATCCTGGGGTGTCACAAAGCTTCCCAGGGGCTCACCGTTCCAGGTAAGGCCGCTTCCCCTTACGGTAGTATCCGGTACATAAGCAGCCGGCGTAAAATGGATATACTCCCTGTAATCGTAATTATATGTATCATAGGGGATTGAAGTCGCATGCACTTCCCCTGCAGTCGTTCCCGCCAGCAGCAGGGACGCCAGACAGAGGGATGCAGCCTGCCTGATTCTCCGGAATTTTTTCATCAAAATTACCCTGCCTTTCTTAGTCCTTCATACCCGAGGATGTCATGGTCTCCAATACGTTCTTCTGACAGATCAGAAAGAAGGTAATGGGCACCGCCGCAATGATAAAGGTAACTGCCGCAGCCGCACCGGCTCTCGCCATACCCCCCGCGGAGACCTGTTGCAGCGCATACTGCAGAGGTTTCAGATCCTCGTCCCGCAGGAAGGTGCTTCCGGTATTTCCCCACATCTGCTGGAACTGGAAAATTGCCAGGGTCAGCCACGCAGGCTTTACATTGGGCATCACGATATTCCAGAAGATCTTCCACTCACTGGCACCGTCCAGCCTTGCCGACTCCATCAGGGAATCCGGCAGCTGCTCCATGAACTGCTTCATCAGGTAAAGCCCCATGCCGAAGGAGCAGGCCGGCAGGATCAGGGCAAGGTAGGAATTGTTGATATGCAGCCAGGATATAATCATATACTGGGGGGTCTGGGTGACCGTCCAGGAGAACATCATGGACAGCACTACCATGCTGAACAGGATATTCTTGCCGGGGAACCTGTGCTTTGCCAGCGGATATGCCGCCAGGGAAGCAATAATCACATGCCCCACCATACCGCCGCCGGTAATAATAACAGTATTCAGCACATACCGGGAAAAAGGCACCCAGGAATCACTCATCAGGGTAAACAGATCCGAGAAATTCTCCAGGGTGGGATTCCTCACAAATATCTTGGGCGGGAACTGGTACAGCTCATCCAAAGGCTTCAGGCAGTTGTTAATCACCATCACCAGAGGCAGGATCATGGCAAGGCCGCAGAGAAACATCAGCACGAACAACAACGTATTTCCTGCCATGGAACGGTTCAGTCTTTTCTCCTTTGGCTTGAATAATTTTCTTCTTTTATTTTTCATTATTCGCCAACCCTCCTTAAGAGTCTCTGTACCAGTTTATTGCTGCCTACCATCAGCAGGAACAGCACCGTGGCTATGGCCGAAGCGTACCCCATTTCGAACCGCACGGTACCATAGTCCAGAAGGTGTGTAACCACGGTGGCACCGGCGTAATTCACGGAAGGGTTGCCTGCCAGCTGGATAGATACATCCGCAATGGCGAAGGATTGGGTGATCTGCATCACCGCGCCGAACATCAGCTGGGGCTTCATAGCCGGAAGCGTCACATGCCACAGCTCCTGCCAGCGGTTCTTGACGCCGTCCAAGGCGGCTGCTTCATACAGGCTCTTGTCAACGGTCTGCAGGCCTGCGATAAAGGACAGGAAACCGGTTCCCAGGCTCAGCCACAGCTGCACGACAATCAGCATGGGGAGCACATATTTCTCCGTCTTCATCCAGATGACTGCCTCGTCCAGGATCCCCAGCTTCATCAGAATACCGTTTAAGTAACCGTATCTGTCGCCGGAAAGGATCAGATTCCAGACTACATACGCATTACCGCAGATACTGGGCGCATAGAAGATCAGGGTCAGGAAAGCGCGCAGCCAGCCCTTGAATTCATTGATGATCCAGGCGAACAACAGGCACAGGAAATAGCTGACCGGTCCCGTAATCACTGCCAGGATCAGGGTATTTTTCAGCGAAGTGAGGAAAATATCATCCTCCAGGAACAGCTTTATGTAATTCTTCCATCCCACAAATTCCGGCATCTCCAGCATGTTGTAATAGGTAAAGCTGAGCGCCACGCTCATCACCACCGGAAGCACGGTGAAAAAGAAAAACAAAATGAAGTACGGCGCCAGCATGTAATAGGATGCCCTGCTCTTTTTGATCTGGTATCCCAAAGTTCCCTGCTTTTTAATCAATTCCAGGGTCTCCGGGGATACGCCTGCCGTGTCGGCGGCCGCTTGTGTATGCTTTGCCATTGATATACCCCTTTCCGTTATTTCTTCTTATCCAGTTCCAGTTCTTCACGCTTGTAATCAATTTCCGCGTTGATATATATGACCTTATCCATCAGCTCCTCCCTGGGAAGCGCCGTGTCGGTATTGGTAACCACCTCGTAAAACGCGTTGTAAACATTACGCCAGGAAAAATATCCGCCGGGCACCTGGGGGATGCCCCTGGCGCTGCCCATGGCCTCCTGCAGTGCCTCAAAGTCATCCACCGGCCAGGGCATATTCAGGAAGGCCTCGTAATTCGCGGTAGGTACCCTGGCTGCGGAGCCCATCAGGGACTCCATCTCCCGGCCGTACTGGGTCTGGGTATCGGCACTGGTCCACCATTTCACAAATTCCCAGCTTTCCTCCGGGTAATCGGTATCCGCCATAATCATGCTGGCAAGTCCCGTGCTGGCCACGGAATGGTCTACACTGCCGTCCGCCTGTACGGTGCCGGGGATCTGGGTAAAGCTCCACAGGCCCGCAATGTCCGGGGCAGACACGGCAAAGTTGTTATAAGTAGTGTAGTCCGATATGATAATGGGACACTCTCCCGTCCTAAACCGCTCTTCCACACTGGTCTCCTTATCCAGCTTGTAATCCGTATAGTACTCACAGAAATCCTTGAAGGTGTTCACCGCAATGTCGGAATCCAACGCCGAGGCGCTGCCGTCCTCGTTATAATACCGGCCGCCGTTCTGATAAAGCAGGGAAGCAAAGATCTGCTCGTTGGCCAGCATCCCGAACTCCATCTGGTTCTTTGCCAGCACGGTCATGGCCACCTTCACTTCATCCCATGTGGTGGGAACTTCCAGT
>CAJTKW010000022.1:0-4781 GCA_910577035.1 uncultured Acetatifactor sp.
GCATCTACAAAAGATTGCTGGATCATTTCAAAATATAAACTTCAAAACTCCGGAGAAAAGGATGCCGCACACGGCAGGGAAAATACGGATGGATTTCCGGCAGTACAAATTGACAGCGAAAATATATTGACAAAATCCAAAAAGTTGCATATTCTGTGTAGTAGATAAATGATAAATGCAAAGAACGGAAAGAGTACCTTTTAAAGATTCCGCGGGAAGCCCGGGAGCCCCGCAGAATCTTCAGGATGTCAGAGAGGGAGCGTCAGGCAGGCTGGAAGCGTTCCCCGTCCGGGAAAGGGGAAGTGCATCCGGGAGCAGATTCGGTGAGCGCAGCAGGCGGGTAGCCGGATACGCAGGCGGGCGTTAAGCGCAGGAAGGGAAGGGCTGTTACAGCCTTTAAAAAGAGTGGAACCGCGGGAAATCGTCTCTTAGAGAGATTTCCTGCGGTTTAGTTTTTCCGCGTGTAATGTCCTGTATGGCGAGTGACGCGGAGGTGAAAGCTTTTGGCTTTCTTTGGACGTATCACCGGCGTAAAACCAAACGGTAAATTTTGAAACAGTGAGGTGAATTGCATAAATGGGGATATTACGGAGTATACGGGAGGAGATCCGGATCATCAGGGAGCGGGATCCGGCGATTCATTCTTCCATGGAGGTGTTTCTTTATCCCAGTTTTAAGGTGATGATGCACTACAGGGTTGCCCACAGACTCTATGAAAAGGGGCATTATTTCTGGGCCAGGTGGGTGTCTCAGCGGGCGGTGCGCAAGACGGGCATCGAGATTCATCCGGGAGCAAAGATCGGAAAAGGGTTGTTTATCGACCACGGAAACGGGGTTATCATCGGAGAGACGGCGATCATCGGAGACAATGTGACCCTGTACCAGGGGGTGACACTGGGGGGAACGGGCAAGGAGCATGGCAAGCGCCATCCCACCATCGGCAATAACGTGATGATCAGCGCTGGGGCCAAGGTGCTGGGGTCCTTTACCATCGGCGACAATTCCAAGATCGGCGCGGGAAGCGTGGTCTTGAGGGAGGTGCCGCCGTGCTCTACGGTGGTGGGGGTGCCGGGGCGGGTGGTCAAGCGCGGCAATCAGGCGCTGCCGCAGGAAACCATGAACCAGACGGACCTGCCGGATCCCGTGCGGGAGGACATTGTGAATCTGCAGCGAGCCAATACGGAGCTTACCAACAGGCTGTTGGAGCTGGAAAAGGAAATGCGGCAGCTCCACAGGGAATGAAAGAAGCGGAGATTTCAGCGACGGTTTGTGTCAAAAGAGGCGGGCTTTGCCCCTTCTGGCAGTATATCAGAAAGAACGGAGGAACAAAATGGAAAACAAACTGAATTTTTACAATACCCTGACAAAAAAGGTGGAACGGTTCGTACCCAATGAGGACGGGAAGGTGTCCATGTATACCTGCGGCCCCACGGTGTATCACTATGCCCACATCGGAAATCTGCGCAGCTATATCATGGAGGATCTGCTGGAGAAGATCCTGCGCTATATCGGCTATGACGTGAAGCGTGTCATGAATATTACGGATGTGGGCCATCTTTCCAGCGACGCGGATACCGGGGAGGATAAGATGCTGAAAGGGGCAAAGCGGGAACATAAGTCCGTGATGGAGATTGCGAAATATTATACCGACGCTTTTTTCAGTGACTGCGGAAAGCTGAATATCAAGACCCCGGATGTGGTGGAGCCGGCCACCAACTGCATTGACGAGTTTATTCACATGATTCAGGTGCTGCTGGAAAAGGGGTTTGCCTATGGGGCGGGGGGCAATATTTATTTTGATACCTCCCGGCTGAAGGAGTATTACGTATTTTCCAATCTGAGCGAAAAGGAGCTGCTGGTGGGGGTCAGGGAGGATGTGGACGAGGACGCCAACAAGCGGAACAAGAGTGACTTCGTGCTGTGGTTTACCAAGTCCAAGTTCGACGATCAGGAGCTGAAATGGGAAAGCCCCTGGGGGCTGGGGTATCCCGGCTGGCATATCGAGTGCTCCTGCATCAGCATGAAGCATCTGGGGGAGTACATGGATATTCACTGCGGCGGCGTGGATAATATTTTCCCCCATCACACCAATGAGGTGGCTCAGAGCGAGTCTTATCTTGGGCATAAATGGTGCAATTACTGGTTCCATGTACACCATTTAAATGACAAGTCCGGCAAGATGAGTAAATCCAAGGGGGAATTCCTGACGGTATCCCTGCTGGAGTCCAGGGGCTATGATCCGCTGGTGTACAGGTTCTTCTGCCTGCAGTCCCATTACCGGAAGCCTCTGGAATTCTCCTATGAGGTGCTGGACAATATGGGCGCCGCATATGAGAAGCTGGTGAAGCGGATCGGCACCCTGGAGCGGGGCGGAGAGGTGGATCAGGCGGGCTTTGAAGAGTACCGGGGTAAGTTCGAGGCGGCGCTTTGCGATGACCTGAATTCGGCCATGGCCATCACGGTGCTTTACGATATGCTGAAGGCGGATCTCTCCGATGCCACCAAGTTTGCCCTGGCGGAGGACTTTGACAGGGTGCTGTCCTTAAACCTGACTGTGCCCCGGGCCGGGAAAGAAGGGGATTCCAAAGTGGATGCGGAGCTGGAGGCATTTGTACTGGCAAAGATCGAAGAGCGTAAGGCAGCGAAAAAGGAGAAGGACTTTGCAAAAGCAGACGCCATCCGGGCGGAGCTTTTGGAAAAGGGTATTGCCCTGGAGGATACCAGAGAGGGTGTAAAGTGGAAGAAAGTATAAACAGGGAGGCAGCAGGTCTGCAGAAGGGCCATGACAGCCTGCCGGAGAGGATCCGGGGGGCGTTTCCCGGTAAAAGCCAGGATATTAGAAGCTATTCGCCGCTGACCCTGGCTTATGTGGGAGATGCCATTTATGATCTGATTATCCGGACGGCAGTGGTGGAACGGGCGAACCGCCCGGCCAATGTGCTGCATCATATCACGGTAAAATATGTGAGCGCGATTGCCCAGGCGAGGATTGTGACAGCGCTGCAGGAGCATTTTACGGAGGAAGAGCAGGCGGTGTACCGGCGGGGGAAAAACGCCAAGCCTCACACTACGGCGAAAAACGCTTCATCCGGGGACTACATGAAGGCCACAGGCTTTGAGGCGGTGCTGGGCTGGCTGTACTTACAGGGTGATATGGAGCGGATTCTGGAGCTGGTGAGGAGGGGGATCACGGCAGCCGGCATCGGGGATCTGTAAGCGGAGTGCTTTCACACTTCCAGACATGCCGGCGCAGACGGCAGTGCCGACTTTCTCGGCACAGACCAATCCCATGTAACTAAAGTATCAGGAAGAACGCCGGTTTTGCGTTCTTCGATGTGAAGAGAGGAATTTGCAGATGGATCATATGACAAATAATGAACAGGGCAGGAATGATATAGAAAAGAATGGCAGACGGGAGCCGGGGACGGTTTATCATGTGTCGGGCACTTCCGGTATCAGGGTTTTACAGCCCAGGGTTTCTACCCATAAGAAGGCCTATGTATATGCGATCGACAATCTGGTGACAGGTCTTCTTTTCGGCGTAAACAAGGATGATTTTGACTTTATCCTTTCCACGGACGACGAAGACCGGCCGCTTGTGTATGAATGCTATCCGGATGCCTTCCGGCTGAGTTATGAGGGCAAAGGCTGTTCCGTATATGAGCTCTCCGAGGAAGGCTTTGTACGCGGCGCCACCTCCTGGGAACCGGAGCTGGTGTCGGAGCAGGAGGTGCCGGTGCTGCGGGAAACGGCGGTGCCGGATCTTTACAGCAGGCTGCTGGAGGAAGAGAAAGAGGGGAATCTGGTGCTCCACCGGTATCAGGATACGCCGGAATATAAGGGGACGATTTCCAGTCATATTGTGGACAGGCTGATTCGGTTTGAGGTTCTGCGGGGAGACTGGGAGCGGGACAACAGATTTGCAACGTATTTCAGGCCCTTAATCGAGGGACTTCTGGCGTTGATGGACGGTCATTTGCTGTAGTGCAATGTGAGAGGAGAAGCTTCGGCGCTGCTTTGCAGGCTTTGAAATTGTGAGCCCGGCAAAGCAGGGGCATGGAGCCGGAATGGAGGGAAAATGGCATATCAGGAATTTACCATAGAGGGACGTAATGCCGTGATCGAGGCGTTTCGCTCAGGAAAGACTATAGACAAGCTTTATGTCCTGGACGGCTGTCAGGACGGTCCCGTGATGACGATTAAGCGGGAGGCAAAGAAGCAGGATATATCGGTGAAATATGTGACGAAGGAGCGCCTGGATCAGATGTCCGAGACGGGAAAGCACCAGGGGGTTATTGCCGTGGCCGCAGCGTATGAGTATGCCGAGGTGGAGGATATTCTCCGGGCGGCCGAAGAGAAGGGGGAGCCGCCCTTTGTGTTCCTGCTGGATAATATTGAGGATCCCCACAATCTGGGAGCCATCATCCGTACCGCCAACCTGGCGGGGGCCCATGGGGTCATTATACCGAAAAACCGGGCGGTGGGGCTGACGGCTACGGTGGCCAGGACTTCCGCCGGGGCTTTAAACTACACGCCGGTGGCAAAGGTCACAAACCTTGCCAGGACAATGGAAGAGCTGAAGAAGAAAGGCATGTGGTTTGTGTGCGCGGATATGGACGGTACCCTTATGTATGAGCTGGATTTAAAGGGCCCCATCGGCCTTGTCATCGGCAGCGAGGGTGAAGGAGTGGGCAGACTGGTAAAAGAGAAGTGTGATATGATAGCTTCGATTCCCATGAAGGGGAACATTGATTCCCTGAATGCTTCCGTTGCGGCAGGGG
>CAJTKW010000022.1:4791-63209 GCA_910577035.1 uncultured Acetatifactor sp.
AAACGCATCTGTGGCTATGGGTGTTTTATCTTATGAAATTGTGAGGCAGAAGAGGGGATGAGGAATTTCTGAGATTAAAAAAAATTACCGGGTGCACCTGTTCGCTTTGGTTTCAGAGATTGTTTGTGCTCCAAGAGGCAGGCATTGCCCTTTCCCGGGGGTATGTGGGACAGGGGGGACGCGGAAAGGGCGGAACGCGGAAAGGACGGACATGGCAGGAAAATATTCCGAATATGAGCAGTATACGGATGATGAACTGATTGACAGGCTCCGCAGGGGAGAGGAGCCGATCATGGACTATATCTGTGTGAAATATAAGAATCTGGTGCGAAGCAAGGCAAAGTCCATGTTTATTCTGGGCGCGGACAATGAGGACCTGATCCAGGAGGGCATGATCGGTTTGTTTAAGGCGGTCCGGGACTATGATATGGGCCGGGACGCCAGTTTTTATACCTTTGCGGAGCTGTGTATCAGCAGGCAGATGTATACGGCGGTGCAGGCTTCCAAGCGGAGGAAGCATCAGCCCCTGAATACATATGTGTCCTTAGACAGCGGGAAGCCTGCGGCTGAGGGGGATGAGAAGGAGGAGGTAAGGCTCAGTGATCTGCTGGCGGATAAGGCGGAGCTTTCCCCGGAGGAACTGTTTCTGGACAAGGAGCGGGTGGATTATCTGGAAAAAGCCATAGAGAATCAATTGAGCGATTTTGAACGCCAGGTTCTGGATCTGTATCTCACCGGCATGGGCTACGGGCAGATTGCCCGAGTGTTAGGCAGGGATGAAAAGGCCACGGACAACGCGCTGCAGCGCCTGAAGGCCAAAATACGGAAAATGCTGTAAATGTCCCGGGCCGGTAGTTAATACTTTTTTTAGAAAATGCAAATAATTCCTATATTGACCTTGCAAGACAGGGCGGCATATAATGGACGGAGAATGTGAAGGAAGGTACTCTGCAGCCGGTTTTCGTCAGAGACAGGAGATAAAATATGCCGAAATTCAGTGTGAAAAAACCGTTTACCATACTTGTGATGGTGATTGTAATCATGATTCTGGGAGTGGTCAGTCTGAGCAGTATGACCACGGATCTGCTTCCGGAGATGAATCTTCCTTATATGATTGTGATAACCACGTATCCCGGTGCCAGCCCGGAACGGGTAGAAGCTTCCGTCTGTGAGCCCATGGAGAGAGCCCTGGGCTCTATTTCCGGCGTCAAGAATGTCTATAGTATGTCCTATGAAAATTATGGTATTGTACAGATGGAGTTCGTGGATGGGACGGATATGGATTCGGCCATGGTGAAGGTGTCCAGCTCTCTGGACGCCGTGGAAGCGGCGCTGCCGGATGAATGCGGGACGCCTTCTATCATGGAGATCAGCATGGATATGATGGCATCCGTCTATCTGGCAGTGGCTTTTGACGGTATGGATATTCAGGAAACCTCCCGCTTTGTGGAGGATACGGTGATCCCTTTCCTGGAAAGACAGGAGGGCATTACCAGCATTTCTTCCATCGGCCTGGTGGAAAATTCCATTGTGGTGGAGCTGAGCGAGGAAAAGGTCGAAAAGCTGAACGAGAAGATCCTTGCCAGGGCCAGCAGCGCATTTGAGGAGGCGGCGGTGCAGCTGGAAGAGGCGGCGAAGCAGCTGGAGGATGCCGAAAAGGCTGTCAAGGGAAACCGTCAGGAGATGGCAAATGGCCAGAAAGAGCTGAACAGCGGGAAGCAGGAGCTGGAAGAAAACAAAAAGGGTCTGGAGGACGGCAGAAAGGAGCTGGATACCCAGAAAGACGCCACGGTTCAAAAGCTGGCAGAGACAAAACGGGATCTGTTGACGGCAAAGACCAATCTGGAGTCCTCCAGGATGAGCCTGAGCACAAATCTTGCCATGGTGCAGCAGATTGATGCTGCCCTGAGCAAAATGCAGTCAGGGACAGATGTGGTGGTCACTGCGCCCGGTAAGTATGAGGAGCTGATGGGGCCCTATGCACCGTCGGGCTCTGTGTCGGGAGGTGATGCAGATCCCGACGGCGGGGAGAAGAAACCCGGGGAAGGAGCTTCGGACGGCGGGGAGGGTCGGGCCGGGGAGGGAGCTCCGGACGGCGGAGAAGAGCAGGCCGGGGAAGGAGCTCCGGACGGCGGAGAAGAGCAGCCGGAGGAAAAACCAGGCAAGGCCGAACCGGATGAAGCCACGAAGGCAGAGGTGGAAAAGCTGAAGGCAGAGTATCTGAGCAGCGACGTGGTCAAGCAGCTCAGAAGCAGTGATAATCAAGTAATCGTTACGATGATCCAGGATCTGGAAAAGGCAGACTGGACGAATCCTGATTCCTACAGGGAGGTGCATACCAAACTGGTGGTGGTTTCCGGGGGGGCGTCCGTTTTAAACAGTATGCTGGATGCACTTACCGGCGGCCTGGACCGGATTGAATATGAGCAGAACGTCAATGCCAATCTGCAGACAATTGAGGCAGCATTGGTGCAGGTCAATGCAGGACTGGTGGAGGTGGAAAAGGGTGAGATAGAGGCGGCTTTGCAGTTTTCAGAAGCGGCCAATCAGATCACCATGGGACAATATCAGATAGGAATGATGGAATCCCAGCTGGATTCCGCGCAGGAGCAGCTTAATTCCGGAAAGGGTTCCCTGAAGGATGCCGAGAAGCAGATCGAGGACGGCTGGGAGGAATATTATGCCGCACTGGAGAATTTTGAAATACAGAAGGAGGAGGCCCTTCGGGCGGCCAATGCGGATCAGCTGCTGAATATCAATACCCTGGCACAGTTGATCTATGCCCAGAATTTCGCTATGCCTGCAGGCTATGTGGAAGACAGGGAGGCCAACTCCTGGCTGCTGAAGATCGGGAACAATTTTGAGAGCATTGAGGAGCTGGCAGATGTGGTGCTGGTGGATATGGAGGGTATCGGGGAAGTCCGGCTGAAGGATGTGGCGGATATTACCGTCATTGATAATTCGGACATCAGTTACGCCAGGCTGGACGGCAATGACGGTATTATTCTGTCGGTTTTCAAGGGCTCCACTTCGGGGACGAATGAGGTCAGCAGGAACATCAGGGCGGCGGTGGACCAGCTGACAACGGAATATCCCGAGCTGTCTGTCATGACTCTCGTGGATCAGGGTGATTACATTACCATGATTATCAACGGCGTGCTGCAGAGCATGATCTGGGGGGCGGCGCTGGCAATCATTGTCCTGGCTCTCTTCCTGAAGGATGTAAAGCCTACGCTGGTGGTGGCGGTGAGCATTCCCCTGTCTGTCCTCACGGCGCTGGTATTGATGTATTTTTCGGGAATATCCCTGAATATGATGTCCCTTGCGGGTCTGGCGCTGGGCATCGGCATGCTGGTGGACAATTCCATTGTCGTCATAGAGAATATTTACCGCCTGCGCTCCAAGGGCGTAGCTGCCGCCAGAGCGTCCGTACAAGGTACAAAGCAGGTGGCAGGGGCGATCATTGCTTCTACACTGACTACCGTGAGCGTGTTTGCCCCCATGCTCTTTACGACCGGCACGGTACGGGAGCTGATGATGCCCATCAGCCTGACCATTATTTTTACCCTGTGCGCGTCTCTTGTGATTGCCATGACCGTGGTGCCTGCCACCGGTTCCACACTGCTTAAGGATTCCCGGGAGAAGAAGCATCCCTGGTTTGAAAAGGTACAGGATGTTTATGGAAAGATGCTGGAATTCTGCCTGAAGGTAAAGGTGCTGCCGCTTACCGTTGCCATTGCGCTTCTGGTATTCAGTATCTGGGCAGTGATGAGGATGGGTATCGTCATGATACCGGAGATGACCTCCAATCAGATCCAGATTTCCGTACAGATGCCGGAGGATGCGGAGAAAGACACCTGTTATGAAACGGCTGACCAGGTGATGGATACCATTCTGGCCGTGGACGGCGTGGAGAGCGTGGGCGCAATGTCCGGCGGTTCCATGTCGCTGGTGGCATCCACTGCAGGAAGCTCGGATAATTATACTTCCTATTCCTTTATGGTCATAACGGAGAATAAGGATGCGGGAGAGGATGAAGTGAAGAGGATCTGCGCGGATATTGTATCGGGAACGTCTGCTTTAGACTGTCAGGTGTCTGTTTCCACCGGGATGTCGGAAATGAGTTCCATGATGGGTTCCGGGCTTTCCATTAATGTATATGGGTCCGATCTGGATACGCTGACATCCATTACGGAAGACATTATGGAAATCGTGGATACCATAGAGGGATTTACGAATATATCCAACGGGCAGGAAGAACCGGATCAGGTCATCCATTTGATCCTGAACAGGGATGCAGCCATGAAGCAGGGCCTGACGGCGGCACAGATCTTTGCGGAAATCAGCGGCAGCCTGACGGAATCGGCCACTGCCGCTACGGTGACTGTGGACGGCGTGGAAATGGAAATTGTGGTGAAGGATGTCAGGGATCCCCTGACCAAGGAGAATATTCTGGACTACAGCTTTGAAAAGCAGGCCACCGATGAAAACGGCAACAGTATTACGGAGGATCATTTCCTTTCGGAATTTGCGGAGATCAGGATAGAGGACGGGGTCCAGTCCATTCAGCGAGAGAACCAGAGCCGATATATGACGGTGACGGCTTCCGTAGAGGAAGGCTATAATGCAACCCTGTTGTCCAGGGAGCTTGAGCCCCTGCTGGAGCAGTACCGGCTCCCTTCCGGCTACAGCATGGATTCCGTGGGAGAATCCGATACGGTAAACCAGATGGTGGTGCAGATGGCGAAGGTGCTGCTGATGGGTCTGGCGTTCATTTATCTGGTGATGGTGGCCCAGTTCCAGAGCCTGTTAAGTCCGTTTATTGTCCTGTTTACGGTGCCGCTGGCATTTACGGGAGGCCTGATCGGGCTGCTGGTTATGGGAGAACCGCTTTCCGTGATGGGAATGATGGGATTCGTGGTTCTGCTGGGCACTGTGGTAAATAACGGTATCGTGTTTGTAGATTATGTAAATCAGCTGAGAATAGGGGGCCTTGAGCGCAGGGATGCGTTGATTGCCACCGGAAAGACCAGGATGCGTCCGATTTTAATGACGGCGCTGACTACCATACTTGCCATGGCAAGCCTGCTGTTTGGCGATGATCTGTCCAGCCAGATGTCCAGGGGCATGGCTATTGTGGTGGCAGGAGGGCTTGCTTATGCGACTTTAATGACCCTGTTCATCATTCCGGTCATGTACGATATTCTCTTTAAGAAGAAACCGGTCAATGTGGACATCGGACGTGAGGATCTGGACGACGTGCCGGATGATGCGTCAGATTATCTGAGGCTGAAGGCGGAACGAGGGGATTGGAGCGGCCGGCCGGAGGAGACGAAACGGGGAATACGGCGGAGGAAAAGGAGGGAATAATAGAAAGATCAGAGGAAAAACAGAGATATTAAAAAATATAGTTGACAACCCCAAGGGTGTTTGCTATAATGAATGACGGTGATTGCAGGAGGCGTAAGCCTCCCGGGTTACCTGATGCTGCTGTGGCTCAGTCGGTAGAGCGTCGCATTGGTAGTGCGGAGGTCACGGGTCCGATTCCCGTCAGCAGCTTTGAAAAGCCTTGAGTATTCAGGGCTTTTTTGTTTTTGCGTGGTAGTTCATTGCGGCCTGTAATATGGAATTTGTTTGAATTTTGTCAGCGCCATGTAAAAGTCAGAAAAAGAAACTCTGAGCACAAAATTTTACAATTGGATAAGGAATTAGTACCACCGTCTTTTTGTGCTTTAATATGGTGTGCTTCCCATGCTCCTCTTTCGCTTTCTGAGCGGTTGTTATATACCAATTGTTTTCCACATGCTTCGCATTTACCTTTTGCGCTATTCCAAGCATCATCATTAGACATAAGCATTTATCTTTGCATTTCCGACATAAAATAATTTGACGTGCAATAATGACCATAAAAATAAAAGTACGAAAAACCATACGAAATTATGAGGTGATACTATGTTAGCAGTAAAGAGCATGGAAGTGCGTGAAAATTTTAAAGAATGGTGCAATAAAGTAATAGACGGTGAGACACTTATTGTATCAAGACCCAAAAATGAAAATGTAGTAATTGTATCTGAAAAAGAATATAATGAAATAGTAAAAGCAAAAAGGAATGCGGAATATCTAAAAAATTGGACCATAGCTTTGCCCAGCTGGAAAATGGTGAAGTTATCCATAAGTCACTCGATGAATTGAGGGCTATGATTGATGAATGATTCCAACATTTCCCCGGATGCAATGGCGGAATTCATGGATTGGATTAAAAAAGGATAAGAAAACAGCAAATAAAATTTACTCGTTGATTGAAGATATACGAAGAAGCGGGGCAATGCAAGGCATTGGAAAGCCGGAGCCGCTAAAACATCGTCCAGGATATTCCAGACGGATTGATGAAATAAACCGATTGGTGTACGATATTGACGAATTGCAGAATATTAAAATCATATCATGCACAGGACATTACGATGATTAAAATACCAAACCGGCTTGTTGTAGGCTTTTTGTTAGAATCTTGTTCGTAAAGTTACAGCGGACAATGAAAAAAGACGCAAAGCTGTGAAAAGGACTCCGCTAAAATACAGCGTTTCACGCAGCATCAGGCAAAACAGGGATAACCGGCATAACAGTATGACAGGCAGTGTCTTAAAAATATATATTCTGAGATCTTTTCATGAGAAACCTGACAGGGTAACCCTTTTCGTCGCAAATAGAGCGAACCACATCCTCGGCGGCATCCACCATGTTTTCATTGACACAGATAATACATAAATTCTTTTTGCGGCGGAAGATGGAGGGCTTTACCCAGCGGATAAAGTAGGAGATACGCTCCTTCAGAAGCTGGCGCTCGATGAGCTGTTTGCATTCCAGGTCGGAAATTTCGCAGAGCTCAATTTCATTGTTCACCTTTAAGGTAGTATACAAAGGCTGTTCCATGATGTCACCTCATTTATAAAGATATGGCAGAATCCAGGGAGCACGAAGTGCGACAGACGCGGAGCGTCTGGATTCTTGAGTATATTATATCATATCAGCAGGAAATCAAGCGCGAAAGGAATGAGCATTTGATTTCACCTGATATGATAACGAAAGAATCAGGGAGCACGAAGTGCGACAGACGCGGAGCGTCTGGATTCTTGAGTATATTATATCACATATACCCGGAAATGTGCAATGGCGTAGATCGTTACTTTACGAGGAAAATTTTGTGTGGTAGAATTATCTTAACTATAAAAAGCGGAAGGAGTGTACGATATGGATTTCTTTGATAAGCTGGGGGACGCCATCACGGAGACGGGCGCCAAGATCGCCGATAAGGCAAAGGAAACGGCGGAGATTGTCAGCCTGAAGAACCAGATCTCTACCTGTGAGGAGGTAATCAGGAAGAATTACGCGGAGATCGGAAAGCTGTATTATGAGCGGTACCATGAGGAACCGAAGGAATTCCTGGAGAAGCAGTGCCGGGCGATAGAAAACGCCCAGAAGGGGATTGAAGAGCTGCACAAAAAGATCGAAGAGATCAAGGGCTTATAAAGAGGAACGGGAAATAAGGACGAAGCGCCATGGCATCGGATCGGCCATGGCGCTTTCCTTGTGCGCCCCAGGGGCGCACATTTCTATAACTACAATCCAAGGGAGCAGGTTACTATTGTGCCGGCGGTGTTGTATCAGGGGGCTGGGACGCTGCCGCCGCTGCTGCCGCGTTCCGCTGGTCAATCTCCATCTGCTGGGTGTTCTGAATTGCCTGCCAGTTGGGATTGGCGTAGAATTCGTCATTATGCTGGCAGTATTCGGCAGTAGGAGGCGCCGAGATGACCTGGGTACCGTCAGGGTTGGTAGTAATCATGGTAGAGCCGCTGATCAGGGCAGGATCTTCAATCAGCTTTCGTTCCATTCTGCCGTATACCGGGAAAGGACACTGAGGGGTGGCAGGCAGTCCGTCGTAGTTGCAGATATTGCCCTCATAATGGATATTGCAGCTCTCGGTGGGGACAGTCCCTTCCGCAAAGAGTTCCGTCCTGATATGCTCGTCACAAAGTCCCAGAATCGGCAGCAGACCGGATCTGCTGCAAACCTGTGCCTGAACCAGTCCCTCCGGTACGGTAAACTGCCGGTCGGGCAGTTCCTCATGGATTCTGGACATAATGGCTTTCCAGAGGTATTTGGAGGTATTGGAATCTTTCAGGTCAACATTATTGTCATAGCCTGTCCAGACCGTACAGGTATAATAAGGAGTAAATCCGGCAAACCACACATCGGTGGGGCCTGTGGTAGTGCCGGTCTTACCTGCCGTGGCCATGGTATTGCTGAATCTGGCCCTTGTACCGGTACCGGAGGTAAGCGTGTCCATCATGGCACTGGTCAGCAGATATGCGGTAGTCTCTTTCAGAACCTGCTTGGTCCTGGGAGCGGTATTGTCCAGAATCACTTTATCGTCGGTATCCACTACTTTATAGTAGAGCTTGGGTTCCACGTAGGTTCCCAGGTTGGCAATGGACGCATAAGCGGCGTTCAGTTCATAAGGGGTAACACCCTTGGTCAGGCCTCCCAGGGCAATGGGCTGTCTGACATCCGTATAGGTCTTATTATTGATGACCTCGCCGTCTGTCAGGGTGGTAAAGCCAAAGTTCAGCAGGTAGTCATAGCTTAACTGGGGCGTGATAACCGTGGTGATCTTTACGGCCAGGATATTAATGGAATCCTTGATTCCGTTGCGCACGGACTGGATGCCCCTGTAGGGCGTGCTTGTCCTGGAATAGGAGTTCCGCACGGGAGTTCCGTCGTCGTAGTTGAAGGGCGCGTCGTTATACACCTTGGCCAGGGTCATGCCGGCGCTGTCCAGGGCCGGAGCGTATGCTGCCAGTACCTTGAAGGTGGAGCCGGGCAGACGGGTGGAATTGGTAGCGCGGTTCAAGGTCCGCCGTCCTTCCTTGGCACCCCGGCCGCCTACGATTGCCACCACGTAGCCGGTGTACTGGTCGGAGATAACAACGGCGGATTGGGGCTGGGCAGTCATGCTGACGGATTCGTCGTAGTTGCCTTCCACATTGTCGATCCCAAGTTCGTCCAGCATGGCGGCCCGGTAGATTTCGATTGCCTCCTGAGCATCCTCCTGGGAGGAAAAGATCAGGTTGAACTTGGGCTTGCCGTTTTTCTTAAACCAGGTCATCATATTTTCCTTGCTGAAGTTGTGGGCAGTACCGTCAGCAGTTCTTATTGTCAGGGCATAGTTCAGATACCAGTCCACATTATCCGGGAAGTTCTCGGGATTGGCGATTTCCTCGTCGGCTATGGCCTGGATCGTAGGATCCAGGGTAGAGTAAATACGCAGCCCCCCTGCGGTCAGAAGCCTTTCGGCGCTTGCGGCAGTGTACCCGGATTCTATCAGATCGTTTCTCACCTGCTCATACAGGGCATCCGAAAAGTAGGAGCCGTATTGAGCGGTGGTGCTCTCCTTGTAGTCAATATTGTAGTTGCCGATACGGTCATAGACGGCTTCCGAATCCGCGATGGCCTCATCATACTGGGCCTGGGTGATAAAGTTCAGCTCCAGCATATCGTCCAGGCAGCGTTTGCGGCGTTTGGCGTTTTCCTTGGGGAAACTGATCGGGTTATAGCCGTAAGGGTTCTGGGTAATACTGGCGATCACCGCCGCCTCGGAGACAGTCAGTTCACTGGCGGATTTTCCGAAGTAGCGCTTGGAGGCCGCCTCCACGCCCAGGGTGTTCTGCCCTAAGTTGATGGCATTCATATATTCCAGCAGGATTTCATCCTTTTCGTAATATTTGGATATTTCCACCGCCAGATACTGCTCCTGAAGCTTACGCTTGATCTTTTTGATCATGTTCTTGCCCTCGGAGGTCCAACTGGTAAAGACGGTATTTTTCAGCAGCTGCTGGGTGATGGTGCTGGCACCCTGGGTTGCCTTAAAACGGGTCTTTATAAACTGATAGCCGGAACGCACCATGGCGTAATAGTCAATGCCGTTATGCTGGTAGAAACGCCTGTCCTCGATGGCGACAAAGGCCTTTCCCAGATAATCGGGGAGCTGGTCCATGGAGTCCACACGGAGACGGTTGGAGTTAATGCCGATGTACTGGTTGCCGGCGCAGTCATAGACAATGGTCGCTTCACCGGAAGCAATGATGGAGCTCAGCTGAATCGTGGGGGTGGAGGCCAGAATGCCGTTATAGGCACCGATCCCTGCGGCAGCGCCGCATATGCAGATACCCACCAGGGCGATCAGTGTCAGCTTGGCGAACCCCACCAGTATTTTTCTTTCTATTTTTCCTGCTTTGGAATTCAGCGCTTTCTGCTGTGCGCGGATTCCCTTTTTTCCGTAGTTCATTTGTCACGCCTTTCTGTTTCTTAGACATTACCCACCATATTATAGCAAATATTGGTATGTAAATAAAGTTTTTCTTTTCATCTTAATAATTGTTTCACATTTTGGCCAAAATATGCTACTCTGGAGACAGGATATGCAGTGAATGGAGATAACGGATGTTATGGATAAGGGAAGTGCGGATTCCTTCCGGGTTCTGCTGGAGGGCGGTGTGGGTGAATATGAGGAAAAGAAGTCCCGGTTTATCGCCACGGTCAGGAAATGCGAAAGCGAGGCCGAGGCGGCGGCCTTTATAGAAGAAGTGAGAAAGAAATACTGGGATGCCAGGCATAACTGCTATGCCTATTGCGTGGGGGACAGAGGGGAGCTGACCCGCTGCAGCGATGACGGGGAACCGGGGGGGACGGCAGGCAGACCCATGCTGGAGGTGCTGCTGGGAGCAGACATCCGCAATGCGGCGGTGGTGGTGACCAGATATTTCGGCGGGGTGCTGCTGGGGACGGGAGGGCTTGTGCGGGCCTATACCCAGGCGGTGAAAGAGGGCTTAAGGCACTGCTGTCTGGGGCGGATGCGCTATGGCGCGGAGCTCTCGGTGACCACGGACTACGGCGGGGTCGGGAAAATATTGTATCTGCTGAAAAACGAAGGAATCACCCCCCTTTCCAGCGAGTACACGGACAAGGCATCCCTGCGGCTGGCGGTTTCCGCGGAAAGGCTGGAGGAACTGCAGAAAAGGATAGTGGAAGCCACCGGCGGGCAGGTAAAATTTGAAAAAATAAAAGAGCTCTATTTCGTTGACAAAGAGCAGTCGGAAAGAATATAATGACTTGAGAAAACGGCATTTCGAAAGGTGGTGGGAAATGCCATGGAGAGAAGAAACGAGCTGGAGGAACTGCTGAGGTTTCTTGAGACAAAACAGTATACCGGGCTGCGGCAGTTTTTATCCGGGCTGAACGATGCGGACATAGCCGTCCTGATGGAGGAGCTGAAGGAGGAGGACCTTTTGAAGGTATATCGAATCCTGCCCAAGGATCTGGCGGCAGATGTCTTTTCCTACCTGGAGGTGGAGAACCAGCAGGTAATCATCCGCTCTCTCTCGGAGACGGAGGCTGCTAATGTCATCGACAACCTGATGGCGGACGATGCCGCGGACCTGCTGGAGGAGATGCCGGCAAATGTGGTGGATAAGCTGCTGGCAAATACCAGGCCGGATACCCGGCAGGCCGTCAACCAGCTTTTGGGTTACCCGGAGGATTCCGCCGGAAGCATCATGACGGTGGAGTATGTCTCCCTGAAGGAGAGCCAGACGGTGGATCAGGCCATTGGGCACATTCGTAAGGTGGGCCTGGACAGTGAGACCATCAATATCTGTTACGTGCTGGATGCCAGACGCCGGCTGGTGGGAACGGTGGCCCTCCGGTATCTGCTGCTGAGCGGCGGAGACGAGATTATCGGGGATTTCATGCACGAGAACGTGATCTCCATTCATACCCATACGGATCAGGAGCAGGTGGCGGCCCAGTTTAAAAAGTATGACTTTACGGCCATGCCTGTAGTGGATAACGAGAACAGGATGGTGGGTATTATCACGGTGGATGACATTGTGGATATATTGGAAGAAGAGGCCACGGAGGATATGGAAAAGATGGCGGCCATCCTTCCCAGTGACAAGCCTTATATGAGGACCACAGTGTGGGAAACCTACAGGAAAAGGATTCCCTGGCTGTTGCTGCTGATGATTTCGGCGGCTTTTACGGGAGCCATTATCAGTTCTTTTGAGGATGCCCTGAGCGTATATGCTGCCCTGATTGCCTTTATTCCCATGCTGATGGATACAGGGGGAAACGCGGGAGGACAGGCCAGTGTGACGGTGATCCGCGGGCTGTCCCTGGGAGAGATCGAGTATCGGGATGTCCCCCGGGTGGTGTGGAAGGAGATCAGGGTATCCGTGCTTTGCGGGTTGACGCTGGCGGCGGCAAATTTTGCCAAGCTGATAGTGTTTGACAGGGTGGGAGTGCCGGTGGCGCTGACCGTGTGCCTGACCCTGGCGGCATCGGTGCTGATTGCCATGCTGGTGGGGTGTCTGCTGCCCATCGGGGCAAAAAGGCTGGGCTTTGATCCGGCGGTGATGGCAAGCCCCTTCATTACCACGATTGTGGACGCGCTGTCACTGCTGGTATATTTCAGGTTCGCGATCATCATTCTGGGAATTGCATAGCAAGGAGTGTGCTGCGGTGGAAAAATATAACAATAACGGGTGCATTTTAATTGACGACCTGAATCCCACATTCCTGTATACCTGGAAGGGGACCAGGGATAAAGCCAGGGATGAGGCTTCTTTTCACAGCCACAACCACCTGGAGCTGGCCTTCATTCTTTCCGGGGAGGGAAGATACCGCTTTGAGGATGGTATTGTCTGTGTGAAGGAAGGGGACGTACTCATTATCAATCCGGGCGTAAAGCACCAGGCACTGGCGTGCCCGGAGGCGGAGACGCCGGCTACGGAGTTTTTTACGGGGGCCACGGATTTTCATATATGCGGCTGCCCTGAAAATGCGCTGCCCGTGCCGGACGGGGGACATGTGCTGCACACGGACGGGGAGCTTTGGCAGAGGCTGTTTAAGCTGTATTCCGCCATGGAAGCGGAAAAGGCGGTGTGCAGGCAGGGGCGCTATTTCATGCTGAAGGCGTATCTGATGCAGATAATTCTGCTGGTGATCCGGGAGGAATGCAGGCCGTTGGAGCAGGCAGACGGGGGGGCACTGGAATCCGTCAATAAAAAGAATGTGGTTGAGCAGATGGTGAATTATTTTGAAGACCATTACAGCGAAAAGATTTCCCTGGAGCAGATGGCGGAGAATATGTATCTGAGCCCGTTTTATCTTTCCAAGATCTTTAAGAGCGAGACCGGAGATACGCCGATCCGGCATTTGATTAACATCCGTCTGGAAAAGGCCAGGGAACGGCTGGCAGGTGGCGGCGCCGGGAGCATTCAGGAGGTGGCGGCATCCGTCGGGTATGACGATGCCTATCATTTCAGCAAGCTGTTTAAAAAGCGTTACGGAATTTCGCCGTCCCAGGCCAGGAAAAAAGCCTGAAAATCTTTTTTCAGGGTATGATTACTTTATTATTTTAATGGAGGTATCCGGTATGAGGTATTTTTTTGAGTCCAGAATTACAAAGAAGGAAAAGGGGTATATGATTCCCATTCCCTTCAATATCTGGGAGGTCTGCAAGCAGCGGGATGTGATCCAGGCAGAGATTGTCCTGGATAACAAGATCATCGAGTGTGAGCTGCTTCCTATTGAAAAGGGGAATTACGAGATACACATTGAGGATGAGGATGCAGTCAGTGTGGAGCTGGGGGCAGCCCACAAGATCCTGCTGCATGTGAACGGCTCCCTGATCCGTATGGACCAGAACAGCCCGTACAGCTTCGATCATCCTATTCGTAAGATCGACAGCGTAAACGTCATCATCCAGCCTGAGGACGGCCTGTGCGGCCAGGCCTGTGTGGCGATGCTGGCGGGAGTGACCATTGCCGAGGTCATCAGCGTGATGGACTGCAGGGAATGGCAGGCTACCATGGGGCGGGTGATTTCCGCGCTGAATTATTACGGGCTGGATCATAATGATATTATTGTGTATACAGAGGGGAGGGACGCTACTTTACCCAAGTGCTGTATCATGATGGAAAAGATGGGGCGTTTCTGCCATTATCTGGTGCATTATGACGGCAAATTCTATGATTCCAATCTGGGCGTGCTGGAGGAGTATGATATGTCCAAGCTGCTGGGATATTTGGAAATCAAATGCTGAACAGGCTTAACACAGGAGGAGAGAAATGAGTAAACTGACAGATTTCTATTCCCAGCTGGCGGTGTCTGCAGGGATGCGCTATGATCCGGGGAATAACGTGATTTACGGACAGAAGGACGGATATGATATGGTGGTCTACCCGGCGGACAGCCAGGCGCCCTATGCGCTGACCATACACACCGCGGCCAAGACGCCCACCGGAGCGGCTTTTACAAAGGATGAGTTCAAGGAGCTGAGTAAGAGTGTGGATGCCCTGGGAGTGGGGAAGCAGGAGGGGAACCACATCACGGTTCCCGTGGTGGGCTCCATCAACCAGAAAAAGCTTCGGGACAGTCTGGGAAGCCGGCTGCCGGAAGCCATGAGCGGCCTGGTGTCTTTCCTGCAGAACCGGGGATGCCGGCCCTGCTGCAGTATCTGCGGACAGTCGGAGGAAGTGTCCCCATATGTGTCCGCGGGCAGTTATTATCATCTTTGTCCGGGCTGTGAGGCTAACATGCGGGGAAATCTGGCTGTGGCAGAGCAGAAGAAGGCGCAGAAGAAAGAGAATGTGGTAGGCGGTATAGTGGGAGCACTGCTTGGCTCGCTGGTAGGCGTTCTGTGCATTGTCCTCCTCAGCCAGCTGGGGTATGTGGCAGCTCTTTCCGGCGCCATCATGGCAGTGGGCGTATTAAAAGGCTATGAGCTGCTGGGCGGCAGGCTGACGAAGAAGGGAATTGTGATCAGCATTGTCATTATGCTGGTGATGACTTACGTGGGAGACAGGATTGATACCGCTATTCTTCTGTGGAGAGAGGGCGGCGGCGCGGAGGCAGGCTATAATCTGTTCGAATGCTATCGTCTGGTACCCTGGGCCATTGAGCAGGGAGCCATGGATATGCCGGTTTATCTTGGAAATCTGGCGCTGCTTTATTTATTCCTCCTGCTGGGCGCGGTGCCCACCATTATCTCTAAGGTGAAGGAAAAGAAGGAAGAGGGCCGGATGGTTAAGATCGGTTCGGCCGGCGGATTCGGCAGCTATACGAACTGATGCGGCAGCAGGAATGAGTCTGTGAGGGCTCCGGAAGCAAATGTTTCCGGAGCATTTTTTCCGCAGGAAATGCTGTCTTCGTGCCTTTTATAAACAAAATATAAAATCTCTCCATAAGTCATAGTTGAGAAAACGAGAGAAAAAATAAGAAAAAATGAGTAAAATCAAGAAAGCAATATATAAACAAGTGAGAATGTGCTTGAAAAACTCTGCATATGAAACTAATATATGTCTTGATGATTAGCACTCGAATTAAATGAGTGCTAACAACAAAAAATGAATGACATAAGGAGGCATTACTATGAAATTAGTACCGTTAGGCGACAGAGTCGTATTAAAGCAGCTTGTTGCGGAAGAGACAACAAAGTCCGGTATCGTGCTGCCCGGACAGAATAAGGAAAAGCCCCAGCAGGCAGAGGTGGTTGCAGTGGGCCCCGGCGGCGTAGTGGACGGCAAGGAAGTTAAGATGGAAGTCAAGGCAGGCGACCAGGTCATTTATTCCAAATATTCGGGGACAGAAGTGAAGCTGGATGAGGATGAGTATATCATTGTAAAGCAGAGCGATATTCTGGCAATTATTGCCGGCTGACATTTGCAGCCCGCAGCTGTTACAGGGACAGAACCCGAAGCCGGGAAACAGTCCGAATTGTAAATCATAGAAAAATGGAGGCAGATTATTATGGCAAAGGAAATTAAATACGGTGCGGAAGCACGCGCGGCATTAGAACAGGGTGTCAACCAGCTGGCTGATACCGTCAGAGTTACACTGGGACCCAAAGGAAGAAACGTGGTGCTGGATAAGTCTTTCGGCGCTCCCCTGATTACCAATGACGGCGTGACCATTGCCAAGGAGATTGAGCTGGAGAATGCTTTTGAAAATATGGGAGCACAGCTTGTAAAGGAAGTGGCTACCAAAACCAACGATGTTGCCGGAGACGGCACCACTACCGCTACCGTTCTTGCCCAGGCGATGGTGAACGGGGGCATGAAGAACCTGGCGGCAGGTGCTAACCCCATTATCCTGAGAAAGGGTATGAAGAAGGCTACCGACTGTGCGGTGGAAGCTATTTCCGGGATGAGCCAGAAGGTGAACGGCAAGGAGCACATTGCAAGAGTTGCTGCCATCTCTGCAGGTGACGAGGGCGTCGGACAGCTGGTTGCGGATGCCATGGAGAAGGTGAGCGGGGACGGTGTTATTACCATCGAGGAATCCAAGACCATGCAGACGGAGCTTGACCTGGTGGAAGGTATGCAGTTCGACCGGGGATATATATCCGCATACATGGCTACCGATATGGATAAGATGGAGGCAACTCTGGACAATCCCCATATTCTGATTACGGATAAGAAGATTTCCAATATTCAGGAGATTCTGCCCCTGCTGGAGCAGGTGGTACAGTCCGGTGCAAAGCTGCTGATTATTGCGGAGGATGTGGAAGGTGAGGCCCTGACTACTCTGATTGTCAACAAGCTGCGGGGAACCTTTAACGTAGTGGCCGTTAAGGCACCCGGTTACGGCGACAGAAGAAAAGATATGCTGCAGGATATTGCAATTCTGACCGGCGGCACCGTAATCAGCTCCGATCTGGGGTATGAGCTGAAGGATACGACCATGGATATGCTGGGCCATGCCAAGAGCGTAAAGGTTCAGAAGGAGAACACGGTCATCGTTGACGGTGAGGGTGACAAGAGCGAGATTCAGGCAAGAATTGCCCAGATTAAGAAGCAGATTGAAGAGACTACCTCGGATTTCGACAGGGAGAAGCTGCAGGAGAGGCTGGCCAAGCTGGCAGGCGGCGTAGCGGTAATCCGCGTAGGTGCGGCTACCGAGACCGAGATGAAGGAGGCAAAGCTCCGCATGGAGGATGCGCTGGCAGCTACCAGGGCGGCAGTGGAAGAAGGAATCATCTGCGGCGGCGGCGCGGCTTATATCCACGCTTCCAAGAAGGTAGAAAAGCTGGCTGAAGAGCTGGAAGGCGACGAGAAGACAGGTGCGCAGCTGGTGCTGAAGGCTCTGGAGGCTCCTCTGTTCCACATTGCTGCAAACGCAGGGCTGGAGGGCAGCGTTATCATCAACAAGGTAAAGGAGTCCAAGGAAGGCGTAGGCTTCGATGTCCTGAAGGAAGAGTACGTTGACATGGTAGCGGCAGGAATCCTGGATCCCGCCAAGGTGACCAGAAGTGCGCTGCAGAATGCCACCAGTGTGGCCAGCACGCTGCTGACCACCGAGAGCGTTGTGGCAAATATTAAGGAAGAAACCCCTGCTATGCCTGCAGGAGGCGGCATGGGCGGTATGATGTAACCGGCGGCTGTAAAAGAGGGCGTCCCATTTATGGGATGCCCTCTTTTAGGTCTCTTTCGGCGGTGCGCCCGGGGTACAAGTTCCTGATAGAAATAAATTACAAAAAACTGCTTGACATAGTATTAAAAACCATGTAATCTGGTGCTGATAAGACAAATATCCTGTTTTTTTTCACGCCGGAGTGTGCTATAATCCATCTAATGTTGACTGAGAGAAGCGAACTGCCGGCGGCAGGTAAAACGGGAGAGGAAGCTGAATGAAACGATTCGAGTATATTGTGGCAGATATTGACGGTGATTATGCTCACTTAAAGCAATTGGACGGGGAGTCGGACGAACGGAAGCTGGTAGCCAGGGCCCTTTTGCCGCCGGAGATTACAGAGGGGACGAAGCTCCTTTATGAGTGGATGTCTTACACGATTATGGAGTAATGACGGTTATGGTAAACATTTTGCTATGCGGGAACGAAAAGGTTTTTGACGGGGCTTTGACCCAGTTGATTTCCATGACGAACCGTACGGAAGAGACAGTTCATGTATATGTAATGACCATGGAGCTGACCAGAGTGCGCCGGGACTTTACCCCGATCACCCAGGGGCAGGTCGATTTCCTGAATCGCGTGGTCAGAAAGAGGAATCCTGACAATCTGGTGGAGAGGCTGGATGTAACGGAGCTGTATGAGCAGGAATTCCATAAATGTGTCAATGAGACGGCATACTGCACACCTTATACACTGCTGCGGCTTCTGGCGGATTTGATTCCCGGGATTCCGGATAAGCTTCTGTACCTGGATATTGATATTATGATTGCCGGAGATATTAAGCAGCTCTGGGACATTGACGTAACGGGTTATGAGTATGCCGCGGTAAAGGAGAAATATGGCTGCTGGCTGATCCGGCCCGACTATTTCAACGCAGGAATGCTGCTGTTAAATATGGAAAGGATCAGGGAGACCGGGCTGCTGGGAAAGGCCAGGGAGCTGATCCGGACGAAGAAGCTTCTGTTTGCGGATCAGTCGGCTATCTTTAAGGCCACCACCAGGAAGAAACTGATTCCCAGGATCTACAACGAGCAGTCTAAGTTTAACAAGAAGGACACGATAGTGTGCCATTTTTGCAAACGGTTGATGTTTCGACCCTATCCCCATACGGAAAATTACAAGCAGTGGCAGGTGGAGGAGATCCATAAGTATCTGCACTGCCATGCTTTTGACGAGGACCTGGAAGAGTATCTGAAATGGAAAGCGAAATTTGAAAGGGCTGAATAAAAATGCGCGTTCGGTCTTTAAACAGGTGTGCGGCGCAGCACACAGACAGGTGAAAAGAGATGATAATCCCCATTTTTTTTGCAGTAGACGACGGATATTGCCCCTTTCTGGCCGTGGCGGTACAGTCCCTGATTGACAATAGTTCTCCGGAGAATACCTACCTGATTAAGGTATTGAATACGGATATAAGCGAAGAGAATAAGAAAAGGATCTCAAAATACGAAAGAGAGAATGTGGATATTGAGTTTGTTGACCTCAACTACTATATTCAGAAGATAAAGGATAAGCTGTACACCAGGGACTATTACTCCAAGACAACTTATTTCAGACTGTTCCTGCCCAACCTGTATCCTCAGTATGACAAGGTGCTGTATCTGGACAGCGATATTGTGATACTGGATGATATTGCCAAATTGTACAGTATCGATATGGGGGACAATCTGGTGGCGGCAGCTCCCGACGACGTGATCCAGTTCAACGAGGTGTTCCAGACTTACGCGGAGAAGGTGGTGGGAGTGGCCAGCTATAAGAATTATTTCAATGCCGGCATCCTCTTGATGAACCTGGACCAGATGCGGAAATTTAAATTCCAGGAGAAATTTGTCTATTCCCTTGACCGGATTACCTTTGCGGTGGCCCAAGACCAGGATTATTTAAACAGGCTTTGCAAGGGGCGGGTGCTTTTGTTTGAGAGGATCTGGAACAGGATGCCCATTGCGGATCCTAAGATCAAGACGGAAAATGTCAAGCTGATTCATTATAACCTGGCCTTTAAGCCCTGGCATTTCGAGGATATTCTTTACAAGGAATTTTTCTGGATGTACGCTCAGGAGACGGAATATTTCGATGAAATCCAGCAGATCAGGGAGAATTTTACGGAGGAGGACCGCCTGAAGGACGCCCAGGCCCATGAGAGGCTGAAAAGGCTGGCAAGGAAGGAATCCGATTGCGTGGGCGACGACAGGAAGTACAGGCGCTGAGATGAATTTCCTGAAATATATTTACTGTGTGGGCCGGCCGTGCCGGCATGTCTGGAGGTGTAAAATTGGCTGTAACAAAGAGAAAAAAGGGATCGGAGCAGGCGCTGAAGGAGGTGCCTGAGAAGGCGCCGGACAGGCTGGCGGTTCTTGCGAGGATCGAGGAGCTGGAGCGGCAGGGGAGGTTTGACGTGGATGCGGAGGAGGATCCGCCTACTTTGCCCCTGGAGCCGGAACAAATAGATTATCTGCGGCTGAAGCCGTCCAGCAGGGCCAAAGTAAAGCTGTCCTATGCCCTGGCGGGTAAATTCCTGGACGGGCTGATCCGGGACGGAAAGCTGATCCTGAAGGAAATCAAGGGCATGGAATACTTGAATGAGCTGGAATCCGGCGCCATACTTACCTGCAACCATTTCAATCCCTTCGACTGCTTTACGGTGGAGCATTTGTTCCGCACATCCAGGCATCAGGGGAAAAAGCAGCTGTTCAAGGTGATACGGGAGGGAAATTATACGAATTTCCCCGGCTTTTACGGTTTTTTGTTTCGAAATTGCAATACATTGCCCTTGAGCCAGAATAAGAAGACCATGTACAATTTCCTGCGGGCGGTGGATACCATTCTCCAGAGGGGGGATTTCATCCTCATTTACCCGGAGCAGAGCTTATGGTGGAATTACAGAAAGCCGAAGCCCCTGAAAAACGGCGCTTATAAATTTGCAGTGAAGAACCATGTTCCCGTACTGCCCATTTTTATTACCATGGAGGACAGCGACGAATACGGGCCGGACGGATTCCCGATCCAGGAGTACACTGTGTTTATTGATAAACCCATTTATCCTCAGGGCGGGCTGTCGGAACGGGAGCAGGTCAGCGCCATGCGCCAGGAAAATTATAAGGTTTGGAGCCGGATCTATGAAGAATTCTACGGAAAGCCGGTGGAATACACCACCGAGTAAGGTGATCTATTATACGGATGAGCTGAATGAGGAATTTTCCACGGCGCAGATCGTCCCCAGGGTGATTGACAGGAACTTTCGGTATTTCCACGGGAGGCTCTGGAATTTTTGTTCCCTGGCGGTGCAGAATGTGCTGAGTATGCCCATCAAGCTTCTTTATCAGAAGCTAAAGTTTCATTTAAAATATATAGGGAAAGAAAAGCTGAAAGAATGTCGTAACACGGGTTATTTTATATACGGCAATCATACCCAGCCCTTTGCGGACACGTTTATTCCCAGTGTGGCCAATTATCCTCACCGTAATTTCTTCATTGTCAACCCGGAGAATGTATCCATGCCGGGGATGCAGGTATTGGTGGAAATGCTGGGGGCAATTCCCATTCCCTGTGATACAGGAGGAATGAAGAATTTCGTGAAGGCCGTGGAAGATAAGATTCGCCGGAATTACTCGGTTACCATTTACCCCGAGGCCCATATCTGGCCTTATTACACGGGGATCAGGCCCTTTAAGGCCGTATCTTTTAAGTACCCCGTGACTTTGGGCTGTCCGGCCTATTGCCTTACCAACACCTATCACAGGCGGCCCGGCAGGCCGGGAAAGGTGAACATCCTTACTTATATTGACGGTCCCTTTTATCCGGATGACAGCCTAAAGCCCAGGGAGCGGCAGCAGGAGCTGCGGAACCGGGTGTATCAGTGTATGCTGGAGCGCAGCAGGGAGAGTGATTATGAGGTGATTGCATATCGGAGGGCGGAACAGGACAGTGATGCGCCCAAGTGATAGGGCGTGAAGCGTCAAAACAGGATACCGGCAGTCAGGCGGCACTTACAGGTGCCGCTTTTTGCAGTGTGACGGGCATGCCGCCGGTCCGTGCACCTGAACGGTGCACAATGTTACCGGTCAGTTCCCAATAATTACCTCTTGCGCATAGACTGTTTACAGCCTTTTCATTCTCTGTATACTGTAATTATAGGCACGGGACACGCAGGATCATCGGAACCTGCGTTTGCAGGAACTTCTGAAGCATTCTTTATCCGGGTATGAGATTCCGGAAAGGGAACCATGGGGGTCAGTATGAAGGTTAAGATTGAGATCGTGGAGGGGCTGGAGGAAGAAGAGGCGGTAATCCGCTGCGGAAGCCTGAATGATGCCGTCATCAGTCTCCAGGACTATCTTTCAAAACAGAATAACGGCAGGCGGTGTCTGCTTCTGACCCAGGGAGGGACGGACTTCTTTATTCCCATGGCGGATATTTATTTCTTTGAGACGGAGGGGCGGGAGCTGCGGGCGCATACGGCGGATCAGATCTTTTTCTGCAGCTACAAGCTTTACGAGCTGGAAGAGATGCTCCCGGGAAGTTTTATGAGGATTTCCAAATCCACCATCGCCAACCTGGACCACATTTATTCCATTACCAGGAACCTGACGGCTTCCAGTATGGTGGAATTTAAGGACAGCAGGAAGAAGACCATGGTATCCAGAGGATATTACAAGCTTCTGCTGGAACGGCTGAATACAAGAAGACTTGGGAAATAGCGAATGGAGATTAGAAGGGAGAACAAAGCAATGAAGGGTGAATTTAATTTCACGGTGGATAAGGGCAATAAGGTGTTTTGGGGGATTCTGTTTCTGCTGGGAGCGGCGGCATTCCTGGTGAGCAGGCTGGGCCTTTTGGAAGGAGTCGGATTCTGGTCCATTCTTTTCAGTATTGGACTGGTGGCAATCCTGATCAAAAACCTGGCCAGGAGGAGCTGGGGGGGGATTCTCTTTTCCCTGGCGTTTCTGGTGATTGTCAACGATGAGCTCCTGAAGCTGGAGGCAATCACTCCCTGGCCGGTACTGGGGGCGGCGCTGCTGGGAACCATCGGGCTGAATCTTCTGTTTCCCAAGGTGCACAGGGCGAAAAGCTATAAGCTGATTGCAGGCGGAGAGCATACCGCAGGGGATTATGTTTCAGGGGACAGGGCGTCCTATGAGAATACTTTCGGAAGTACGGTGAAATATGTGACGGGGGAAGTATCCCGGATCCACCTGGACAATGCCTTCGGCGGCATGGAGGTATATTTCTCCGATGCGGTTTTAAAGGACCACAGGGCAAACATAAAGATAGATTCCGCCTTCGGCAGGGTGGTTCTCTATGTCCCCGAGAATTGGCAGGTAATCAGCGAACATATGGAGACGGCTTTTGGCGATATGGTTATGGAACACGAGAACCCTCCCGAGGCTGCGGATACCCTGTATGTGTCGGGAGAAATCAGCTTCGGTGCATTGCTGGTCACCAACGTGTGAGAGCCGTCAAAATCTGAGAAAAGGGAGTGGGTAAATGAAAAATATAAACAGATATAAACAGGCTTTTTATAAACATAATAAGTTAAATTATGGTTTAACATACATTGCGGTTATTGGCAGCGGAATTGCGGAAGTGATGCTGGCAGTGCTGTTAAAGGAGCTGATGGATCTCGCGGGCAGCGGGAGCATGGCGGGGATGAGGCGCTGCCTGCTGATGACCCTTGCGCTGGTGGCGGCGTACTGTATTGCGCTTCTGCTCAAGCGGACGGTACTGTATAACTTTGTCAGGCGGGGGGTGGCTGCATACCGGAATGTGGCGTTTCAGGACATTACGGATAAAAGCATCGGCTCTCTCGGGAAAAATAACAGCAGTGATTATATATCTGCCCTCACAAATGACGTAACCACCATTGAGGCCAAATATCTGCTGGCGGAATTTGACATCGTTTTCTCCCTGCTGACGGCGGGGCTGTCCCTGGCGCTGATGCTTTATTACAGCTGGATCATGACTTTGACGGTAATAGGGCTCTGTATCTTACCTGTGGCCGTATCCGTTATTTTCGGCAGCAGGATAGCGGAGCAGGAGAAGGAGATCAGCGACTGTAACGCCGGCTTTATGTCCATGGTGAAGGATCTTTTAAGCGGTTTCAGCGTAGTGAAGAGTTTTCAGGCCCAGGAGGAAGCAGGGGCACTTTACAGGAAAAGGAATGAAGGCCTGGAGCAGGTGAAATGCAGACGCCGGAAGACGGCGGAGATGATCCAGATTATCTCCGGAATGGCGGGAGCCTCCGTGCAGATCGGGGTGTTTCTTTTAGGGGCGTATCTTGCCGTTCGGGGCCAGGTCACGGCGGGTGTGGTGGTAGCCTTCGTACAGATGATGAACTATATCCTTGGCCCCATAAATAAGCTTCCGGTACTTTTGGCAGACAGGAAGGCGGCGGTGAGGCTGATGGAGAAGCTGGCGGAGCTTTCGGTGGAGGACTGTGAGAAGAAGACGGAGCGCATGACCGGTGTGGGAGAGGGAATCCGGTTTCAGGGGGTAAGCTTCTCCTATGAGGAGGGGAAGGATGTGCTGAAGGACGTGGACCTGGAGTTTGAGGCCGGGAAGAGCTATGCCGTCGTGGGAGCTTCCGGTTCGGGAAAGTCCACCCTGCTGAATCTGCTCCAGGGTCATTTTGACGGCTATGAAGGCAGGATTACCATGGACGGGAAAGAATTGAGGGACGTGGACACGGACAGTATCTTCGACGTGGTTTCCGTGATCCAGCAGAACGTCTTTATCTTTGACGATACCATACGAAGGAATATCTGCCTGTTCCGGGAATTCCCGGAGGATGCCGTGGAGTCGGCGGCATTCCGGGCCGGCTTAAAGACGCTGATCGGAGAAAAGGGCTGGGACTACGGCTGCGGCGAGGGCGGCGGGCATTTGTCCGGAGGGGAGAAGCAGAGAATTTCCATTGCCAGGAGCCTGTTGAAAGAATCACAAGTGTTATTGGTAGATGAGGCTACGTCTGCCCTGGATACGGAGACAGCGGAGAGCGTCACCAATGCCATTCTGGATGTGAAGGGGCTCACCCGGCTGGTGGTGACGCACAGGCTGGAGGAAAGGGAGCTGAACCGGTTTGACGGTATCATAGTGATGCGGGGCGGCCGTGTGGCAGAGCAGGGAACCTTTGATAAGCTGATGGGGCAAAAGGGGTATTTTTATTCCCTTTACCAGGTAAGCAGGGCGTGCTGACCGATTGGACATTTTACAAAAGAAAGTTTTTATGCTATAATTTTTCTGTTGATTCCGGGAAGGGGGAAAGGCGCATTGCAGGGCATAGGCGCTGAGAAAAGATGAAGCAGCAGAAGAAAACGTGGCAACCGATTATTTACGCATTTCTTTTCCTGATAGTAGTTCTGATCCTGTTTTATATTTATACCACCCAGAACAGGGCGCGTATCCAGGAGCAGAACAGGGTCTACGCAGAAGATTCTGCCCGTCAGACGGTGAAGCGGATCGAAGGCGAATTTTATAATGGGCTCCGGCGCATACATAACAGTGCCTATCTGGCCAGTATGGGAGGAAGCACTTCGGAGATTGACACCCAGACGCTGCAGTGGCTTGAGGAGAATACCACCTTCGGCGCCATCCGCTATACCGGGGCGGACGGCATCAGCCTGGCGTCCAACGGAGACACCTGTGACAGCTCGGACCGGGAGTATTATATCCGGGGAATGCAGGGGGAGAGCGGCCTTGATACCATACGGGAGTCCAGAATTAACGGAGAGGCCATGGTGGTCTACTTTACGCCCGTTTATGACGGCGAAGAGGTTGCCGGTGTGCTGACAGGACTGTACCCTGCCGAAGAGTATCTGCAGAATATGCTTGCTGCCAGTTACTTCGGGGAGAAAGCGGATGTGTTTCTCTGCACCCGGGAGGGCAGTGTGATTTCCGGCTCCGGCGGGATGGACTATGAGGGAGATCTGCTTGATTTGCTGGTCAGAGACGGTGTGATTGATACCGGGACCGCGGAGGCGGCGGGGGCGGCCCTTGCGGAGGACAGAGACACGGCCCTTCTGTGCAGCGCGGGCTGTAAAACGGATAATTTGTGTGTTTTTCACCTGCCGGAGTATCCCTATGTCCTGGTGCAGGCATTTCCCAAGCATGTCACCCAGGCAATGATACAGCGGGCCAACAGGGCGGGGGTGCTGCTGGAGATCTGCCTGCTGGCGCTGTTTGTAATTTACATAGCCTTCCTGGTGGTTCGTGCACGGAAGCAGCGGAAAGAACTGGAAACGGAGAACAGGGCTATTGGTGATGTGCTGCGGGGCGTCAATATCATGTTTTCCTCCCGGTATCTGATGGTGGATCTGGAGAAAGACCATTATTCCTATATGGCAGGAATCGGTCCCTTGAATGCCAGCATCCCCATGGAGGGCGTTTACAGTGAGTTTATCAGGCACCTTGCGGCGGAAATTATCGAAGAGGAAGGGAAGGAAGCGGTTACCAGATTTGCACAGATCAGCACGTTAAAAGAGAGCCTGTCCAGGAAAGATTCCGATGTACACGAGTGTCATGTCTGCCGTCAGGGGAAGGAGGACTGGGAGCACCTGATCGTAGTGTGCCTGGAGCGAAGGGACGGGGAGCCTGTCAGAGTCCTGTATGTCCGTCAGAACATTACGGAGCTGAAGCGGAAGGAGCTTAAGGAGCAGCGGGAGAGGGCGGTGCTGAACCGCAAGGACAGACAGTACCGGATTGCAATTTTGTCCAATTCCTTCAGTGCCTTTGAATGCAATCTGACAAAGAACAGGATCGAGCAGGATATTACCTGTACGGAAGACGGGAAAGAAATATCTTTGCTGAAGCTGGTGGGGCTGTCGGCGCCCTGTGAAGCTTCCGGCTGCTTCGAAAAGTGGAAGCAGTTCGTTTTAAAGGAATCCCTGGAGGAGTATTCCAGAGAGGTAAACGTGGATCATCTGAAGGCCCGGTACGAGGAGGGCGATATGGAAGTGGACGTGGATTACTGGGGACAGGCGGAAGGTGTGGAGCCTGTATGTGTGCGCCAGTCCTTTATCATGACCCGGGACGAGGATACCGGCGACCTGATTGCCATGGTGGTGTCCAAGGACATTACGGAGCAGGTCAGAAAGCAGCGGGAGCAGACCCAGGCCCTGCAGGACGCTCTGATGCAGGCCCAGCATGCCAATCAGGCCAAGACCACTTTCCTGTCCAACATGAGCCATGACATACGTACCCCCATGAATGCCATCATCGGCTTTGCCACCATTGCTGCCAGCCACATGGAGCGCACGGACCAGGTGAGGGACTGCCTGCAGAAGATTCTTTCTTCCAGCAACCACCTGCTGGGACTGATTAACGATATTCTGGATATGAGCCGTATTGAGAGCGGAAAGCTGCAGATCCATAACCAGGAATGCAATATTCCGGAGCTGATGCACAATCTGGTGAACATTATCCAGCCTCAGGTAAAAGCCAAACAGATGGAGATGTTTATTGACACCTTTGAGGTAGTCAATGAGGATGTCATTGCAGACCCGCTGAAACTGAACCAGATCTTTATCAACCTGATGGGAAATGCCGTAAAGTATACCCCGGCAGGGGGGACGGTATCCTTCCGCATTACCCAGCGTACCACCTTTAAGCATGGCTGGGGGGATTTTGTATTCATTGTGAAAGATAACGGAATCGGAATGTCCCAGGAGTTTGTGAAACATATTTTTGAACCCTTTGAGCGGGAATCTACCGCCACCAGAAGCGGCATTCAGGGAGCCGGGCTGGGTATGCCCATCACGAAGAGCATTGTGGACATGATGGGAGGCGAGATCACGGTGGAAAGTGCGGTGGGAAAGGGCAGTACCTTTACGGTCAGGCTTCCCCTGCAGCTGCAGGATGTGGAAAAGACCGCAGAGCAGGTCAAGGAGCTGGAGGGGCTGCGTTCTCTGGTTGTGGACGATGATTTCAACGTCTGTGACAGTGTGAGCAAAATGCTGAAAAGCATCGGCCTGCGTTCGGAATGGACCACCTCCGGCAGAGAGGCGGCATACCGGGCAAAAGCCGCCTGTGAAGAAGGAGACCCCTATCATACATATATCATTGACTGGCAGATGCCGGAGACCAGCGGGATTGAAACCGCGAGAAAAATCCGCAGCGTGGTTGGCAAGGATGCGCCGATCATTATCCTTACCGCCTATGACTGGTCGGATATTGAAGAGGAGGCCAAGGAGGCAGGGGTCACCGCGTTTTGTGCAAAACCCCTCTTTATGTCCGATTTAAAGGCGGCTTTGCTGGCGGCGAACAATATCGGCGATCACAGACAGCAGGGAGAGGATACCGTCTGGACGCGTACCGATTACAGCGGAAAGAGGCTTCTGCTGGTGGAGGATAATGAGCTGAACCGCGAGATTGCGGAGGTGATTCTGCAGGAGGCCGGCTTTACAATCGAATCCGCGCCGGACGGAACGGATGCGGTGTCCATGCTGGAAAAATCGGAAGAGGGCTATTATGATGCGGTGCTGATGGACGTGCAGATGCCGGTTATGAACGGATACGAGGCAACGAAAGCAATCCGGGCCATGCACCGCAGGGACGCGAAGGTACTGCCGATTATTGCCATGACGGCAAACGCCATGGAGGAGGATAAGGAGGCGGCCCTCAAAAGCGGCATGAATGCCCATATTGCCAAGCCGCTGGATATTGAACTGCTGATGAATGTACTGCATCAGTATCTTCATTAGAGAATGAATGTGAATATGGTGTACGGGGCTGCCGGATTTCTTTTGTCCGGCAGCCTTTTTCCATTGGATCCCCCGATGACGGCCGACGACAAAATACGGCATTATTTTGGCTGTTTCGACCGTTTCATTGGTTTTTCGACCGATTTGGTTGCAGGAGAAAAGAACGCATTATATTATTGCAAAGAAAAGGCATGAAAAGCCGTGAAAACAAACTGGCATCAAATGCGGTATGGGGGGCAGGGTGTGAACGAAAGATACGCATGTGCGGTTGTCAGATACATGATAGATCTTTTTTACACGGGAGACAGGTTCCGAAAAGCAAAATATTATACGGAAAATATGGTTTGCATTGCACCCAGGCGGGGGGAGGGGGGATGCCGTATCCTGCACCGCGGCTGCAGGGTTTGTTTAAACAGGCAGAATGTCACTTCCGTTGTGGGAAGCTACCAGATGATCTGCGCTGCGGGCGACGAGAAAAGGAAAGGAGCAATCTGCCGTTATTCCTCTGTTCTGGAAAACGTGGCGGGAACGCCCCGGCTGACCCTGCTTCATATATCCGAGGAACCGGGGATGGTATTCCGCCTGACCGACGTGGTGGAGCAGACGTATTTCCTGGGGGAGGAAGACATCCTGTACCTGGAATCCGGCCATAACCGGGTATACTGGCATACGGGCAGGGGTACCGTGGAGGTGGCGGGTACTTTGACGAATACCGAGAGCGGTCTCCCGGATACCTTCGTACGGATCCATAAGAGCTTTATTGTCAACAGCCGGCACGTGGAAACCATCAACCGCTGCTATGCGGAGCTGTCCAACGGGGAGCGCCTGCAGATACCCGTAAAACGGTATACGGATGTGAGAAGGAAGCTGATTGTCAGGAGGGAAAGTACAAGGCAGTCCGGCGGACGCCTCAGGAAGGCATGAGGAAAATCCAGGGTATTCCCGGTGTGCGGGAGATGGGAGGAGCACATGGAGAGCCAGAAGGACAGGGGCAGATATTTATTTGTAAAAAACCGGTATTATCCCGGGAAACTGCTGCACGCCAGTGACTTCGTGCGGGAGCAGGAATATGGGAACGCAAAGCTGGCTTATCTGAATCGTAAGCTGCATGGCTGGGGGATCATCCAGGGCCTGGAGGTCAGAAGCGTGGAGCGTGGAGCTTTGCGGATTACTTCGGGAAGCGCCATTGATCCCGGAGGCAGGCTGATCGCAGTGCCGGAGGACACGGTGATAGCCCCGGAGGAGCTGGAAGGGGCGGCGGGGGAAGGAACCCGTAATTTCATCCTGGGCATTTGTTATGACGAGAAGCCCATAGACAGGGAACGCAGCCTGCTGTGCGAGAAAGAGACCTATGAGGATGGGCGGATTGCCGAGGGCTTCTGCCTGAAAGCCTACCCGCCGGACGCATTGGAGCAGCTTCTGGCCGGAGAAAACTGGGCGTCCGTCCTCACGGAAGAAAGGATCTTGTATGAGGACGGGGAGGTCCGTTTGTCCCTGCGGATTCCCAGGGTGGTTCCTGAGGACAGTATTTTCAAGGTCCGTATGCAGGCCGCGGCTCTTGGTGGGAACGGCGTCAGCATCGGCTGGAGATGCACGGTGAAGCTGCAGGGGGCGTTTTTCCCATCGTCGGGGAAATCCCTCCAGGTATTTGAGGAAAAGCCGAATTCCCTGTTTGGCAGCTTGTGCCAGGAATGGCAGATCTGTACGGAGGAGTACCGGAAGCAGACGGTGGCCATGGAGGTAAGCCGCCTGGAAATCTACCGCCAGGGTTCGGCACCTGTGGCGGCGGAAGCCTGTCAGACATATATTGAAACCGTTTCCTCCGTGGAGGAAGCAGTGCAGGGACGTCTTAAGAGACAATCACCGGAGGAAAGGGGAGAGGTCTGGGTGCCCCTGGCCAGAATCCGATCCGAGGCCCCGGGGGAGGGGCAGGAGCGGGGCTATGTGGTTCTGGACGAGCCGGGGCTTCGCAGGAAGACAGCTCGATCCGCAGAGACAGAGGCCATTCGCCATGCCGCGGAGGAAAGCGGTATCATAGACATCAGATGGCGGAGCCTGCTGAAGAACCTTCGTCAGCCTGCAGCCGGCCAGGAGCACCCGCGTCCGTCCCGTCCCGTTCCCCCTCCGCCGGAGCCGCCCCCGCCGGGGGCGGCTGCAGATACTCCCGGGGCAGGGCCGGAGCGCCGGAAGGAAAGGGTTCACAGGGGGGTTGCAGTGATCCCTGTCCCGAAGCATTATCGAAAGGGCGATACCCTCTTTTCGGAAGACATTTCCCATGGATTTCCCGGGGAGGAGGTGTTCCTCTGGCTGGAAAGGATATATGAGGAGCCGGTGTATGCCTATTGGGAAAAGAATCGGAGCAGACATGTGGCAATTCACGGGGCGGATGACCTGTTTGCCGACGGCTGGGACAGCGGCTGGGAGATCCGCAGGCAGGCCCTGCGGCAGGAGGTGGAATCCGGAACCTTCCAGATCGCACTGATCCTGTCCCGGGGCCGCAGGAAGAAACGCTGCAGGGAGGTGGCAGTCTCATGGACGGCAGTCAGCCTGAAATCCTTCTGACGGGAAGGAGCCTGCTGGAGCTGCTGCGGGACAGCCTCTGTCCCGGCTATGTGCGGGACAGGGACAGCATTCTCCTGACGCCCCCCTGGGAAGAAGAGGATTACCGGGTGGGAATTTATCTGTATGACATCCAGGATTATTCCCAGGCCGTGGTTTCTGGGGCGGAAGGGGGAGAGAACGTGCTGCGGTTCCCGCCTAAGGCGCTGGAGCTGTCCTATATGCTGTTCTGTAATGAGAAGCACCGTTTCGGGGGCGTAAAAAGGGAAGAAATCCAGGGGGTATTGAACGAGATCGTCCGTACCCTGCACGATCATTCTTCTTTGGAGCGGGAGGACGGGGAGACAGTGGGCATCTCCTTCCTGCGGGAGAGCGTGGAATTCAAGATTCGTTTATGGGGCAGCTTCAGCCAGCCCCTGCAGCCGGCAGTATATCTGCGGGCGGCGCCGGTGCTGGTAGCCTCCGCCAGAACCCGGCGGATCAGCAGGGTAAAGGAGCGGGATTACGGCGTGGAAAAAATGTAAGCGGGAGAAACGGAGGGGAAGCGGGGATGAAACCGGTAATTGTACAGGGAACCTTATTAAAATGCAGCTTCGGCAATGCGCCTGCACCGATGCTGGTGCTGCCGGACAGGAAAGTCAATTCCATGCAGCCGGTGGCGGTAAAGACCGACCACATTCCCCTTTTAAACATCCTGCCCTTCGGTATGTGCTCCAATCCGGCAAATCCCATGGTGGCGGCAGCCACTGCGGCAGCCCTGGGCGTGCTGACGCCCATGCCCTGTATTCCCTGTACGGTGCGGGACTGGACGGGAGCCTGTGACAAGGTCAAGGTACAGGGGAAGGCGGCGCTGAATATGGATGCAAGGCTGGACTGTCTCTACGGAGGAAGCATTCAGGCGGCGGTACCCGTACAGCCTACCGTATTATTATAAGAAGGAATAAGTAAGCGTTTACCCCGGCGTTGCCGGAAAATATGGTTTCAGCCCTTTGCGGCAGAAAGGAGAACTATGGCAGAATATTTATCACCCGGTGTATATATGGAAGAATTTGATTCCGGTATCAAGGCGATGGAGGGTGTGGGTACCAGTACCGCCGGCTTTGTGGGAATGGCCCAGAAGGGACCGGTGAGAGGGCTGCCGGTACTGGTCACCAGCATGGCTGATTATCAGAGAAGGTTCGGCGGCTATCTTTCGGAGCGCATATACGGAGACCAGCGTTTCCTGCCCTATGCGGTGGAGCAGTTTTTTAACAATGGCGGTTCCGCCTGCTATGTCATGCGGGTCTGCCGGGAGAAGCAGGAGGGGGAAGACGGGGGAGCGGCCACGGCCCGGGGCATTCTGGGCGGGGAAGCCTTAAACCTGCTTACGCTGACGGCAGCCAGCCCGGGAGCATGGGGAAACGATCTGCAGGCAAGGCTGACCCCCGTATTCAGGAGCCGGACCAGGATCGAAGGCTGGCCCGCAGGGGAGGACAGAACCTGCAGGCTTAAGTCGGCGGACGGCTTTGAGCCGGGAGACCTGGTATGCCTGCAGTATGCGGAGGAGGACGGCAAAAAGTCCTGCTACAGTGTGGTGGAAAGCGTTCAGGCGGAGGGCCTTGTCTTAAAATGGGCGGGCACGTCCCCGGCAAAGCCGGAGACGGAAGGGTATCTGTATCTTATGGAATGGGCCCTGCTTCTTGAGGACAGTACTGCCACGGAGCAGTATGAGAACATTTCCCTGAATCCCGACCGTAATACCTTCGTGGAACATGTGCTGCAGAAATCCCAGCTGGTCACGGCCGGTGGGGCGGCAGAGCTGACGGAGGATGCCGTGAAGGCTCTGCTGGGAGACGGCAGCGGGAACGGAGAGATTTCCCTGGGGGTGGCTTTTGAGGGGGGGAGTGACGGGGTGATCGGTGCAGATACCTTTGACCCGTCCCTGTATATCGGGCAGGACGGTTCGCCGGACCAGCGGACGGGACTGACGGCCTTTAAGACCCTGTCGGATGTAAGTATCATGGCCATTCCCGGAATTACGGACAGCTCCGTACAGAGTGCCCTGGTCAGCCACTGCGAGGGACTTGCCAGCCGCTTTGCCATTCTGGACATGCCCTTTGACAAGAAGGAGGTGGCGGAGCTGCAGGCCTTTAAGGAGAATGTGGATTCCGGCTATGCAGCCATGTACCATCCCTGGCTGCAGTGCTATGACCCCCTGGCAAACCGCAAGGTGTTCCTGCCGCCCTCGGGCTCCATGGCCGGGATCTACGCCCGCACCGACAATTCCAGGGGGGTTCACAAGGCTCCTGCCAATGAGGTGGTGCGCAATTGTACGGGACTCTCCGTCAAGTATAACGAGGCGGAGCAGGGGAAGCTGAACCCTAAGGGCATTAATCTCATCCGCACCATTCCCGGGCAGGGGATCCGGGTATGGGGAGCCAGGACCTGCTCCAGCGACGGCAACTGGAAATATGTCAATGTCAGGCGGCTGTTTATCTTCCTGGAGGAATCCATCAAGGCAAACACCAACTGGGCGGTATTCGAACCAAACGACGAAATGCTCTGGTCCAGGGTGGAGGGCACCATCCGGGTCTTCCTGACCACCCAGTGGCGTAACGGCGCGCTGATGGGATCTACTGCGGACGAGGCGTTTTATATCAATATCGGAAGGAGCACTATGACGGAGGACGATATTCTGAACGGAAGGCTGATCTGCGTAATAGGCGTAGCTCCGGTAAGGCCTGCGGAATTCGTCATCTTCCGTATCACTCAGAAAATGGAAAGCGCACAGTGAGGAGGAATGATAAATGGCAATGGTATATCCTTTTAAAAAGTATAACTATGAAGTGACTATTGACGGTCAGTCTGTGGGCGGCTTTTCCGAGGTGAGCGCTCCCGACATCAGCTCCGATCCCATTGAGTACCGGGAAGGTAATTTCGCGGTAAATACGGTGGGCAAGCAGCCGGGGCTGATTAAGTATGAGAACATTACGCTGAAGTGGGGCATGACCGATTCCATGGAGCTGTATAACTGGATGAAGGAGGTGGAGGGCGGAACCATCAACCGCAAGACGGTGGTGATCAGCCTCCATGACGATACCCAGAAGGAGGTTGCCAAGTGGACCGTGATTTCCGCCTGGCCCACCAGGTACACGGCGACGGACTTTAATGCCACCAGCAATGAGGTGGCGGTGGAGACCCTGGTGCTGGCCCATGAGGGCGTGACCAGGGACAAATAGCGGGATAAGGAGGAAACATGCTGATACAGACGGAATATGACTTTACTTTGCCAAAGGGCTTCGTGGGGCCGGAGGGAACCATCTGCCGGGCAGGCTCCATGCGTCTGGCAACGGCCCTGGACGAGATAGAGGCCATGCGGGATCCCCGGGGGAAGAACAGCCCGGACTATCTTTCGGTGCTGCTGCTCTCCAGGGTGGTGGTCAGGCTGGAGGGTGTGGCCGAGATTACGCCCCAGGTAATAGAAGGGCTGTTTACGGCGGATTTTTCTTTCCTGCAGAACATGTATGAGACCGTCAACGGCACGGAGGATCCGGTGATACGGGTACAGTGTCCTCACTGCGGGAAGACGTTTACGGATACCCTAAATTTTACTTCAGGGGAATGACAGTGACCGGCAGAGAGGAGCTGTATCGGGAGATCTCCTTTATCGGATATTATTTCCACTGGCGGGAGGAGGAGATTTTAATGCTTTCCAGGCCCGACAGGCGCAGGTACTGTGAGGAGATCAACCGGATTAACAGACAGCTGAACGGGGAAAAGAACCTGTTTGGCCTCTGAGGGAAGGAGAAAATCTATGGGAGAATTGTCATTGCCCCTGAAAGATCCGCTGCCAGGCTACCGGTTCAATGTCTTCCTGAACGAAACCGTGATGGGGTTTCAGAAGGTAACGGGAATCCGCAGGGAAATTGAGACGGAGGTGTATCGTGAGGGCGGTCTGAATACCATGGTGCATGTATTTCCCAAGGCCTGCGGCGGGGAAAGAGTCCTGCGGATGGAGAGGGGGGCCTATGGAGGCATGGGACATCCCTTCTGCATGGTGGGAGAGCGGCTTAAAGGGAATTTGAGCCTGATGGTGCTGGACAACCAGGGGGCTCCGGTGAAAAAGTTCCTGTTCATGGGCCTGCTGGTGAAACGCTGGGAAGTGGGAGAGCTGAGCGCGGAGCAGAACAGTCTGTTGATCGACTGCTTCGAGGTCTGCTATGAGGATTTCGAGCTGCAGTCATGAAGAATACGGGCCGCAGGCAGGCCTGCGGCGGGACCAGGCAAAGCATGGGGATCGGGAAGCATGGGGATTGGAAAGCATGGGGATACAAAGGAACATGAAAACACAGGTGATGCCTGTCCGGGCCGATTCGGACAGTATATGCAGGGAATATGCCCGTCCCGGCGGCCGGCTGCCGCAAAAACAGGAAAGGCCGGACTTTCGGCGGGAGCGGGAAAAAATGAAAGAAGCCCTGCTTCCCTTTGTACGGGAAACCGTGAAAAAGCAGCTGAAGGAGGAACGGGAGTATTACCGTTCCCGGCCGTCCCTGGCGGCCAGACAGCTGGAGGGGGTTCTGGGCCAGGGCCAGATGATACCGGTAATCACCGGCCGGGTCTGTGAGCAGGTGGAGCGGCGTATCCGGCTGGAACGGCTCAGGCACTCCCCTTAAGAAGCCGGGAAGGGAGGAAGGACGGCAGTGTATCAGAAGGCGTATCTTTGTCCGTTTCGAAACGGCAGGCCGGATCTGGGGAAACGGTTTTACGTACAGTTTAATCCCGGGGAGCTGTCCATACAGGAGGCCATCGGCACGACAGACGAGGAGGAAGACGATATGTCACAGAAGCTGAAACGCCTGCTGAACGGCAATAAGGTAGGGATACAGCAGCCCCTGGAGACGTCCGGGGAGTGGAAGAAAAAGAGCCAGCTGACGCTTTCCGTCTCTCTCTTTTTTAATACCTTGGAGAAGCTGAACCAGGATTCCTATGAGGACGTGCGTAAATATGTGGGGCAGCTCTATCCCTACAGGAACAAGGCCAGGGATAAAAGCGGCAGTGTGGAACAGATCTATTTTTTCTGGGGTTCTATTGCCGTGGCGGGGATTCTCACCGCCATGAACGTTACCTATACCGTGTTTGCGCCGGACGGGAAGCCGGTCCGGGCCCAGGTAGGTATTACCATCCGGGGAGATTACGTGGGGGATCAGTCCTTCGCGCTGGTCGAGGGCAGGGCTGCCGGTGAGGAAGCGGAGTTTGGCAGGAGTGAGGTCAATCTGCTGGTGGGGGAAGACCCTTCCCGGTGGAGGGAGCGTTATGGCGGGAAGGGCAATCCCAGGAAATGAGCAGGCGGAGGAAAAGGCAATGGGAAAGCTGACGGGGAAGATGCTTGCAGAAAAGTACGGGGATTTCCTGTATCCGGTGGTGAAGGTGATTGCCGACGGCAGGGAGATACCCGGGGAAGGCGTCTGCAGCCTGGAAAGCACGGAGGTAATCTCTTCCGTGGGGAAGGAACCGGATATGGCGGTGCTGGTCTACCGGGTGGATAAGCTTCCCGCCAAAAATCTGACCGGGCTGGAGGGGTATCTGGCCGTGGGACAGAAGATGGAGATCAGGGCGGGCTACGGGGAAAAGACGGAGCGGATCTTCCTGGGGTATCTCCATGAGGTCGAGGCATGTGACGTTTTGCGGGACTACGTGGAGTATACCCTGGTCTGCCTGGACGTAAAGGGGCTGATGAAGAAGAACAGCGTCTTCCAGGTGTCCGGCGCAAAGAAGGCACAGCAGATACTGGATGAAATAGTCAGTGACGGCGGTTACGGATTCCTGGTTGAAAAAAGAAATGTTTCCGCCCTGCCCGGCAGTATGAACCAGGACTGCGTGGTACGGGGAAATACCCATTACGACTGGATGTGCAGTCTGGCGGAATATCTGGATTACGAGTTTTTCTGCGGCCGGGGGGAGCTGGTATTCCGAAAGGCCGGTGAGGGAGCCGGGGACACAGTGGAGCTGACCGCGGAATACGGGCTGCAGGCAGTGCAGGCCGCTGCCTCCGCAGCAGGCCAGACGGGAAGCGTGTCCGTGTACAGCTATAACCGGAAGGACGAAAAGATTGTGGGAAGCGCCCGGTGGGGAAGCTGCGGGGGAGCCTTTACCGGAAAGCTGCCAGGAATGCTGAAAAGCTTTTCCGTAAAGCGCTGGGATATGGAGCTGGAGACGGGGGAGCAGGCGTCTGCCCTGGCCCGGGCGGCAATGGAGAGGGTGAAAGCCCGGTGTTTTCGCAGGGAAGCGGTAACCATTGGGATACCGGAGCTGATTCCCGGTATCCGGGTGGCGATAACGGATGAAAATGTGGCGAGCCTGTCCGGGGGCCTGTATGCGGAGGAGGTCTGCCATTATCTGGACGGGCGGGGATACAGAAGCGTCGTCAGAGGGAGAGGGGAGTAAACGGAGGACGGAATGATTGGGGATTATCTGGCGTATGAAAGGCCTTACGGGGGAGGAATGCAGCCTACTTATGACGCCTGGGGCACGGTCCTGGCGCCCGGGGACAAGACGTCAAAGGGCAATGTGCGGGTGCAGGTGAAGATCATGAAGGACAACATGGATACCTTTGATGACGTTCCCGTGCTGACCTGTTACGGCGGAGGGGATTACGGGGCTTATTTCCTGCCGGAGGAAGGTGATATTGTACGTCTGACCTTCCTGGGGGGAGATTTCAGACATCCGGTGGTGACAGGCTGCCGTTTCCCGGAGAGCAGCCGGTTTGTACAGGACAGCTATGAAGAAAAGAACCAGAAGAAGGTTTGGAAGCTGAAAAACGGCAGCAGTGTTGTCCTGTCGGGAAATAAGGGAGAGGGAAGGATAGAGGTTTCCGGCTCCGAAAAGATGGAATGGGTGCTGGACGAGAAGGAACAGCAGATTGTATACGGGGACAGGGACAGGAAGAATCAGGTGCTTTTGGATCAGAAAGAGGGAAAGCTTCTGGCATCCCCGGAGAAGGTCATTCGCCTGGAGTGCGGCGAAAGCAGCCTGGAATTAAAGGAGAACGGTACGGTGACCCTGCAGTGCAGGCAGCTCAGCCTGGAGGCAAAGGACGTGAAGATAAACGGGAAGACAAAGGTCTGTGTGGAAGGGCAGGAGCTTGTGCTGTCGGGCAGAACCAATGTGTCCCTTTCCGGGAAGGGGCAGGTAAAGGTGGAGGGCAAGGGTGGCTTAAAGCTGTCCGGAGCCATGATACATTTAAATTAACGTAACGGCAGGTCACTGGACTGCTGCAAAGGACAAAACTATGGAGACAGGATGGAAATTTCCCTTTCAGATCTCCCGGGGCCATGGGCGGGTGGAGACCAGCGGAATGAAAGAGAACATCAGAGAGTCCGTGGAGATTATCCTGCGGACGGAGCCGGGGGAGAGGCTGCTGCATCCCAAGTTCGGGACGAAGCTGCATCAGTTCCTCTTTGAGGGGACGGACAGCCAGACGGAGGAAATGATCCGGCGGGAAGTGCGGCAGTCCCTGTATATGTGGGAAAAGCGGATACAGGATATAGAAGTGGAGACTGACGGGGGCCGAAACGGGCAGGGGGAGCTTCGTGTGACTGTGAAATACCGCATTGCGGGGCTGGAGGAAACCGACCGGGTAGAGGTATCGGTGTAAAGAGGCGGAGGAACATGAAACCGGAACAGAAAAAAATCTGGCAGGTCAGAGTGAAGAAGCTGGCACTCTCTTACGAAACCGGCTGGGAATATCTGCCCGAGAGTGAGGAGGCAGGAAGTGTTCTCACCGACATATTTCTGGAGATGGAGCTGGAGAATCACCGGCGTCTCGCGAAGATCTGGGAGAAGCAGGAACGGGAGTTTCTGCAGGTCGTACCCCCGGGGGAGGAGGAGCCCCGAAGGCTGGAAACTGCCCTGTGGGTGAAGGCGGGGGAGGATGGCGACAGACAATGGCTGAACCGGGATACCCGGGCTTACACCGTGACGGAGCAGGGGGAGCTGATTTACTTTGGCACCGTTTCGCCCCTGTGTCTTTCGGCGGCAAGGCTGCAATGGATTATCCGTCGCAGAGGGTTAAGCGCCTGGTTGTGCTACCAGGAGGGGGACGGCTTTCCCGTCAGTCTTTCCGAAAACGACGGCAGGGTGCTGGACCATCCCGTATTCCGATGGTACTTTCCCGGGCTGTGCGACGGTCATGGGAGCTTCCTTTTTTCTGTGGAATTTCAGGCAGCCAAAGACTATCAGGCAGTTGAGGGCTATCAGGCAGCCCAGGGCTTAGAGAAAGGTCCCGGCGGAAGCTGGAGCATCAGCGACGGCAGAAACAATTATCCCGGGGTATGGCAGCAGGAGGGCGGAAGCTTTTCCTTAAAGGGGGAATGTCCGGAATTTGCAGGGAATCTGGAGGGAGGGGATTATGAGCTTAAGCTGGAGCTGCCTGCCGGAGAGGCGCTGTCTGCGGAGTGGGTGAGAGCGCTTACGGGAGAAATCGTGTTGAGGGAGGAGGCGGCTGAGCTGGCCCCGGAGCTTTGCCTGGCAGATACCGGGCCCTGCGGCAGTGACAGTGTGCTGCCCTTCGGAAGGGAACCGGAGACGGGCTCCTGCTTTTACCTGGCCTGCGACAGGGCGGCAGCGGGAGCCGGAGGGAAGCTGGTGCTGCAGTTTGCGGAGGAGTACGAGACGGAGGAAAAAGGCCCGGAGCCGGAGGGGAAGCAGGAGCAGTATCAAAAGCTTTACGGGAAATTATATAAAAAGTATCCCTGGCTGGAAAGAACGGAGCCGATACGGGACTGGCGGGCGGAAGAGACGGTGTGGGAGTACTATGACGGAAAGCTGTGGCGCCTCCTGCCCGGCAGCGAAGATTGGAACACAGGCTGTCATCCCCGGGAACCCGGTGAAAGGCAGTACTCCGTTGCCGTCCCGGAGGATATAAGTCCCTGCTCCATGGAAGGGGAGGAGCATATTTATCTGCGGCTGCGGGTGAGCAGGGCCAGGGATGCCTATGCCGCCTTCTACAGAAAGCAGATACCGGTGCTGAGGGCGATCCGCTTCCGCGTGGAGGAGCGGCGTTTCCTGCCAAAGCGCCGGCAGATTCCGGATTTTCACCAGGCAGCGGAGGAAAAGGTCTGTTTCGGCTTTGACCGGGAGGTACTGCCGGATCACCGCTGGTATACCGGGAGGGAGTGCCTGGCCTTCAGGCCGGAGCAGATCCGGGGGCCGGGGGAGCTTTTCGGAAGACGGGCCTGCTGGGTGGAGGTGCCGGATCCGGGGGAGGAGCTGGCGGCGTTTCTCCCCAATTATGTGACAGTGAGGCAGGAGGCAGAGGAGGGTGAAGGAGCGGATCCCCGGCAGATTCCGGCGCAGACCCGTTTCTGTGTGGAGACGGGGAAACTGGGAGTGCTGGATGCCCTGTCCGTGGCGGATGCCTGTTACGACAGGGCGGGGGCGCCTATTCGGAACGAGCTGAAGGCAGCGGAGCATTATTTCGCCCATTTCGGCAGGCTGCTGACGGTTCTGGATCTGGAGCTGATGCTGGAGGAGCGGTATCCCTTTTTCAAGGTGAAGGACTGTTCCTTTGTCCCGGAACGGAGAGAGCTTGCCGTTAAGCTGGAGATGCTTCCTCATAAAGAGGCGGAAGCGTTTACCCGGGAGGAAGGCAGGCTGCAGGAGGTCAGCGAATGGCTGGGCAGTGTGCTGCAGAAGGCGGGGCCGCTGTGGCTGCAGGGGGCCGGGGTGAACTGCAGCCTGTGCGGGGAGGAGGACGGAGGGCAGCCGCCGGAGCGGTGGGGGCCTGCGGGATTGACGGATAGCAGCCGCCGGAGCGGTCTTGTGTGAGACAGCGGCGAAGGAGGGAGAATGGGGACGGAGACAATAAAGCTGGATGACAGCAGCTATGACCTGATATGGGAAAAGGCCACGGCCGGGCTGGCGGCCCGCGCTGCCTGGTGGAGCCATCGGGCGGCCTCGGATCCGGGCATTACCCTGATGGAGATGTGGGCGGTTCTCTGCGATATGCAGAGCTTTTACCTGGATCAGATGCAGGAGAGCCATTACCGGAGTTACCTCAAGCTTCTGGGAATGGAACCCGACGAGGGAAGCTGTGCCCGGGCATGGGTACTTTTCGGAAAGGCGGGAACGGACTGCGTCCTGCCGGCAGGATACAGGCTGCTGGCGGACACCATGGTGTTTGAGACCGGGGAGGAGACGGAACTCACCGCCAACCGCATCTGCGGCTTCTACCGGGGGGCGGACGGTTATCAGGCCCCGGGGATGCTGCTTTCCCGCAAGCATCGTTTTGCGCTGAAGAAAGCGAAGGTGCTTTTTTCCCTTCTGCTGGAGAACCCTCTGCAGGCGGGGCACAGATTTTCATTTTATGTGCTGCTGGACGAGCAGCAGCGCAATCCGCCGGACTCCGAATTTACCCTGGTGCGCCTTGCCTGGGAGTATCGCACGGAGGACGGATGGCAGGAGGCGCAGGTGCTGCGGGATGACACCCGGGGATTGCTCTGCAGCGGCTGTATCTGTCTGGGGCTGGGTTCCTTCGGGACGGCGGAAGGCGGCAGGGAGATACGCTGCAGGGTAGTAGAGGGGGAATATGACCGGATGCCCGTTCTCTATAAGATCAGCCTCAACGCGGCGGAGGTAATTCAGAGGGATACCCGCTGCTGCCAGGAGTACGGGGAGTTCTCCGAAGCCTGCCCGAGGATAGAGCTGCGCTGTTATCTGGCAAAGACGGGAAACGTCCGGGTATTTGCGGAGCAGGAGAAAGGGCACTGGCGGGAGATTACCCGGGAGTGCGTGATCGGCCCTCCTGTTTCTTCCCACAGACTCAGGCGGTATGTGTATTTCAAGGGCAGTGCCAGATGCAGATTCGTATGTTCCGCCAGGGGCTTTGAGGAGGAGTACGGCCCCTGTGCGGTTACCGGCGTTACCGGCCAGCGGATTTCCCTTCCCTGGGATAATATTCTGCGGGATTCCGTGGAGCTGATGCTGGCCCAGGGGGAGGGCATATACCGTGATTACCGGAGGACGGATCCGGAAGAGGTACGGTGGGAAAATGCCTGGCACTGGGGGGAGACAGGCAGCGAAATCGTGCTGGGGGACGGCAGACACGGGGAGATACCGTTGCCTTCCGGCAACGGGCTTGTGCTGACTTCCCTTGCGCTGTTTGAAGGGGAGAAGGGCAATGTATCCATTGGCAGGATTACAAAGCCGGAGACGCAGGAGCTTTTTTGCGGCATAACCTGCCGTAACCCCATGACCGGAAGGGGAGGCAGGAACCGTAAACGGCCTTCGGAGCAGTTCCGGGAAGCCGGGGACGGGCTTCTGCGGCAGGAGAGGATCGTGACAGGAAAGGATGCGGAGATGCTGGCCGGGCGCACTCCGGGGCTTTTGATCCGTGAAGCCCGGGCGGAATGGAAGGAACGGACATTGGTGGTGACCGTGGTGCCAGGGGTATCCCTGGAAAGTGAATTCTGCCGGCAGGCGTACCGGGAGCAGGTGGAAAAATATCTGGAGCAGTACCGTCCTGCCGGGATGGGACTGCGGGTGGAAACAGCAGGGGGGGAATCACATGCCGGGACAATGTCTTTCCGGGAAATATCTGGATAAATGCGGGGCCTGTCAGGGGTTTCGGCGGGGGGAAGGCGGTGAACTGCACCTGAAGGGCCGTGATACGCCGGGGTATTTTGTGAGCCGGATCTATGACAGCGGCGGGAGAGGAACCCAGTGGAACAGGCTGGTGCTGGATATTGGAAGAGATGCGGTGCCCCGGGTCCACGTATGGCTGTTTGATGAAAGGGCGGCCGGGGAGGCTGTGGACGCCCGGGAAAGCGTTAAGGAGCAGTATGACTGGCTGAGCACCCACGCCCAGTATCATTCGGATTACCGTGAAATGCCGTTGTATGGCAGAAAGGACGGCCGGGGGAGGTTTGCCAGGCTGGCGCTGGAGGTTTACCCGGGCGACGGAGGCGGCGACGGGGTTTTCAAAAGCTTTGCCATGTCTTTCCCCAAGGAGAGTTTTACCGGGTATCTGCCGGAGCTTTATCGGGACAACGGACAGCTGGAGAGGTTCCTGGCGGTGCAGCAGAGCATTTATCTGGAGGTGGAGGCGGCGGTGGATACCCTGGGAGAGCAGATGGATCCTGTCAACTGCAGTAAGGCCCAGGCGGTCAGGCTTGCCAGGTGGATGGGCTGGGGAGGTCTTGCGGACCGGGTGGACATGTATACGCTGCGCAGGCTTCTGGAGTCCGGCCCGTCATTGATTAACAGGAAGGGCACCTGTGGGTATTACATCCGGCTTACCGAGATCCTGACAGGGAGAAAGGCTTATATTGTGGAGGAGCCCGGGCTGTGCAGGGCGACGGTCTTTATTCGTGAGAAACCGGAACCGGGGAAGGAGAAGCATCTGGACTGGCTGCGCCGGAACGTACCTCTGGGAGCGGATGTCAGATTTGTGGTGCTTGGCAGGACGAACAGGCTGGACGGGCTGTTCTTTCTGGATGTGACTGCCGCCCTGTGGGAATACGAGTCGGAGCTCAGTGCCGGAGGGGTCAATATTGACGGCATTGTACTGTTGTGAAGGAGGAGGCTTATGGAGGGGTTTCATTCCATAGAGGAACAGGCCCGGGACTATATCCGGCTGTTTCTTGCCCTGCAGCGGGAGGCGGAGGGGGAAGCCGCTTTTCGGGAGGGAAGGGAGCATATTCAAGAGCGGGAACGGCTGACGGAAATATTTCTTCCGTCCCTTTGCCTGCGGGAGGGATGCGGGCTGACGGAGACGGAATACTGGCTGGTGATGCTGGCATTCTGCTGTCAGGTGGAGGAGGGACTGTGTCTGGACTTTCGGGAAAAGCGGCAGGAGAGGCAGCCGGATCTGCAGTATGCCCTGCATTTGCTTTCCGGGGTACTGCCGGTGAGCTTTTCCCTGATCGGTGAGCTTGGCAGGCAGGGCGGTAAACTGGAGGAGATTCTGCTCTTACCGGAGGAGCGCCGGGAAGGGGTGTATCCCGCATCCCTGCTTTCGGCTCCCTTGCTCCTGGAGACAGCAGCGTTTCGATTCCTGCTCAACGGCAGCTTCCCGGAGACCGGGGCCTGTAAGTGCTTTTTCCCGGGAGACCTCCTGCTGCCCTCAGGCCGGAGGCCCCTTCCCCTGCATAGGGCAGAATATGACAGGCTGTGCAGGTGCCTTTCGTCAGAAGAGCCGTATAAGATCCGGCTGCACGGCATCCGGGGCAGCGGCAGGCATACGCTGTTGAAGCAAATCTGCAGGGAGCGGGGGATCGGACTGGTCTTTGTGAAGGTCTCGGCCCTTGCCGGGGAGGATGAGGCAGGGAGGCGCAGGCAGCTGCGGGCGCTTTCCCTGGTGTGCAGGCTGGCTCAGCCGGTGCTTGTCCCGGAGCTTACGGAAGACGGGGACGTGGCTCTGGCGGAGGAATTGTTTTTTACGGACAGGTATCTTTCATGCAGGATTATCTTACTGACGGAGCATGGGGGAGAAGCGGCGGCAGCGGGACGCCTTGCGGACGTGGGGATCAGTCTGCCGAAGGCCTTGTCCGGGGCAGAGACGGGGCTGGTGCTGGACAGCCTGGTGGCAGCCGGGGAGCGGAGGGAATGGCAGGACGAGCTCCTGGGGAGGTATCGGTTCTCCGTGAGCGATCTGGAGAGGAAGCTGAGGACCATTCGTTTCCTGGCGGGGGAAAAGGGGCTGTCCCTGGGGGACAGGGAGCCCTGGGCAGCAGGGATGCAGGTGCATGGTATGAGCAGCCGGCTGGTGAGGATCCTGGACAGCAGGTATACCCTGGAAGACATCGTTCTGCCTGCAGACTGCAGGGAACAGCTGGAGACGGTGGCAGGGCTGGCCGGGAGCTGGAACGGGGAGCAGGGCCTGCACCTTTTGTTCCACGGCAGCTCCGGGACGGGCAAGACCATGGCGGCCTCCGCCCTGGCCGGTGAGCTTGCGCAGCCCTTGTTCAAGGTAGACCTGTCCCAGGTCTTTGACAAGTATATCGGCGAGACGGAAAAGCACCTGGAGGAGATATTCCGGGCGGCGGGACGGGAGCGGGGAGTATTGTTTTTTGATGAGGCGGATGCCCTGTTCGGGAAGCGCACCGGGATCCGGGACGCCCATGACAGGTATGCCAATGTTTCCACGGCGTATCTGCTGCAGCGGATAGAGGAATATGACGGCATCGTGATTCTGGCGACAAACCTGCTGGACCATTTCGACGATGCCTTTGTCAGGAGGATCCGCTTTGTCATTAAATTCCGGAATCTGGACCGGGAGGACAGGGAGCGGATGTGGAGAAAGGCTCTGGAAGGGATTCCTGCGGCGGAGGACGTATCCTTTTCGGAGCTCGCCCGGGCAGCGGAGCTGAGTCCGGCCAGAATCAAGGGGGCAGCCCAGGTGGCCCGGCTTCTGGCAGGCGGGGGAACCGTCACCCGGGAGCATATCAGAAGGGCGCTGGAGCTGGAAGCCGGGAAGGACCAGACGGCGCTGCGGGGGTTGGCCTGATTCCCCCAGGCAATGGGCCGGTCAGGCGTGCCTGCACGTTTATCCGGCGAATGCCGGGGAATTGATGACATAGAAGAAACCGCCGGGGTGGAAAAGGAGGAGATATGGTAACAGTCAGCAGGAGTGGGGAGAAACAGCGGAAGACGGTGGGAGCAGGATCCGGTTCCACAAGAATTCCCGGGGCGGTGCAGGCGAGGTTTGAGGCAGCTTCCGGCCTGTCCTTTGAGGATGTCCGGGTTCATTATCACGCGCCGGAACCGGCGCAGATTGGCGCCTGTGCTTATACCCGGGGGAACCAGGTGTACATTGGTCCCGGGCAGGAGCGGTATCTGGAGCACGAGCTGGGGCATGTGCTCCAGCAGAAGCGGGGGCAGGTAAAGCCGGACGGCTTTACCTGCGGACTCCCCGTCAACCGGGATCCGGCCCTGGAGCGGGCCGCGGACGCAGGAGCGGACCAGCCTGTCCGGGGCATTGGGCAGTCCGGAGGGGAGGCGGTACAGATGTCGGGACGCGGGCCGGGAACCAGGTGGGGGAATAAGGCCTGGGAGGAGGAAGAATGGAGGCCGTCCCAGGAGCCGGAAGAGGAGGAAGAAGAGGATCTGGAGGATAGGCCCGAGCAGGTACATCATTATGCAACAAATAAGAGCAGAGTCTATACTCACCTGTTTCAGGCGATTGTAGGTAGGTATGGCCTGGATCTGGATGGTGACTGGAATAAGGAAGCATTACCCCATCAGGGCAGGCACCCCAACGAATATCATGAGTTTGTATTGGAGAAAATGCGGGAGATCGATAAAGATGCAGACGGAGACTGCCAGACCTTCCTGAGGCTGTTTAAGCAAAAGGTGAAAAAGGTTGTGCGGGATAATCAGGGTATGTTATATTCAGAGTATTGGCAGGAAAGATAATAAGGGAGGTGTAAAAGATGTTTTATAAGCTGACATTTGACATGGACAGTATCGATGAAGGGATCAAGAACGGAACCAACACAATTTATGCGGAAGCCGACAATCTGGACGAAATCGAGTATGAGGGCGTGAAAAAGGGATTTTTCCACAATGTGATATTGTCTCCGCGCACGATCCGGGACTGGCCGGAGGTAATATTTTACTACAGCTCAAAGGCTTCTGACCTGGAGAGCGATTATCTGTTGAACATCCGGAGCTGGCCCATTGTCCATGCAAGAGTCAGGGAGGAGTTTCACAGAAGAGGGATCAGGGGAGTGCAATATCCTGCCGTTAAATTGGTGGATGTGGTCACCCGCAGGGTGAACAACGATTATGTCCTGCTGTATGTTGAGAATTTTATTGACGCCTTCGACCTGGAGAGAAGCGAGTATTTTTATGATGAAGAATATGATTTTTATACCTTTCTTCCCGGGAAGACCTATCTGAACGAAGACGTCTGTTCGGGGTATGATATCTTCCGCTGCTCCAAAAGCGTGGCGGCCGTGTATGTTTCCGGAAAGATCAAAGAGATCGTGGAGGAGAACCGGTGGACGGGATTTCATTTTTATGAGCAGCAGTAAAAAGCAGCAGTATGGCGGCAAAAAACTGTTGACATTTTCCAAAATGAGGACTATACTTCAATTGTAAATGATGATTATTAAGGTAAGAGTGGCTTGCAAGCCACTCTTACTTGCTTGTGGGAGCGAATACAGAAAGGGAACAGGAGGGGGAGAATGTCCCGGAGGGAAGAGTATGAGGCAAGGACGGAGGGGCTGCTGGGGCCCGTTGCGGAGGCAAACGGGGTATCCGTCTATGATGTGGAATACGTAAAGGAAGGCAGCGATTATTATCTCAGGGCATACATTGACAAGCCCGGCGGCGTGAACATTCAGGACTGCGAAAATGTGAGCAGGGCACTGTCCGACCTGCTGGACAGGGAGGACTTCATTCCCGACGCCTATATCCTGGAGGTCAGCAGCCCGGGGCTGGGCAGGACGCTGAAGAAGGATAAGCATCTGCAGGCAGCCCTTGGGGAAGAGGTGGAAATCAAGCTGTTTAAACCGCTGGATAAATGTAAGGAGTTTGCGGGAATTTTGGAGAGCTTTGACAGCGAGGCACTTTCGATCCGGGAAGGGGAGAGGGTAAGGACGTTTCGGCGGCAGGACATTGCGCTGGTCAGGCTGGCTTTAAAGCTGTAATGACGGCAGGATTGCGAAAAAATAATAATATCAGACATAGGCAGTTTTTACGGGCCGGAATGGAGGAAAAGGAAAAGAAATGAACACTGAATTGATGGAGGCACTTGATATTCTGGAAAAGGAAAAGGAGATCAGCAAGGATACGCTGTTTGAGGCAATTGAGAATTCTCTGCTCACTGCCTGCAGGAATCATTTCGGGAAGGCGGATAACGTCCATGTTGAGATCGACCGGGAGACTTGTGACTTTCTGGTGTACGCCGAGAAGGAGGTAGTGGAGTCCGCGGATGACGTGGAGGATACCTGCCTGCAGATAACGCTTGACGACGCAAAGGAGATTTCCTCCAGGGCAAAGGTGGGCGATATGCTCCATGTGGAGATCAAGTCCAGGGAATTTGGACGAATTGCCACGCAGAATGCAAAGAATGTGATCCTGCAGAAGATCAGGGAGGAAGAAAGAAGCGCGATCTACAATCAGTATTATGAAAAGGAAAAGGATGTGGTCACCGGCGTTGTCCAGCGTTATGTAGGCCGAAATATCAGTATTAACCTGGGCAAGGCCGACGCGATGCTGAGTGAAAGCGAGATGGTGAAGGGAGAGGTATTCCGTCCCACCGAGAGAATCAAGGTATATATATTGGAAGTAAAAAATACACCCAAGGGTCCCCGCATCAATGTAAGCCGTACCCATCCGGAGCTGGTAAAAAGGCTGTTTGAATCCGAGGTGACAGAGATCAAGGACGGCACCGTGGAGATCAGGAGTATTGCCAGAGAGGCGGGCAGCCGTACGAAAATCGCGGTTTGGAGCAACAATCCCAATGTGGATGCGGTGGGCGCCTGCGTAGGTATGAACGGGGCCAGGGTCAATGCCATTGTAGAGGAGCTGCGGGGCGAGAAGATTGACATTGTAAACTGGGACGAGAACCCCGGCCTGCTGATCCAGAATGCGCTCTCCCCGGCAAAGATCGTGGCGGTATTTGCGGATCCCGACGAAAAGACGGCCAAGGTAGTGGTTCCGGATTACCAGCTTTCCCTGGCGATCGGTAAAGAGGGGCAGAACGCGAGGCTTGCCGCAAGGCTTACCGGTTATAAGATCGATATTAAATCCGAGACCCAGGCAAAGGATGCTCCCGGCTTCCGGTACGAGGATTACCTGGACGAGGAGGAATACGAGGACGAGGGTGAATACGGAAGCGGCGAAGAGTATGGAGACGGTGAGGCATACGGCGGCGAAGAGTACGGGGACGAGGCTGAATACGGAGAAGAGCCGGCCGGCGAAGAGTATGAAGAGGGTGAGTATGGGGAGCCTGTTCAGGAGTAAGAGATATGGCAAAAAAGATACCTTTGAGGCAGTGTGTGGGCTGCGGTGAGATGAAGGGAAAGAAGGACATGGTAAGAGTCCTGAAGACGGCGGAAAATCAGATTTGTCTGGATACAACAGGTAAAAAGAACGGAAGAGGCGCATATATATGCAGGAGCAGGGAATGTCTGCAGAAGGCCTGCAGGAATAAAGGGCTGGAGCGTTCTTTTAAGATGAGTATTCCAAACGAAGTGTATGACATTCTGGAGGAGGAATTTAATCACATTGAGACAGAATAAGATTTTTTCACTTCTGGGAATTGCCATGAAAGGACACAACCTGGTCAGCGGAGAGCTGCAGACGCTGGAGGCAGTTAAAAAGGGATCTGCCAGTCTGGTGATAGTAGCGCAGGATGCGTCCGACAATACGGTTAAGCTGTTCACCGATAAGTGCAGTTATTACCATGTTCCGGTCTGCCGGTGGGGGACGAAGGAAAGTCTGGGGCATGCGATCGGAAAGGAACTCCGGTCATCGGTGTGTGTGTGCGACGCCGGGCTGGCAAATGCGGTAAGCGGTTTGATAACGGAGCAACAGAAAGAATGGAAAGGCACCATTGAGGGTGGAGATGGAGGAAAGAATGGCGAAGATTAGGATACATGAGCTCGCTAAGGAATTAGATAAACAGAGTAAAGAGATACAGAGCTTTCTGCAGGGACAGGGTATCGAGGCGAAATCCGCAAGCAGCTCTGTGGAAGAAAATGTGGCGGAATCCGTGAGAAAGGCGTTCGGAAAGGGTCAGGATAAGCCCGGGAAGGTATCTGAGGCACCGGCAAAGGCAGCCCCCAAAGAGGGCGGCGCGGCCCAGACTCCCAACAAACCGGCCAAATCGCCCCAGGAGGCGCCGAAAAAGAAGAAGACGATTATTTTTGTGAATAATTCTCAAAATTCGCAAAGCTCCAAGCCGTCAGGACAGCGTTACGGCCAGGGTGGAAACGGGGGAAGGCCTCAGGACGGACAGAGAAAGCCTCAGGGAGGTAACGGGAACAAAGGCTACGGCGACCGCAGAAACCAAAACCCGGCTCCTGTACGAACGCCCATCAAGCCCCTGACACCGCCGTCTCCCACGCCAAGCGTGCAGATGGTGCCTTCCAGACCGCCGCAAAAGCCCAAAGCCGAGCCGGAAAAGCGGGAGGTAAAGGAAACGCCGGTAAAGCCTGCAGTGCAGACGGAAATCGTGCAGGTGCAGCCTAAGGATAACAGGCCGGAAAGAAACGAGCACCGCCAGGAGGAAAGGCCCGGGGCAAGAGACAACCGTGGGCAGGATAACCGCGGACAGGATAATCGTGGACAGGAAGGCCGCGGGCAGGATAACCGCTATCAGGGCGGCCGCGACGGCAGACCTCAGGGCGGGCCCAGAGGAGACAGGCCGGACCGCGGGCAGTTCCAGTCCAGAGGCGGAAACGGTACCGGTGCCCCCAGGGGAGACCGGGGAAACGGGTATACGAGAAGCGGCAGGCCGGGTGAAAACGGCGGACAGGGAGAACGCAGAGGTCCCGGTTCCGGGTTTGGCCAGGGCGGCGGCCGCGGCTACAGCGGATCCCCCCGTCCGGGGGGCAACCAGCGTCCCGGCGGCGGCCAGCGTCCCGGCGGCGCATCCCGGGACGGCAGAGGAAACGGCGGTCCGGGAGCCGGCTACAGGGACAGAAACCAGAATAAAGGCTTTGCCGGGGAAGCACCTGCAAAGGATATGGAAAAGAGGCGCGACGACGAGAAGAGACGCGCAAGTAATATCGAGAAGGATAAGCGGTCCAGAAAAGACCATATCTACGAGGAGGAAGAGGCCCTGAAGAACAGGCCGGGCCGCTTTATTAAGCCTGAGAAGAAAAAGGAAGAGACGGCGGAGGAGGCAATCAAGGTGATTATCCTCCCGGAGACGATTACCATCAAGGAGCTTGCCGAGAAGATGAAGCTTCAGCCCGCGGCAATCGTGAAGAAGCTTTTCTTAGAGGGTAAGATCGTCACTGTGAACCAGGAGGTCTCCTATGAGGACGCAGAGAATATCGCCATGGAGTATGACGTCCTCTGTGAAAGGGAGGTCAAGGTTGACGTGATCGAAGAGCTCTTAAAGGAGGACGAGGAGGAAGAAGGGACTCTGGTGGAAAGGCCGCCTGTGGTCTGTGTCATGGGCCACGTGGATCACGGCAAGACATCTCTGCTGGATGCAATCCGTGAGACAAACGTTACCGACCGTGAGGCCGGCGGCATTACCCAGCATATCGGCGCTTATACGGTGAATATTAAGGGCAGGAAGATTACGTTCCTGGACACTCCCGGGCATGAGGCGTTTACTGCCATGCGTATGAGGGGGGCCAATTCTACCGATATTGCGATTCTGGTGGTGGCGGCAGACGACGGTGTGATGCCCCAGACGGTTGAGGCAATCAGCCATGCGAAGGCGGCAGGTATCGAGATTATCGTGGCAGTGAACAAGATCGACAAGCCCTCTGCCAACATTGAGCGTGTCAAGCAGGAGCTGACGGAGTATGAGCTGATCGCTACCGACTGGGGCGGCAGTACGGAGTTTGTTCCCGTGTCCGCCAAATCCGGTGAAGGTATTGAAAACCTGCTGGAGACCATTTTGCTTACGGCGGATATTCTGGAGCTGAAGGCAAATCCTGCCCGCCGGGCGAGGGGCCTTGTCATTGAGGCGGAGCTGGATAAGGGCAGAGGGCCTGTAGCCACGGTGCTGGTGCAGAAGGGCACGCTGCATATGGGTGATTTTATTTCCGCGGGAGCCTGCCACGGCAAGGTGAGGGCGATGATCGACGACAAGGGGAAACGGGTGAAATCCGCGGATCCGTCCACACCTGTGGAGATTCTGGGATTATCCGACGTACCCAGCGCGGGAGAGGTGTTCCTGGCCCATGAGAGCGACAAGACTGCAAAATCCTACGCGGATACCTATCTGGCACAGAATAAGGAGAGAAAGCTGGAAGAAACCAAGTCGAAGATGTCTCTGGATGATTTGTTCTCACGCATCCAGGAGGGCAATCTGAAAGAGCTGAACCTGATCGTCAAGGCCGATGTGCAGGGCAGCGTAGAGGCGGTGAAGCAATCCCTGATGAAGCTGTCCAACGAAGAGGTTGTGGTCAAGTGCATCCACGGCGGCGTGGGAGCGATCAATGAGTCGGACGTGACTCTGGCCAGCGCCTCCAATGCGATCATCATCGGCTTCAATGTCCGGCCCGATGCCACCGCAAAGGCTACCGCAGAGCGGGAAGGTGTGGATGTCAGGCTGTACAGAGTTATCTATCAGGCAATTGAGGATATTGAGACTGCCATGAAGGGAATGCTGGATCCCGTATTTGAGGAGAAGGTCATCGGCCATGCCGAGATCCGCCAGGTGTTCAAGGCTTCCCAGATCGGCAATATCGCCGGCTCTTATGTCAGGGACGGTATCTTCCAGAGAGGCTGCAAAATTCGTATCAGCCGCGGCGGCGAGCAGATCTACGAAGGCGCGCTGGCATCCCTGAAGCGTTTTAAGGATGATGTGAAGGAAGTGAAAGAAGGCTTTGAGTGCGGACTTGTGTTTGAGGGCTTTGACCAGATACAGGAGCTGGATGCAGTCGAGGCATATATTATGGTGGAAGTACCCAGGTAAGTTTGAACCGCCGCCGGTGCGGCGTGTCTGGAAGGTTAAGGAAGAATGAGAAAGAACAGTATCAAAAATACCCGCATTAACGGGGAGGTGCAGCGTGTGCTGGCAGAGATTATCCGTGGGGAGATCAAGGATCCGAGGATCAGCCCGTGGACAAGTGTGGTCTCTGTGGAGGTGGCTCCGGATTTAAAGAGCTGCAAGGCATGGATCAGTGTCCTGGGCGACGAGGAAGCCAGGCAGAACACGCTGCAGGGGTTGAAAAGCGCTGAGGGATTCATCAAAAGGCAGCTTGCCAGGATTGTGAATCTGCGCAATACGCCGGATATTACCTTTATCGTGGATCAATCCATAGAGTATGGTGTAAATATGTCCCGCAGGATCGACGAGGTGATTGCCTTGGACGAGGAACGGAGCGGGGCGGCAACGGAGAGTAAAGATGAACCTGATTCAAGAATGTAAGGATGCAAGGAGAATTGGCATCAGCGGCCATGTGCGGCCTGACGGGGACTGTGTGGGCGCAGTTTTAAGCCTGCGCATGTATTTACAGAAGTGTCTGCCGGAAGCGGAGATCAAAGTATTTCTGGAAAAGCCGTCCGAAATATTCAGGGAAATCAGGGGCTTTGACGAGATTGACTCCCGTTTTCCCGAGGAGGAGCCCTTTGACGTGTTCTTTTCCATGGATTGCGACGATACGCGGCTGGGAGAGGCGGAAAAGTATTTCCGGGCGGCAGGGAAGACTGTCAATATCGATCATCATATCAGCAATACCGGGGCGGGTGACGTAAACTATATCCGGCCGGAGGTGGGATCCACCTGTGAGCTGGTTTATGACCTGATCGATCAGGAAAAGCTGGACAGGGATATGGCCATGGCAATCTACATCGGTATGATTCATGATACAGGTGTGTTCCAGTATGCCAATACCACTCCTGCTACCATGGAAAAGGGTGCAAAGCTGATTTCCTATGGCTTTGACTTCTCCAGGCTGATCCGGGAGACCTTTTATCAAAAGACCTATGTGCAGAGCCAGATAATGGGACGGGCGCTGCTGGAAAGCATACGCTTTTTGGATAACAGGTGTATTGTAAGCGGAATCAGCCGCAGGACCATGGAATTCTATGACGTGGGATCCAAGGACATGGACGGCATTGTAAATCAGCTGCGCAATATTGAAGGCATCTCCTGTGCCATCTTTATGTATGAAACGGGGGTGCAGGAATACAAGGTGAGCCTGCGTTCCGACGAATCGGTGAATGTGGCGGAGGTGGCGGCTTATTTCGGCGGCGGCGGTCATGCAAGGGCGGCAGGCTGTATTATGCACGGAAATTTTTACGATTGTATCAATAATCTGTCTCTGCATGTGGAAGAGCAGTTGAAGAAATCAGAGGCATAGCCATGGTCAACGGAATCATTATCATCGACAAGGAGCCCGGTTTTACCTCCCATGACGTGGTGGCAAAGATGCGGGGAATCTGCGGACAGAAGAAAATCGGGCATACCGGCACGCTGGATCCCATGGCTGCGGGGGTGCTTCCCGTATGCCTGGGCAGCGGCACCAGGCTGTGCGACATGCTGGCTGACAGGGACAAGGAATATGTGGCGGAGCTGCTGCTGGGTGTGGAGACGGATACCCAGGACATTACGGGACAGGTGCTTACAGAGAAGCCTGTGGAGGTTCCGGAGGCGGAAGTACGTGCCGCCTGCGCAGGATTTCAGGGAGAATATGACCAGATACCGCCCATGTATTCGGCGCTGAAGGTGAACGGCAGGAAGCTGTATGAGCTGGCAAGAGCCGGTAAAGAAGTGGAACGCAGGGCGAGGCGGGTACAGATTCCGGAGCTGGAGATCCTGGAATGCAGGCTGCCCATGGTGAGGATGCGTGTGGTCTGCTCCAAGGGTACCTATATCAGGACGCTTTGCGCGGATATTGGGGCAAGGCTGGGATGCGGCGGCGTCATGCAGAGCCTTCGGCGGACAAGGGTGGGACGTTTTACCCTGGCGGAGGCCCTGACATTAGGACAGCTGCAGCAGATGAGAGACGAGGACAGGCTGGCGGAGGCCGTGCTGCCGGTGGACAGTGTATTTGCAGACTGCCCGCTGCTGCATGTCAGCGACGAATACAGGCGGCTTCTGGATAACGGCAATGCAGTCTCCCCCCTGCAGACGGCGGAGAACATCCGGCTTGAGGCCGGGAGGTGGGTCCGCTTTTATCGCGGGGACGGAAGCTTTGCCGGTATTTATACATATGATGAGCAGAGGCAGTGGTACAGGCCGGTGAAGATGTTTTTGTGACAGGGACGGTGGCGTTATGGAGATTATCAGCAATACAACTGATTTTTACCTGGAGAAGGAGACTGCGGCGGCAATCGGTAAATTTGACGGGGTACATATCGGTCACAGGCGGCTTCTGGAAGAAATTCTTTCCTATAAGCGCAGAGGGCTGGCAACGTGCATTTTTACCTTTGACCCGCCCCCGGCGGTGCTGTTTGGACGTTCCGACGGTCCTGAGCTGACGACGAAGCAGGAAAAACGGCTGTTATTTGAACGCATGAATATTGATATACTGATTGAATTCCCTATGACGGCAGAGACGGCGGCAATCCCCCCCGGGGAGTTTGTCAGGGATATACTGGCCAGGCGCATGAATACCAGGTTTATTGCCGCCGGGAATGACCTGTCGTTTGGAGCGGAAGGAGCAGGAGACGCCGCTTTCCTGCGGAAACTGGGGCCGGAGCTGGGTTTTCGGGTGAAGACCATAGAGAAGGCCTGCCTGGACGGCAGGGAGGTCAGCTCCACCTGGCTGCGCAGCAAGGTGGAAAGCGGAGACCTTGTAACGGCGGAGAAGCTGATGGGCATGCCCTACATGGTTGCAGGGAGAGTGGTGGAAGGAATGCACATTGGCAGGACACTGGGCTTTCCCACGGTCAACATCCTTCCGGGGCCGGACAAGCTCCTGCCGCCGGCGGGAGTCTATTATTCCAGCGTGCGGGCAGGAGGCCGGACCTACAGGGCCCTCAGCAATGTAGGCTGTAAGCCCACGGTGACGGATGCCGGGCTTATGGGGATCGAATCCTATCTCTATCATTTTAACAGAGAAATCTACGGCGAGGATATAGAGGTATATCTGCACGCGTTCCGCAGGCCGGAGCAGCATTTTCAGGATGTGGAGGCACTGCGGCGCCAGCTGGAAGAGGATATTGCGGCAGGGGAGAAATGGCGCGCTTTTTAGGCCATACAGGGTATTACACAGGAAAAGGGCTTTCAGCAATATACGGAGGTTAGCATGAATGTAAGCATATTTTTGTCATTGGCAGGTGGTCTGGGACTTTTTCTGTTCGGAATGCGGGTTATGAGCGATTCCATCGAGAAGGTTGCCGGAGCCAGGCTGCGGCACATTCTGGAGATATTTACTACCAATCGCTTTACCGGTCTGCTGGTGGGTATTGTATTCACCGGTATTATTCAGTCTTCCTCCGCCTGTACGGCGATGGTGGTCAGCTTTGTAAATGCCGGGCTGATGAATATTTATCAGGCTGCGGGGGTTATCTTCGGAGCAAACATTGGTACTACCGTTACTTCACTTCTGGTTTCCTTTCATTTCTCGGCGCTTGCCCCCGTGATTCTTTTGACGGGTGTGCTGATCGCCATGTTTATCAAGAATGAAAAGGTGAAAAAATGCGGGGATATTATTATCGGCTTCGGCGTGCTGTTTCTGGGGATCAGCACGATGTCCGCATCCATGGCGGGCATGAAGGATGTGCCGGAAATCGTAAATCTGCTGGCCTCCCTTAAGAATCCTTTTATGGCTACCCTTGTAGGCCTGGCTTTGACTGCCGTGATCCAGAGCTCGTCCGTGACGGTGAGCATCACGCTGCTTCTGGCAAATCAGGACCTCCTTCCCCTGCCGATTACGCTCTATATTATCTTAGGCTGTAATATCGGCGCCTGCGGGACGGCGCTGCTGACTTCCCTTGCGGGCAAAAAGGACGCCAAGCGAACGGCGCTGATCCATTTCTGGTTCAATGTGATCGGTACGGTGATCCTGTATGTGATTCTTTTCGCGGCCCAGGAGCCTGTCATGAAGCTGATCTGGACAATCTCCAGCGACAAGGGGCGCTTTGTGGCAAACGCACATATCCTGATAAAGGTATTCCAGGTGCTGGTGCTGTTTCCGTTTGCAACATGGATTGTGAAGCTGGCCTGTATCTGTGTGCCCGGTGAGGACAAAAAGGTGGGCTACAGGGAGAGCTATCAGCTGAAATATATCGGTGACAAGGTGGTGTTTAATCCGGCTACGGCGGTGGTGGAAGTCATCAAGGAGCTGGACCGTATGGCATCCCTGGCCGGAGAAAACCTCAATCGGGCCATGAATGCGCTGATTACCCTGGACGAGGAAGATATTGAGGAAGTATACGAGGTGGAGAAAAACATTAATTTCCTGAACCATGCCATCACGGATTATCTGGTGAAGATTAACCAGACCACACTTCCCATAGAGGATCTGAAAAGCCTGGGCGCCCTGTTCCATGTAGTGAATGATATTGAAAGGATCGGCGACCATGCAGAAAACGTGGCGGATGCCGCGAGACAGCGCAGGGAGGGCGGAGCCTCCTTCAGTAAGGAAGCCCAGAAAGAGCTGGGAGAGATGCTGGATATGGTAAATAAGCTGATCCAGTATGCAATTGCCATGTTTGTCAAGGGTGACGAGACCCATATGGAAGAGGTCAGAAGCCTGGAGGACATGGTGGATGCAAAGGAGCGGGAGCTGCAGCGGTTTCACGTACAGCGTCTGACCAGGGGAGAGTGTACACCGGAGGCGGGCATGATCTTTTCCGATGTGGTGTCCGGCCTGGAGAGGGTGGCGGACCATGCCATGAATATAGCCTTTGCCATTGTGGATGCGGAGAAGGAAGCGGAGGCTGCAGAAGCCTGAATTTTGTAACAGTTAATATTCCGTTAAAATTCTTTAATTTTCTTTTAATTTGGTGGTTGACAGAAGCCCGGGCAGATTGTATAATTTGCTTAGCGTAATAATTCTGTAACATATTTGTAAACAACTATTCAAATTTGAGGAAAATACCAATGAATATTTTAAAACATAAGCATAAGAGGTTGACGGCTGCTGTTTCCGCGGGTTTGGTGCTTGCCATGTGCGCGCAGCCCATACAGGCTTCGGCGGAGGAAGCCGTCATGCCCATGGCGGGGATTGCTTCCGTGCTGGAGGCAAGGCTGTCTACCGAGGAATACCTTGCGGCAGCGGCCCAGGCCCAGGGAGCTTCCTGGGGGTATACCAATATCGGCATTGCAGATGTGGAGAGCGGCAATCTGAACGTCCGGGCAGTCCCGGCCATAGACGGCAAGCTGGTGGGAAAGATGCCGAAAAATTCCGCCTGCGAGGTACTGGAAGTGACCGGGGACGGATGGGCACATATTATCTCCGGAGAGGTGGACGGCTATGTCAGCCTGGATTACCTGCTGACGGGACCGGATGCCAAGATGAAGGCAAACAGTATTGTCAGCACGGTAGCAGTGGCAAACGTGGACGGATTGAACGTAAGGGAACAGGCAAGTACGGACAGTGCCATACTGACGCAGGTGCCCAAGGGTGAAGAAATGGAATATGTGGAAACCCTTGAGGGCTGGGTCAAGGTATCCATCGACGGTGAGGAAGCGTATGTAGCCGCCGAGTATGTAACGGTGAATGAAAGGCTGGATACGGCGGTTACCATGACGGAGCTTCTGTACGGCGTGGGCGTGTCCGATGTCAGAGTAGAGCTGGTGGAGTATGCAAAGCAGTTTCTTGGAAATCCCTATGTCTGGGGAGGAACCAGCCTGACAAAGGGTGCCGACTGTTCCGGATTTGTACTCAGCGTATTTAAGAAGTTTGGCGTGAAGCTGTCCCGCACCGCGGCGGCACAGTCAACTCACGGGACGAAGATCAAGGCATCCGAGCTGCAGCCCGGGGATCTGGTGTTCTACAGCAACGCTTCCGGGGGGATCAACCATGTGGCTTTGTATATCGGCGGGGGGCGTGTGATTCATGCCAGCAGCCCGAAGAC